>CALZHW010000001.1:0-5131 GCA_945787125.1 uncultured Ectothiorhodospiraceae bacterium
GGCAAAAGCCTTAAGCATTATCCGTTGAAGTTCAAGCATGTCTGTGAATACCCTATAATCTACAATATAGAGTAACGTACCTTTTGTGCTGTGTTACGTCAAGAATTGACTGGAGTTCTCAGCAAGCAGGATAAATAACCATCTGATATTACTGGAAAAATCAGTTAGGCACGAATACTGGCTTTTGCGGGATAATATTGGCACCAATACATGCTTTCAAATGGATGAATTAGCTTAAGCAAAATAATCGATCATACCGTCCACAGCATACTGTAATTTTTGTCTCGATGCCTCTTCCGCCAGCATCATCTCTTCCTGCTCGGTGAGTGTGGACTCTACGCTGCCTGCTTCACCCGATGTATTTTCTTGTTGACTGGTTTGCTGTTGAAATTGCGAAGCGACATCAGTATTGCCTAATTGCAGGCCTGATTCAGCGAGCATTTCCTTCAAGCGTGGTAGTGCTGTTTCTATGGCGTCTCTGACATTCTGATTTGCGCTAGTAAACGTCAAATTTGCCTGCTCGCTACTCATGTTGATTTTGATATTGATTTTGCCAAGCTCAGCAGGATCGAGTCGCAGTTCAGCCGTTTGGATATTATTGTTCATGATAAACTTAATCCGCTTACCAAACTCGTCACCCCATTCTGGCTGATTAAACGGCGTACCCAGAGTAAATTGTTGCGGCGCATTGATGATCGCACTTCTTTGACCAATATTTTGTGGCAATGATGACGGCAAGATACTTTTATCCGCCACTTCTGCCGTTAGCTTTGTTGATATTTTCTCTAAAAACTCACTACTCAACAATGCTTTTTCACCGCTTGCCTTAGCGGCAAAAATGGATTCAATATTACTTTTACTCATGTTTAATCGGTCAAAAATACTGGTGACAAACGCTTCGAGTTTGTCATCATCAAGGCTTGCCAATTCTTCCAGCTCTGAACTTAGTGACAATTTTTCAGCGTTTTGTTGCAATCGGAGATCTTGCTGCAATGCGGCGGCGGTTTTTTCCAAAGCAAGATTTTTTCTAACAGCATCTTGCCCCTCAGGTAAGACTTTCACCATCGACTGCACTGCATCTGAAAATGATTCGTCAATAATAGTTTGTTCACTATTATCTGCATGAATTGCATTCGTACTCGCTTGACTAAGCTTAAATTGGGTTTCTCGCAACAACTCCTCGTTTTTTATTGCCTTTGCTACGAGCGTAGCGACTGAGTCCTCCGTCGCAGCATTTTCAGTTTCAATCAACGTGGTCGCTTGTTCCACTGCCTGAGGAATGACGGGTAAAAATAACACGGGGTTTTCGCGCTCAGAATCATGCTCCGCTGTTTCTTCAGCTAAGCTTACATCTTGCGGAAGTACCGACGTGGTTTCTGCACTATCTTCTTGATACGGAATATCATTTGTCTTATTGTTTGTTTCGTCACCAACAGTCGTCTCATCTTTTATTGATGCGGATCGCTCTGCCGCTCTTTCAGTATCATTTGTCGATTGAGCTGATTTGGCAAAGCTTTTTCTTGATGTCTGCACCTGTTTCTCAGATTCTGATGATGATTTTTTCTCAATAGTGGGTCGGCCACTATCACGTCCGGTATCGTAACTTGCACGCTGATAATAATCAGAGAATTGAGCCGATTCGCGGCTTCTTGATCCTGCTGACGTGCCACTCTCGATTTTTTTCTGAGGCCCAGTATTATCAAGAAATAATGGAGAACCGGATTCAAGCATACAAAAAGTCCTTAAGTGACGTTTGATACGTCAGCCATAAAATAATGAGAAAAATGTTTTGTGCTTCAGGAAGGTATCAGCAATTTAAATGCCAATGAAAGGAGAGTGGTACATGCTAAGGAACGTGCACGTTCCTAATGACTCACAAACGGAGTTTAAATTCCCCCATAATCAGCGCCCGTAGTGGCAGTGCCTTATCGAGAGTGTTGCCCTGTGAGCCAACATGGATGCTGCCGTCAAGCCTACAGGGACGTATTCACGGCGCCTCTCGGTAAGGTACGCCACTACGGGCGCTAGAAGGTGGCACTTTTTCAACCGTTGAAAACAATAATGAATTATTACTCAATCTTTTACAATTCTAGAACCACGGTCGTCGATTTCTTTCTGTAATTTTTTTTCATCGATCAGCGTTTCTTGCCGTTCATAACGGTCTTTTACCGTTTCCAGCGCTTTTGTTCGGCTGCGTGCGGCGAGCCATTGCCGCTTTTTTTCATCCAATTGCTGATCTAACAGTCTAACCGAAGATTTTTGGTGCTCCACCACATTCGACAAGTTCTCCAAAAAACGTTGATACTCCCGCAGCTTACTTGCATTCAAACCGACCTCACAAATGGCGGCGAATTGTTTGCCATAGTCAGCACGGTAACTTTCAAGGTCGAACAGACGTTGTTTTTGCTGCGCTAATTCCTGCGTCGTTAGCGCTAACTGCTTGATTGCCGTTTCTTCTCTTTGTTTATTGAAATTTTCAATAGGCTCCAATTGTTTTGATTTTTTCATTAAAGATTAATCTCTGCAGCTGGAGAGGTATTACTCGCAGACTCAGGAATGACACCAAACAAGGCAAATAACCCGGCCATACTTTGCTCATAAGTGACCGGTTCGTTAATCTGCTGTTGTGCGAAATTCGTTAACTCAGGAAATAGCGCAATCGCCTCATCAATTTTTGGATCGCTACCCGCCACATAGGCGCCGACACTAATTAAATCATGTGAACGTTGGTAGGTTGAATAAATCTGCTTAAATCGGTGAGTAAGTTTAATGTGCTGATCGCTCACGATTTCCGTCATTACTCGACTGATTGATGCTTCAATATCAATCGCAGGATAACGCCCTGATTCAGCAATTTGACGCGACAAGACTATGTGGCCATCAAGAATCGCGCGCGCGGAATCAGCAATCGGGTCCTGCTGATCATCACCTTCAGTCAGTACGGTATAAATTGCGGTAATAGAACCACCACCTTTATCGGCATTGCCCGCTCGCTCAACCAACTGCGGAATTTTAGCAAAGACAGACGGCGGGTAACCTTTGGTTGCAGGTGGCTCACCAATTGCCAAAGCGATTTCTCGTTGTGCCTGCGCATAACGGGTTAATGAATCCATCAATAATAAAACGTTTTTGCCCTGATCTCTAAAATACTCAGCAATGCTGGTGGCCAGTGAGGCACCTTGCATACGCAGTACCGGTGTACTATCAGCGGGCGCTGCCACCACCACTGCGCGAGATAAGCCTTCTTCACCAAGAATGTTCTGAATAAACTCTTTAACTTCTCGACCACGTTCACCAATTAATCCAACGACAATAACATCGGCTTCGGTGAAGCGAGTCATCATTCCCAGTAACACGCTTTTACCCACCCCGCTGCCAGCAAATAATCCCATGCGTTGCCCACGGCCTACGGTTAATAAAGCGTTAATGGTTCTAACGCCCACATCTAATGGTTCACTAATGGGCTCTCTGGACAATGGGTTAATGGGTTTACCGTGAATTGACACACTGGTTTCAGCTCGCAAAGGACCAAGATTATCCAATGGATTTCCCGCGCCATCAATCACTCGACCCAGCAAAGCTTTACCCACAGGCGCTTGATAAACACGATTCGTCGGGATCACTCGCGCATTAGGTGAAATACCACGCATGTCACCTGTGGGCATTAAATACAACTTATCCGCACTAAATCCAACAACTTCCGCTTCAACTTCAGAGTTATCAGGGCCAACAACACGACAACGGGCACCAATCGGTGCTTGGCAGCCCATCGCCTCCAGCGTTAAGCCTACCATTCGCGTCAGTTTACCTTCGACACAGACTGGCTGAGTTTTTTCAATTTTTTCCCGGCAATTTTCCAACCGACTTTTCCAGATATTACTGCGATTCATGGAGTGCAACATCCTGACTCGCTGATTCTCTTTCATCACCAAGAATCTGGGCAATAACAGAATTAATCCGACTTTCAATGGTTGCATCGATGCGCGAGTATTCCGATTCAACATTGCAACCACCACGGCTGACTATCGGATCTTCAACAATTTTCCAACGCTGCTCTTCATCATCACTCACGGATAACGCTTCTCGAACCAAGATGGCATCTTCTGGGTTCAAATAATTTTTAATTTTTTGCGCTGAGATGGGCAGCAGCTCTACGGCTTGTCTTACTGCAGCAATAACATGCGTCGGCTCAACCTTTAATTCGCGACGGATCAAATGACGCGCGGTTGTCATTGCGAGGAACACCAACTCCTTCTCCACCGTATCGTCTAACTCAGCCAAAGGCACGGTCAAGCTGGTTATAATAGACTTCAATTGGGCATTGTTTTCCTCTGTGACCGCACTGCCTTGTTTGATACCTTCGGCATAACCTTCCGCTTTCCCCGCAGTGATTCCTTGCTGCTGACCTTCTTTCTTGCCAACTTCCAGACCCTCGGCATAGGCTTTTGCATAAGCCTCATCATAGGCTTCTTTGGAAGCTTGCTGCTGCATCGTTTCTATATCTTCTGCAGTCGGTAGCATTGTTTCAGCATTTATCACAGTGACAGGTGGCTCACCTTCACCCACAATGGGTAAATCCCAAAGCGTAAACTGAGAATCAGTGGTACCATTAATTATGCGTCTAGACAAAGTCTTCTCCACCGCTGGCTAACATGATTTCGCCGGCATCTGCCATACGACGAGCCACTGCTACAATCGATTTTTGTGCGACTTCCACATCAGCCAAGCGCACGGGCCCTTTGGATTCCAAATCGTCCCGCAAAATATCTGCTGCGCGCTTGGACATGTTTTTGAATATTTTTTCTTTAATGGCTTCGTCGGCTCCCTTAAGGGCTAAGACCAGATCATCACTCGACACTTCTTTAAGCAATGATTGAATACCTCGATCATCAACTTCAATCAGGTTATCAAAGACAAACATAAGCTCTTCAATGGTTTCAGCCAGATCACTGTCTATATCTTTAACGCCTTCGATAATTTCTGACTCCATTGTGCTATCCAAGACATTAAGAATGTTTGCCGCCGTTTTAACACCGCCAACCGAGGAAGATTTAACATTGGTATTGCCCGCGAACTGTCGCTCCATGATATCGTTTAACTCTTGCAATGCAGAAGGTTGAATACCCTCCAA
>CALZHW010000001.1:5231-94978 GCA_945787125.1 uncultured Ectothiorhodospiraceae bacterium
TCCCGTCGTTTTTCGCCACAATCTATTCCTTACATTTCGTCGTCCAGGGTAACCCAGGTTTTAATAACTTGCGCCACAATCCGTGGATCACCTGCGGCTAAATCTTTGAGCTGACTAAGCATATCTTCAAATTCATCAAAGCTGATACCTAACTCTTCCCATTGAACCCGACTCAGGCCACCTTGTGTTGTAACATCTTCCTCGACGACCTGTTCTTCAATGGTTTTTTCTTCAATTTCCATAACTTCAGGTACTTTATATGTCAGCTCTCTAATCACAGGACGCAGAAACAATGCAATGACTAACAGTATGAAAATAACACCAACGGCTTGTTTGGCAATGTCGATGAACCAATTTTGCACCCAAATTGGTCCAGCAGGCTTCTCTGGAATCGCTGCAGAATTGATAAAGGATGCATTGATTACATTCACGCTATCACCACGCGCAGCACTGTAACCTACCGCATCTCGAATAAGATCAGTCATCTGCTGAATTTCTTCCGGCACCAAGGCCGTGCGTACCATATTACCGTCTGTATCATATGATGTCCTATCATCGACCACGACTGCTACCGACAACCGGCGTAAGGTGCCAGGCGCTTGCTTGGAATGACTAATGGTTTTATCGAGTTCATAATTGAAGGTTTCTTGACGGCTGGAACGAGACGGGCCACTGCTGGCTTCTTTCCCTGCTCGTGTCATCGTCTGCGGTGCTGTTGCAACACCTGGTGGTTGATTGGTTAACGCCCCAGGGATGCTACCGGCATCACCACCATTGCTTTGCTCAGAGGATGTCTGCTCACTGCGCAAAGCTGGTAGGTCAGGATTAAAACTTTCCTGGGTTTTTTCAATCGAGGTAAAATCAATTTGCGTATCAACTTCGGCGCGCACCCCTTCAAAGCCAACTATTGGCATCAGGATGCGTTCAATACGCTCAATGTAATACTCTTCCAGGTTGCGCTTATAGTCAAATTGCGCGGTAGACATTGCCATGTCACCACTGAGTTCTTTTTTACTGAGCAGTTTTCCACGTTGATCAACAACAGTCACTTTTCCAGGTTTTAAATCCGGAATACTGGAGGCCACCATATGAACTATTGATTGCACTTGGTTTTCATCCAACATTTTGCCGGGAATAAGTAAAACCATCACAGATGCACTGGGGTCTTCTTTATGTCGAATAAAAACCGACCGTTTGGGAATCGCCAAATGAACTCGCGCGGATTCTATTGCTGTGAAACTCGCGACAGTTCGCCCAAGCTCGCCTTCTAATGCGCGATGATAGCGCGCCTTTTCCATAAACTGGCTGGTACCAAAACTTTGCTGCTGATCCAACACCTCAAAGCCATTGCCGTCAGATTTTGGCAAGCCCTGCGCAGCGAGTTTTAAGCGCACATTATGGATATCAGCGGCCGGTACTTTTAATTCTCCCGTAGATGAATCAAATTTATATTTATAACCCTCCTGATCAAGCACGCCGGCAATTTCCGCAGCGGACTTCTCAGTTAGCTTGCCGTAAACGAGTTTATAATTAGGTTCTGAAGACCATAGGAAAAGCACGACTATCATTGCAATTGTTGCCGCTACAGATAAAACCAGCTGTAGTTGACGCGTGCGCGAGAGCCCACTAAAGCGTTGAGAAATGATATTCCCTTCCGGGTTGGCATCACCTTCTATCGGAAAATTATTGCTTACCGTTGCAGGTATATTGCCACCCGCTTCGGCCGCCGATAAACTTTGTCCTGCCGGGTTTGCTTCTTCAGCGCTTGCTACTGCCATTTATTAAACACCCATACTCATTACATCTTTATATGCTTGCACTAAATCGTTTCTGACTTTTAACATTGTCTGAAATGCTAGCCCTGCTTTTTGTGAAGCCACCATAACCTGTGGTAAATCTACATTGGGATCACCCAACTCAAATGACTTTTTTAATGCACCGGATTCTTTTTGTAATGCGTTAACACTTTCAACCGCAGTTTTCAGTAATGCAGTAAAATTTTCTGGTTGATTAACATTCGGCTCCAATTGAGTCGGTTTAATCTGAGCGTTAGCCGCCAGACGCTGCATATCGATCAATGCTTGATTCATATTAATTTTGTTCATCGCAAACGCCCCTCTTAATTAGTTTCCATAAGCTGCCGGAACCAACATGCCGGCCTCGCGCATTTTGGCGAGCTTGTAGCGTAAGGTACGTTGACTGATACCCAGTTTTTCAGCGGCACTTTTTCGACTGCCATTGGTATTGGTTAATGCCTCAACAATTAATCGATACTCCTGATTTTTCATATTATCGCCAAGCAAATCACTATCCTGCTCTAGGCATTCTTCGGTGGAATTATCATTAAAAAACGTACCGCTCTCTGGCGAAACAACTGTTGAGATTGGCGATGCAACGAGTGCCACATTTTCCGCCTCAAACATAACATGTTTACCACTTATCACCCCTTCGGACTGAAGAATCAAAGCACGTTGGGCAACATTATCTAACTCTCTGACATTGCCCGGCCAGTGGTGGGATAATAGTGCCTCTTTAGCGGATAAATCCAGTGTTGGAATGGGTTTTCCACTACCTTCTACGTGGCGACGAATCATGTATTCTGCTAATGGAACGATATCATCTTTGCGCTCCCGCAATGGCGGCAAACCTAGCGGAAAGACATTGAGTCTATAATATAGATCTTCTCTAAAGCGCCCTGCTTTCACTTCCAGTTTCATATCGCGATTAGTGGTTGCCACCACCCGAACATCGAGTTGAATAAGATTATTACCACCGAGTCGTTCTACCTCACGTTCTTGCAATACCCGTAGTAGTTTGGCTTGCAACCCCATATCCATTTCGGAAATTTCATCTAATAACAATGTCCCACCATTAGCTAATTCAAATTTACCAAGCGAGGATTTATACGCACCAGTAAACGCCCCTTTTTCATAACCGAACAACATGGCTTCAAGCATATTTTCAGGTATTGCTGCACAGTTAATAGCAACAAAGGGTCCCTCACTTCGACTGGAAAAACGATGAATAGCTTTAGCAAAAACCTCCTTGCCGGTACCACTTTCACCATTGATTAATACGGTGGCATCACTCTCAGCTACTTTTTGCGCCAACACAAGGACTTCTTTGGTTGCAGCATCTTCTGCGACAAAATTCTCTGTATCCGTTTCACCAGCAACATAAAGACTGACCATATTAACCAGCACTTCTGCCTCAAACGGTTTTACTAAATAATCCACCGCACCGTTTTGCATGACTTCCACTGCTTTCTGGATTGTGCCGTAAGCCGTCATTAACACCACCGGAATATCAGGATGTGCTGATTTCATGCGTTTGAGCAGGGTCGCGCCGTCCATTCCATCCATTTGAACATCAGATACCACCATGCTGACGTTTTCATTATTCAACATATCTAACGCAACATTGCCGTTATTGGCCTCCAGGATGGTGTAACCTGCGAGTTTTAATGTATCGCTTAAGGCTTCTCGCAAGTCATTGTCATCTTCAACAATCATTATGCTGGAGTGGCTCATTTAATAATTCCCTTGTGTTCTGGTTAGAATGATTGAAACGAATTTTTTACGCCACCAAACTTTGGCAAACGTATGACGAAACTGGTACCCGTGTCATTACTGGATTCGACCCAGATGCTACCCGCATGATTTTCTATCACGGCTTTTGCTACTGCTAGTCCTAGGCCCGTACCTTCCGATCGTGTGGTAAAAAATGGCTCGAATATTTTTTCTTGGTTTTCAGTGGAAATACCAGGACCATTGTCGTTCAATATAATATCTACTGCGGGTAAACCTCGAATTTGTTCAGCGATACGGGTGCGTATCGTCAACCGCCCGCCAACACCACAAGCTTGCATTGCATTACTGATTAAGTTTTGTAATACACCTAATAAGGCAGAGCGATTGGCCTGCAACATTTCCTGATTAGTGCTAGAAATATCAATGCTTAAGCAAGTTGCACTGGCAACAAGATGGGTTTCCATGGCTGTTTTTAATTCATTAATCAAGTCACTAACGGAAAAAGTATCTTGGACGTGATCACCCGTGCGGCTAAATGAAAGCATGTCTTCAACCACTTTTTCTAAGTGCTGAAGTCTTGCCAATGCTTTCGAAACAAATTTTGTTCGATCAGCTACCTGCAAATCACCTTTCGCCAGATTCGATATATACAATAATGCAGAGGCTAATGGAGTACGAATTTGATGAGCGAGTTTGGCACTCATCTCTCCCATGCTAGATAGTCGCTGATGTCGCTCCAATGCTTGCTGTAGTAAACGAGTTTCAGTAACATCGACAAGTAAAATAATTTGTCCAGGCTCGTTACCCAGTGGGCAGGTTAACAAACTGACCACACGCCCATCTTTAAGCCGTGCTTCCTGCCCGGTTTGAAAACTGGGAGCAAAAGTGCGATCGATAATGTCACGCCATAACTCACCATCTAAGGGCTCATTAAGAAGTTCAAGCGCTGCTGGATTGCTTTGCTGAATACGCCCGCGAATATCAATAACGACAACACCGGCTGGTAAAGCAGATAATAATTGTGAGAGCCGATTGGCATAGCGTTCTTTCTCGCTAATTTGCAAATGGCTTTTGGAGCGTTCGGTCGCTAACTCCTGGGTGAGCGTTAGAATTTGTCTATCGAGATCTCGATAGGTTTCAGAAAGTTTTTCGGAACAGAGGTTAAACTGACTGAAGGCATCTTCAAGACTAGTAAGATCAAGCTGTTTGGTTGAATTGGTTTTTTGCACTTCTTGCTCCGTTGGCAATGCGACTTTCTAGTAGCATTGTTAGCGGAGCAAGAACTATGCCCGTGCATTGCTCTTTTAATTCAATAACTTAAAAGAGCTTTTTTCTTCATGTCAAACCCTTGACGGCTCAGGATGACGTTGCAATCCATATTTACGGAGTTTCTCGACCAGCGTTGTACGACGCATTTTCAATCGCTTCGCGGCATGCGCCACAACCCCTTCGGCATCATCAAGCGCTTGTTTAATCAGGTTAAACTCCAGGTTACTGAGATGTTCTTTTAGATCTAAACCTTCACTTGGCAACCTTGGGTTTGAGGTCGGCGAAGAAAACATTTCCACTGAACTAGCCGCAATAGCTTGACTGACTGCCAATTGCGCCTGCACCAGTTTACGTTCCTCAGCCACTTCATCTGCCATCACTACTTTGCCCTTGGGCTGAAATTTTTCAGGCAAATCAGCAATATCTACCACACCATAAGGATACATAATAACCAAACGCTCGATCAGGTTAGCGAGTTCACGCACGTTGCCAGGCCAACGGTACTGGCAAAGTGCCATAACTGTCCCAGGGGTTAATCGCACTGAGCCACGTTTTTCCGCTTCCATGCGCGCGATTAATTCATTCACCAACAACGGAATATCATCAAGCCTATCGCGCAAAGGTGGCATCTCAATGGGAAAAACATTCAGCCGGTAATATAGATCTTCACGGAACTTTCCATCTCTAATTAGATTTTCGAGATGACGATGAGTGGCCGCAACGATTCTGACATCTGCCTTCATGCTGCGATTGCTACCCACTCGCTCATAGGTGCGTTCTTGCAAAACTCTCAACAACTTAACTTGCATATGCAGGCTCATATCCCCGATTTCATCGAGAAATAACGTACCGCCCTCTGCCAGTTCAAATCGACCCTGACGCGCACTGATAGCGCCGGTAAATGCGCCTTTTTCATGGCCAAATAATTCACTTTCTAACAAGTCTGCCGGAATCGCACCGCAATTAACCGGTACAAATGGTTTGTTTCTGCGACTGGAATTGTAATGCAGATTACGCGCAACAACTTCTTTGCCCGTGCCTGATTCACCGAGAATTAATACAGTAGCATCTGAGTCTGCAACCTGTGCCATCATTTCGCGTACGGCGGTGACACTTCGGCTATTACCCACCAGACTTCTAAATAATTCTGTTGAGCGACTGTCTTTGGGTTTTTGTTGACTGATACGAAATACCGTGGCTTGATGTAACACATCCGTTAACTGAACATATTTCAGGGGTAAGTCTATCGTGTTAAATGAATTCGACTGAATCGTCGTTTCAATGTCTGAAATATTTTTAGGGAGTTTCTTTAACTTTTCAACGAGTCGGATAATAGGTATGTCTTGATCAACCTCACGAATACCATCAAAAACTTTTTTCATGATCTCGTCGGAACCACAATCACCCAATAATACTGCCCCAAACGTATTGTTCGATTGCGTCACTGTTTCTTTCCAGTGACGACAATCCGTTATGCGTCCCTCTTGTTCAACAAACTCCAGCACGCTCTTATAGATCTGGCGCTTTTGAGTGTCTTCTTCAATAATCAGCACTGTAGATGAATTCGACATATGACTCCCTCGTTAATAAAACGATTAATAATTTATACGATTCGTTTGCACAAACGCTAGATTTCACCTCTGGCTTATTCCACAGACTGTTTTTTTATTATTTACACAAATTATGGCGTTCAAATTTTTTCCCATAACCAGCGCCCGCATTGGCAATGCCTTATCGAGAGTGTTGAACTCCGATTCTGCGTTATATAATGTGTCTGGTAAGCCATGCTCCCTACTGATGGCGTTAAGTAAAGCACGAAGAATATGTAATGTCAAAAAAACGTCGCCTAATTGACAGTTTTTTTCCTTTTAAATACAGAGCCTTATATTTAGCTATAGTATAAATCTTTGATTTTACGCAATTTATATAGCAACGATTCACTTCCTTTATTTTTAGCCTCACAAGCATTCAGTAAAACCTATTGGCTCAGTAAAACACTCAACTTGGCAGACTTGTAATATGAAAATGTAAACGGAATAAAGTGCAATTCAAAAGCAACTTATGGTTCATGCAGAGCAGGGGAATACAAGAACTCACAATCAGAGTTCAAACTATTTCCCATAACCAGCGCCCGTAGCGGCAAAACCTCATCGAGAGACGCCGGGAATACCCCTATGTAGGCTTGACGGCAGCATCCATGTGGCACATAGGGCAACACTCTCGATAAGGTTTTGCCGCTACGGGCGCTGGAAAGAGGCACTTTTGCAGCCCTGAACTCCAATTGTAAGTAAAAATCACTGGCATGTTTCATGCTGAAAGCAATAACTTATTCCATCAATCAATTAAGCGAATGAAGAATCCTGCTTTGATAGAAACCGACGATATAGCAACCGCATATTCTTTTTTTCAACAAGGAGAGTTCGCGCAGTCGAATCAAATATGTCAGCATTTATTGCAAAATAATAACAATGACATCGACGCATTAAACCTGGCGGGCATCGTTGCCGATGCGCAGAATAAACAACTAGATGCCATAACGTATTTCAAAAAAGCCGTTGCTTTAGCCCCTAAAAACGCCCAGATCTTCACCAACCTCGCCACAACCTTAATGGATCTGAACGAAAACAGTGAAGCTATACGTTATTTAAAACGCGCTATCAAAGCGGACAAATACTATGCCGAAGCTCACTACAATCTCGGCAACGCCTATTTAAAAAAAAATAAAACCAGCGACGCCAAGAAGGCGTTGCTTAATGCTATAAAATATGACAAAAAGCATTTCAAAGCACTAAATAATTTGGCAAACATTTATGAAACCGAAGATCAGCTGGAGATCGCAAAAAAATACTACAAACTATCACTGACTTACAATCAAAATTTTTCCATCGCACTAAATGGCCTAGGCTCTATTTACATACACCAAGAAAAACTCGACAAAGCCATCGAATGTTTTAGCAAGGCGCTAGCAGATGGCAATGAAGCACTCCCTGAAACCCTCAACAGCCTGGGATACGCCTGGTTTAAACTCGGTAATATGGCAAATGCTGAAAAATATTTCTTACAATCGCTTTCTCTGACGCCAGACAACGTATTACCTTTGAATTATCTTGGGCTAATACACCAGGAGAATCGAGCACATCAACAATCCATTGAGTCGCTAGAAAAAGCACTCGAGATATCACCTGACGACACCCAACTCCTCAATAATCTCGGCCATGTTACACGAGAAGTTGGCCAGTTTACAAAATCAATTTCTCTGTTTGAAATGGCGGTAAATAAAAACCAAAACAATGACTCCATTGACCGATCAATGGCGCTCAATAATCTGGCACTTACACAATTGTTAACTGAAGACTTTAAAAACGGCTGGGACAATCACCGTTTTAGACCCGGTGTTATTGAGGGAAACTCGTCTCCCTTCCCAGATAGAGACTCACTCTGCTTGACTGACAAAAAAATTCTTTGGCGAAAAGATCAAGGAATTGGGGATGAACTGCTATTCTTACGGTTTGCACCGCTGCTCAATAGTATTGCCGCGAAATTTTCCTACCGTAGCTCAGAGAAACTTTATCCATTGATTAAAGACTTGAGCTGCTTTGAAAATGTGTATGCAAACGACAATATAGAAGACCAATATGACTATCAATTTTCTATTGGTGATATTGCCTATTTATTTGAACATCGCCATGCTATTGATACACCACAACCCATAAAGCTAACACCTGACGCATCAACACTTACACGCATAAGGCAGACATTGAACCAATTCGGTTCGCCTCCCTACATCGGGTTCACCTGGCAAGCTGGTATTTTGAAAAATAACAAACGCGTTGGCAACTACCATAAAACTATAGATATCGAATACTTGATCAACTTATTGCGCCCAATAAATGGCACACTCATCTGCCTGCAAGTTAACGCAAATAATGAAGATTTAAAGTATTTGTCGCAACAATTGAACCGACCCATACTCGACGCCTCGCCGTTTCACAATCAATTAGAAAAAATGCTCTGTATTTTACAATTGATAGACGAATATTTTGCGGTGAGCAATACTTATGTTCACCTGCGAGAATCATTGGGCAAGTCATCTCATATCTTTGTTTCCAATCCACCTGAATGGCGCTGGCTTAGCAACATAGATAAATCTTACTGGCAGCCCAATAGCAAAATTTATCGACAAGCGATAGATGGCAGCTGGCAAGACGCAATAAAGCACTGTAAACACACTATGCAGATAATAGATTAATGCAGACTCAGCCACACAGTAACTCACACAGCAACATAGAGCTAGCGATCAAGCATTTAAGAGGCAACAATCTGCTACAAGCTGAGAGTTTCGCATTGGAACATATTGCGAACCACCCCGCCGATACTGTAATAGAGAAACTATTGGGAGTTATTTACTTTCGGAAAAAAGACTTTAAACCGGCCATCGCATATCTAACATCCGCCATTGAGAAAACACCAGAAGATATTGAACTGCTCAACTTGCTGGGCTCGGTATATTTGGAAACGTGTGTATATGCAAAGTCTCTCGAATATTTTAGGCTGGCTTTAGCAATCAATCCTAACTATATTGACGCACAATTTAACTTAGGCCTGACATACTACAAAGAGCGGAAGTTTTCTGACGCCATATTAGCACTGCAAAAAACCCTCAATCTAGAAAAAAACAACATCCATGCAAAATATTATCTTGCACTGTCTTTCATTGAGACTAATCAGTTATTACTGGGGCAAGAGATACTGGAATTACTAATAAAGGATAATCCAGAACGACAAAACATAGCCATTAGTTTATGCAAATACTACATCCAGCATAACAAACACATAGAAATAGACGCATTGATTTTATCACTCGATAATGACAACACAATGTTTAGTATTGCAAACTGCCTGCTGGAAAGTACGCTTAGAAAAAAGGCAATTCCTATTTATCAGGATCTATTAATTCACAGTAATGATAAATCATCAATTTTAAATAATCTGGCGATGGTTTATGACAAATTAAACCAAGCCGATATCGCATTGCCTCTATTTCAAGCGGCGATAGATGAAAAACCGGATTACATTGACGCACATAACAATTTAGGCCGTTTGCTAAGCGATATGAATCGTTTACCTGAAGCGCAAAAAATACTTCTAGATGCACTCTCGCTATCCCCTCGCCATACTAAAGCTCACATTAATCTCGGTCGCGTTTATTACCTACAGAATAATTTGGAAAAATCAATTCAATGTTACCAAAAAGCCCTTGCTATCGAAGCAAATAATGCACTTGCACACTACAATCTAGGAGTCTCTTATAACGCCATGGGATTGTTTGAACAGGCGATGGCAAGTTATATGACGTGTCTCAGTTTCAATGAGAATCACAATGATGCTGAATTAAATCTTGGCATATGTGAACTAACCCTCGGCCAGTTTGCTAACGGCTGGGGTCATTACTTTCAACGCCACCGTTTTTTAAAGCATAAGGAAACGTTATCAACCATAAATCCAGGCAAAAACTACCAGGGAAAACACCTTTATTTCTGTTACAGCCAAGGAATCGGGGACGAACTCTTTTTCCTGCGTTTTCTTCCCCTGCTTAAGCAGCAAGAAGTATTCATTACCTATCGTTGCAGTCAAAAATTATATCCTTTGCTGCTTAAGCAGGCGCAGAACCCATTCATCGACAGACTCTTAACGGAACACGAAAAAACACCTACATGTGACTACTATTTTACGGTTGATGATTTACCTTTAATTCTAGCGATGGATAGTGTTGAAAAAATTCCACCTAGCCTCAAATTTGATCAGCCAGACAAACAACTGATGGATAACCTCACGGCTGAATTTTCTGCGCTGCCACGCCCATTTATTGGCATTACATGGCGGGCCGGAACGCAACCAGAAGTCATCAACCATTACTCCAATCAAAATAATCTCAGTAAAATTTTCCCAATGAACAAGATGATAGATTTATTCAGGGGTTTAAAGGGAACGCTATTTGTATTACAGAGAAATCCAATGGTAGAGGAGATTGATCAATTAAAAAATAGCCTGCAGCAAGACATTGTTGATACATCTAACTACAACGATGATCTATCCAGAATGCTGGGCTTACTAAACATTTTGGATGATTCAGTTTGTGTAAGCAATACTAATCTGCATTTGCTCGCCGCAATGAATAAATCAGCAAATGTACTAATTCCTTACCCACCTGATTGGCGCTGGATGGATATCGAAACCTGTTCCCCGTGGTTCCCCGGTTTCAAGACCTTCCGTCAATTGAAAACTCAGAGCTGGGATGTTTGCCTACAACAATTAAAACACAAATTATTGGATTTATATGCCGTCGACTGACATGTTACAAGAAAAAATAATAGCACCCATCAATTTATTCCAACAAGGTAAATTGCAGGAGGCGAAAAAGTTACTAAAAAATGTACTTGAACTGCACCCTGGATATGCACATGCCTGGTTTATCCTGGGAATAATACACGCACAACAGAATGATCTACAGGCTGCAGAAACGGCGCTAATAGCAGCAATCGATCGACAATCTATCTACCCTGAAGCATACAATAACCTTGGTGTAGTGTTTGATAAACTCGGCAAGTCGCACCAAGCCAAACAAGCCTATGAAAAAGCATTGCAGCAAAATCCTTCGTACTCACAGGCGCTTTACAATATCGCAAATATTTTCAAGGCGGAAGGCGCATTGGAAACCGCAATTTATTACTATCAAAAAGCGCTGAAAATCGACCCCCGATACGTAAATGCTTTAATTAACCTAGGAACCGTCTACCAACAGCGACGCAACTATGCAAAAGCTATCAGCTTGTTCGATCGCGCATTGCTTATCGACCCCAATGACCCGACCCTGCTGAATAATATAGGCTTAGCCTATTACTATAAATTTGAATACAATCAAGCACTCGATTATTATCAAAAAGCACTTCTTGCATGCCCTGGTTTACCTTCTGCGCTGCTAAATATCGCACAAGTATTGCAATCCATGGAGGAATACCAAGCGGCCAAACAATATTTCGAGCGAGCAGCGCAAGACCCTGAACATAAAGAAGTTGCTCTAACGAATATCGGTTTAATGGAGCTGGGGTTATTGAATTTCGAAACGGGCTGGGATTTGTATCGAAATCGAAAAAGCATTAAAGAATTTACTGCTGATATTCCAACTATTTTGCCGACTGATTTAGCATCGAAAAACATACTTCTCTACAAAGACCAAGGGCTGGGAGACGAAATATTTTTTCTGCGATATGTCGCAATATTGCAGAAAGTTAATACAAATCTCACCTATTATACAGACCCAAGACTGCAGACCATTTTGCAACGTTCACTTAATGATATCCAGATTACTAGCTTTGAAAAAAATTTTACGAAATATGACCTAGTCATTCCTGTAAGTGAATTGCCACGATTACTTTGCAAGCAGATAAACGACCAAACACCTTGCTCAATACGTTTAAGTAACAACCCAAATAATCAACAAAACATCGACAATGCCATGCCTAATAATGGTAAACGTAATATTGCCGTAACCTGGCAAGCAGGATCACCATTATTCAATCAGCTGTTTAAACGAATTGAACCGGAAGAACTGGGGGTTATGTTAAAATATATTGACGCCAATGTATTAATTATTCAACGCGACCCAACAAAATCAGACATTAAAAAACTGGAAAAATCACTCGGTAGAAAAGTCTTTAATTTTTCCTATATTAATAATGATCTGGAAGATACCCTTGCATTTCTAACGCTCATTGATAACTACATAGCTGTCAGCAATACCAATGCTCACCTGTGTGCAGCACTGGGCAAGCAGGCGAACATTTTTGTGCCTTACCCCGCTGAATGGCGATGGACATTTTCAGAACTACAAAGCCCATGGTTTCCGAATTTTCCGCTCTACCGGCAAGATATTTCCGGCGATTGGCAAGCTGCCATTCAACATTGCTTCACTGATCTCAATCAATAATCTTTCTGCCTACAAAACGTTTTGTAGGCATGCAAGCTGCATTGTATAACTACGTCTCATTAGATTATGCTATGGAGAATTAATTGTTACGAGTTTTTATTGGCTATGACCCGAGGGAGTCTATTGCGTTTAGTGTACTCGCTCATAGTATTCAACAACGCGCCTCTCAACCGGTTGCAATCATTCCGATTGCATTAAGTAGTCTAGGTGCAATATACACGCGTGAACGCGACCCACTCCAGTCTACAGATTTTTCTTTTTCGCGATTTCTAACACCCTATCTCTGCAATTACGAAGGCTGGTCAGTCTTTATGGATTGCGACATGATTGTGCTTGACGATATCGTCAAGCTATTTGATCACGCCGATGAAAAGAGCGCCGTTATGTGTGTCAAACACAATCATGTACCTATGGAGCAAGTGAAATTCCTGGGCGCCCCACAAAGTCGGTATGAAAAGAAAAACTGGACCAGCGTTATGTTATTTAATAATAAAAAATGCCGGAAACTGACTCCAGAATATGTAAATGAGGCATCTGGCCTGGAATTACATCAATTTAAATGGCTAGAATCAGATGATTTGATTGGTAAATTACCAGGCCGATGGAATCACTTGGTGGGTTTTGACGAAACCAACAAGGAGGTATCTCTTGTCCACTTTACCACTGGCGGCCCCTACTTTAAAGAATATCGAGATTGTGAGTATTCTGAAGAGTGGCTACATGAATTAAAAAGTATGGAAAATTGCGAGCAACAAAAATGAATAATTTGGTAACCAACAACACTGAAACAACAGCAAACCTTGACCAGAATGTTCTATTGAGTTTTCTGGATCACACTGTATTACAGATTTCACAGGCTCACAGTGCAGAAGAAGTAGATCTTTTGATGGATGACTTTTTATCGCACGATGTCATTAATATTTTCAGAAACAACAGTGAAATGTTTAGTTTATTGAATGCTGTATGGCTAAACACCTTCAAACGTATATTTATTGAACAACGATCTGACAGTTTTCCATTAAAAGTATTGTGGCTACCGTTATTGTTCAATGACTTTGGATGGGAAATTGAAGACATAGAAACCTTTGAAAGTGCCAATATGTGTTTTCAAAGCCAACACCTTGATCAATCTGATCTCTATAAGCACCTGGTAGAATTATTTATGAATGGTTTAAAGTTCAACCCTCAGGTTTCATTCAACTTATTCAAAAAACGCTTGGATAATTTGAAGCTATCAAATTCAGACCAAACCAAAGTTAAGACATTGATACAAGAAATTGAAGAACTTGGTTGGTGATTTATTCAAAAATTACTTCCCTTAATCAGCGCTCGTAGTGGCAAGGCCTTATCGAGAGTGTTGGCAGCATGGATGCTGCCGTCAAGCCTACACGGATGTACTCACGGCGTCTCACGATAAGGTTTTGCTACTACGAGCGCTGGAAGGTGGCACTTTTGCAACTTTGAAGTCCGATTGTGAGTAGTTAAATTTCGATGACGGGAATTATTGGGAGTATCTCTGAGTTGAAAAACGATGACTGGGCTAATTCACACTGCACGTTTCTTATTCAATAACGCGCATATTCCTGAGCTGCTTTTTTACTAATTTTTGATTGTTTGAGATTATTTAAGCAATTATTCTTTTCAATATTACCCAATGTCTCAATTAAATAATTCGCTTCAATAGTTTCAGCGAGTTTTTTACCAATTTCATTTTCACTATCGTTTTCTGGGCGGCATAAGCGCATTTTCTCTAACCATTCAGCGCGCTGCTGCTCCACCTCGAGCAGTTTTTCCCAATCAGCTGATTGAGCGTACCCTAACATTTCAAATGTCAGTTTATGAACTTGTGATACTACTTGAGCGTAGGTCATTTAATCATTAAAACTCACTATAGGTTATTCTCAATCAACGTTCTGGGACAGTTTCACAGAATCCTCTTGAGTGTGTTTGTTAGTCGTCAATTCATCCGGAATTGCCTCCCAGGCTGACTTTACAGTTAGCAACAAACTCGATGCTTCATCTAACATTTCTTCACTGTTATTAGCGTTGGCTTCAACCAAACGCCGCTCTATATAGTCATATAGATTATTCAGATTATCAGCAATCTCGCCGCCTTGATCTGCATTCAGACTTAGCCGAAGTCCTTCAACTATGGATATTGCCCAGCTTATGTAGTTGCCTTTATTTGCAATTTCTCCACGCTGCATATAACCTTTTGCAGAAGATATTTTCTCCAGGGCACCATCAAGCAACATGCTTATGAGCCGATGTGGACTCGCATAGGAAGCGCCCGACTGAACGCTAACTTTACCGTATTCTTTTAACGCACTCTGCACTTTGGCAGCACTCATACTTTACCCCTTTATGATCAAAAATCTCTACGATCTAGCCGTGAAATTAATTTTGCCTTGCTCCCGGAAGAGACGCTAACTGGTTTTGTAAAAAACTACTCGTAGTATTGAGTTGTGCGACTAAGGAATCCATGGCACTAAACTGTTTAATATAACGAGCTTCTATCAATGTGAGCCTTTCTTCCAACTTCTGTCGCTGCGCATTAATATCGTTTATTGAGGCATTCAAACCGTCAGTTTTGCTGTCTAGCAGGCCATCACTTTCAAGAAAACTGTCAATTAAACGGCTTAATTGCGACATTTTCCCTTCTTTGACGGTGATACTGGTAAACAAACTATCACTGCCTGTACCTGCGGCTCCGCCATTGATTTCCAGCTGGAAGCCAGCAAATATTCCTGAACCGGTCAATATATTACCGTTCAGTGTTGCCTCTTGGCCACCTATTGTCGCTGTTCCATCTACTCCGGGGATGCCTGCAATGCTCGCTTGCATTGATACTTCGGTAAAATCTTCAACTATTGCCACTGCTGAAGATACACCGTAGACACTTGATACAATGTTTAACTGGCCGTTATTGGTGCCAGAAAAAAAACTTGGATTAACGGTTACACTTTTACCACTGGCCACTAAATTGCTATCAGCATTAATTAAATTTTGCAGATCAGCGGAAAAAGCACTTAAGGCATTTTCACTCGAAAGCGAACCACCAGCACCATCATCAAAATAGTTTTTATTAATCGATATGGAGTTTGAATTAACACCATCTACGGCAATTTTAAAATCAAACGGCCCACCCGTACTAAAATTCAAATTCGATGCCGCAAAGTTATTACCAGTCCAACTACCCTGTTTTGGTTGTTGACCAACCTCTACATTGTATGATCCAGCACCAATATTATCGGTTATGCTGAGAATATTAATATCATTATTGGTACTACTAGACTTACCACCGGCTAAGAGATGTTTTACGGCATCAGGCTCGGTCTCTAAAGCGGCATTAAATTTATCACTATCAAATTCCAGCGTGCCATCGCGCGCAGTGAGGATACCAAGACTGGCAAAGGAATTATATTTTGAAAACGGATCATTTGATGCTGAAGTATTCAGCACATTTCTGACCTGCGATACAATACCACGTACCGTTGCATCACCAATCAGTATCCCAGAATTACCGGTTTCCTCATTATAAAATGAGGCCGTATTTAGCGTTTCCATCAAACCATTGAAACCATCAACAAACCCTTGCACTGCTTCTTTTACACCAGAGTCATCTTTCTCTATAGTGAGTTTTTCGGTTGTTGTGCCGGCAGACTTAAGGTCTAGTGTTACATTTTCGATAATATTGGAAATATTATTCGTCTGACTGGTTATTGATACACCATCAATAGTTAGCAAGGCATTCGAGGATGCCTGAGTTTCTTTCAGATTAGCGCTTGCAAAAGCGCTTAAATCACCGGTTGTTGAGGATGCTGTAATGCTTAAATTGCCTTCTTCACCCGTTTTTGACGTTATCACTAATTGATAGGCACTACCGTCATATAATACATTGGCCGTAACACCAATGTTTTTATCATTGATAGAGTCTCGGATGTCTAACAAACTGCCTTCATTTATATCAACCGTATGGGAAATACCTGTGGCATTATCAATATCGCCCTGAAATTCAAATGTCAGCGTTCCAGTTCCCATTGATAGGGTTTTATCACTTATGCCAGGTGGGGCAACATCAGTTTGTAGTTTTTGTGCGGCTGCAATCGCATCGATTTCAATATCATAGGATGATACATCGGCGCTTCTGCTGGCGGTCGCGGTGAACATAGTGTCATTACTACTTGATGCAAAGACTTTACTAAATGAGGAAGTGAGTTTTAACTGACTAAAGGTGCCTTGGAAATCGGATAAAGCACTTTTCATTGTGCTATACATCGAAAGTTTGGCTTGGTACTCTGTTTCTCGACGATCATAACGAGCGGACTTAGCAGCGCCCTCAGCTTCTATTAAACTGGACACTAAACCCTTAATATCAAGTCCTGAGCCAACGCCGAGAGATGATATAGCTGCCATGTTTACCTCGATACGGTTATTAATTCATTATAATGCGCTATGCAGTCCTGCACCTACACTTACACCTAACTGAATAAGGCAAATTTCGCGCCATTCAATAAGTTTGTTTGATTTACATTCTTGGTTTATCGATATGCTGTCAATTAAACATTCGTGCATTGGTGAATGTCTTGATTTCAAATGTTTACATGTAACTCTATATTTATTCTTACAACACTATTTCGGCTAAAGAAAAAGGGCGGAATCTAACTTCCGCCCTTTTTTAATTTTTAACCTAACAGACTCAATACATTTTGTGGAATTGAGTTTGCCTGAGCTAACATTGCTGTACCTGCTTGTTGCAGGATTTGCGAGCGTGTTAACTCAGCGGTTTCTACCGCAAAGTCAGCATCACGAATTCGCGATCGAGCAGCACTCAAGTTTTCAATGCTTGTTTCCAAGTTAGATATGGTCGATGAAAAACGACTTTGCAAGGCACCAAACTTCGCTCGCTGACTACTCACTTGGGAAATTGCCGAATCAACCGTTGATAAAGCAAGGTTTGCTCCAGCAACAGTACTGACATCCAAATCAGCCACTTTCTGCAGTACAGCTGTTTCAGAAGCCGTTGACAATACAAGAGATCCAGCACCTGTTGCAACAAAAGCTTTATCAGAATCAAATGTCACCTGGCCGGTCACATAGGCAGTATCCGCAGTAGCATCCGCCGTTAACGTTGCAGCCCCGCCTGTGGATGTAACCGTTACATCACCTGCATTGGTAAACGTGGTATCTTGAAGATCAATATCTTTGCCGGCAAAGTTAGTTAAAGCAATTCCAGATCCGTCTTCCTTGATCGTTGCAATAACACCCGTTTTTGCTTGCTGATCATTGAATGCATTAACCGCTTGCGATAATGCATCGGTTCCAGAGGTCGCATCAATGTTAAAACTAACATCTACTGCCGTACTATTCTCTGACGCTAACGAAAAACGGTAAGTTCCTGCCGCAGCAAACGTCACGTCAGTTGTTGTTTGCGCGCTAGCTTTAACGCCGGTTTGATCAATTTTTAGATTAACCGAAGCCGCAATATCTTCTGCACTTGCACCAGCAGCAAAATCAATCGAGGATGTACCACCTGCGCCACTAACCTGAATGGAGCCTGCAGCAGCAATACGAGAGGCTGCAGCTGCACTACTATCATCACCGCTGAGACGATAATTACCATATTGTTGCGTTTTAAAGTTTGCCGTTGTCGCAACGATAGTCTCATTGGCATTTGCACCCACTTGAAATAGGGCTGTACCAAAAGTACCATCTAACAACTTTTGACCGTTAAATTCAGTCGTTTTTGCCAAACGATTCAACTCGGACGTTAACTCACCCACCTCTAATTGTAGTGCAGCACGATCCGATGCTGAGTTAGTTGCGTTCGCTGATTGCACAGCTAATTCACGCACTCGTTGCAGAATATTTCCTGCTTCGGTTAATGCCCCTTCAGCCACCTGTGAAAGTGAAATACCATCGTTGGCATTTCGTGAAGCAACGGTCAACCCACGAACTTGTGAAGAAAAACGCTCAGAAATTGCCAAACCAGCGGCATCATCTTTTGCGCTATTGATACGCAAACCAGACGATAAACGCTGCAATGAAGTCGACAAGCTGCTCTGAGATTTATTTAAATTTCGTTGAGAATTCAACGACATAACATTAGTATTGATCATTTGAGGCATTTGTATGCACTCCTAAACCCGCTCGAAATGCTAGTGTGCACTCAGCACATCTCGAGGTTGTATTCAGCGGATATATTTCTGCACATTACGAAATATTCACCGCTCCCATGATTTTTATCGATCAAAGAGAATTTAACTTGAATACAAATTGCCGGTTTTTGGTAAAACGTTGCCGCTTTGAACTACTAGGAGCAATTGTCGACGAGTCCATGGATGGATGAAGGTACGAATCCATGGATGGATGAAGGTAGAACAATGCAGGAGCAATTGTCGAGAACAATGCACTAGGGCAGGACGCCCATAGGTACGAGCCCATGGATGGGTGAAGGTAGAACAATGCAGGAGCAATTGTCGAGTATAACGCAGGAGCAGTTATCGAGGAGCAATTGTCGAGAATGGAAGCTGTAGCAAGGGAAGTTCACAAGTGCAGTATTTTCGATCGTTTGAGCTTGAGCCCTAACTATCTACAGAAAACGATCGAAAAATCTTTGCGAAACCAGCTTTCCGCGCAACTGCCAGGGTGCGGATGTACACACCCGTGCGATTGAGTGAATTCTATGGACTCACAATCAGAGTTCAAAGTTACAAAAGTGCCGCCTTCCAGCACCCGTAGCGGAAGGTGGCACTTTTGCAAGTTCGAAGTCCGATTGTGAGTTACTGAAAACTGTATGCACTAGAAGACAAACAACATTACTCTATGTTAACCCTGCAACAAGCTCAATACATTTTGCGGTACTTGATTCGCCTGAGCGAGCATCGCAGTGCCTGCTTGCTGTAAGATTTGCGACCTGGTTAACTCGGCGGTTTCTACCGCAAAGTCAGCATCCATAATTCGCGACCGAGCAGCGCTGAGATTTTCAACTGACGTTTCAAGATTAGAGATAGTAGAGACAAACCGGTTTTGCAAAGCACCAAACTTTGCCCGTTGTGAACTGATCTGCGCCAGCGCAGAATCAGCAATAGACAGCGCCAGATTTGCATTATCAACTGTACCAATATCAAAGTCCGCAACCTTCATTAAAATCGATGCGGATGAAGCCGCTGAGGCAACTATTGATGCAGTGCCCTGCATGGTAAACGCTTTGGTTGAATCAAATGTTATGCGGCCAGATACGATTGCGTTATCTACTGTGGTATCTGCATTTAACGTGATTGATGAATTTAATGTATCAACAACAACATTACCAGAATTTGCGAAATTCGTATCCTGCACAGTAATATTTTTACCCGCATGTTGGGTCAAAGAAATTCCGCTGCCATCATTTTTAACGGTAGCTATCACCCCGGTTTTAGCTGAAGCATCATTAAATGCCGATGCGGCTATTGAAAGTGCTTCTATACCAACAGTATCTGAAATGTTAAACCCTATGGTTTCTGCAACGGCATTATCACCCATGATGCGCAAACTATATGATCCAGCCGCCGTAAAACTCAAATCAACCTCAGTAAAAGCTGAGGCAGTTACCGCGGTATTTTCGTTAACCAGGTTAATCGAGGTTGCGATGTCTTCTGCCGTATCAGTTGCTGCATAAGTGACTGTAGCAGTGCCACTGGAACCACTAATCGAAATCGAGCCACCTGCCGCGAAACGACTTGCTGCAGCCACAGAATCATCAAAACCTTCAATACGATAATTGCCGTATTGTTGGGTTTTAAAATTTGCCGTAGTGGCAACAATTGATTGATTGGCGTTGGAACCCACCTGAAATAACGCCGTGCCAAAGGTTCCATCAAGAATTTTCTGTCCATTAAACTCTGTTGACTTCGCAATCCGATCCAACTCTGCCGTCAATTGTGAGACTTCCAGTTGCAGCGCTTGCCGGTCGCTCGGAGAATTAGTCGCATTAAGTGACTGTATGGCTAACTCTCGCACCCGCTGCACGATATTGCCTGCCTCCTCCAACGCACCCTCGGCCACCTGGGACAGCGAAATACCGTCATTTGCATTTCTTGCAGCCATCGCCAGGCCTTTAATTTGCGAGGTAAAACGCTGCGATATCGCAAGTCCGGCCGCATCATCTTTTGCGCTATTAATTCGCAAACCTGATGACAAACGTTGCAATGATGTCTGCAACGAACTTTGTGATTTATTTAAGTTGCGTTGGCTGTTTAAAGACATGATGTTAGTGTTGATAATTTGAGGCATAATACTCTCCAGAATATTTCATGCTCTGTAAGATTTCATTAAAAGAAAACACACTTTTAGAAATACTGCAGAGTTTAATTTTTACAATGGTTTTTGTAGTTAATTGCAACCATCTTGCCAACTAATAACTCTTGCCGCTTTAGGCATTTTTCTTCCGCTTAAATGCGCCACTACACTTCATTCACTTAAAAATTATAAATAGTTAAACAATGATAGATTTTGTATTTTGGCATAGGCTGATTGAGCGGCTTGCAAGCCGGTTAATTGCAAATTCAAGCGTGTTATTGCTTCAGCATAATCAAGATCTTCTATACTGGAAAGCGTGGTTTTCATTTGCAAGGTAAAAGACTCGTTGATTTCCAACTGTTTGTCGACTGTATTCATCCTGGCACCAATCCGTGCACGCACTTCCAGTACCCGTCCGATACCTTGATCAATGTCAGTAATTGATCGATTTATCTTATTATGAAAAGCGGCCAAATCAGACGATGTCGATTGCGGGCCTCGCAAAGCATCAATGAAATTCTGTACAGTGCTAAAAAGACTTTGATTGTTACTAGGTTCAATTGTAAAAATATCTTGTTCTAATGGTGGGCCTGCAGCAGCAGTCGGACTACCCGTAATATTAACTTTCACCCCTAGCTCATCAAGCCCCGCAATAACAGCACCTTCTTCATACACAACTCCCGCAAAGGCGCCACCTAAAAAAGCAGCCTCCGCTAACCCAACTTGCACTGCGGGTTCGATGATAGTGTCATTGCCATCCAGCACATAGTATTCTACCGGATCTATATTACTGCCTGAGGCAGGTGGGATAAACTTGATTTTATAATTATCAGCAACAAAGGCGCCTGAAATACTGCCAGGATCGATAATACCTGAGCCTTTGTTGTTCGCGTCATCCAATGTTTTAAACGTGCCATTACCATTTTTAATTGCTAAAAATGTATCTGATCCAGAGTCACCAACAGCAACCTGAGTCGATGAACCCACTTTTAAAAATCGTTGACCATTATCGCCATAGTAAGAAAAATTACCTACCCCATCAGCGTCGAAAGGCTTGGTTTTCCCCTGATAACCTGAGAATATATATTCTCCATTGCTATCAGCAGTATTTGCCAAAGAAACTAATTGATCCAACAGTTGTTCAACTTCTTCAGCGACAAAAGCTCTGCTCTCTACGGTTTGACTATCGTTGTTTCCCAGAATCATCAACTCACGAATGCGTTGCACCGCAACACCCACTCCCTGTAGTGTGCCTTCAGATAAACCCATTCGACTTTGTGCGAAACCGGCATTAGACTGGTATTGTTCATTTAGTCCAATATTTTCATCGAGATCCAGTATCCGTGTAGATCCATAAGGATCATCAGAAGGTGACAACAAGCGCTTGCCAGTTGACACTTGCAGTTGTGTATCACTTAATTTCTTTTGCTGCTCCAACATTGCAGAGACAGAAATTTGTGACATCAAAGTAGTTGATACTCGCATTACTATCTCCTAACAGCATTTAACAATGTTTCAAAGACACTGTTCGCAATCGTGATAACCTGTGCCGCAGCGGCATAAGCTTGTTGAAAACGTAAAAGATTTGCCGCTTCCTCATCTAGGTTAACGCCCGAAATAGATTCTCTATGCTCTTTCGCTTGCCCCAGCAAAGCATTTTGCGCTTCAAGGCTGATTTCGGATTGACTGGTTTTGTTGCCCACAGACACCACCAATTCACTATATGCATCGTGATAGGAAGCATTACCACTAATCATCGTGCCTGTAACCTGGAGTTCAATCAAATCGAGTGCGTTTCTATTATCACTAAAACCACCGGCATTAAAATCCACCGTGAATGAATCCCCGACTTTTGGTTTGCCGGTAATATTCACCGTCCAACCGTTGTAGGTAAGATCACCGCCAGATGTATAATTTACTGCAACGGGATTGCCGGTGCCTACACCAACAACATCAAATTGATCAGCTTCGGCGGGGGATCCTAAGCCGCCAGAATTTGAGAAGGTAAATATAACGGCTTGTTGCAAATTGGGATCAGAACTATCCACCACACTAGGCTGAGTAATATCACCATTACCCAGGTTGTTTCCAATATTGATATCGCTTCTTACCGCTGAGGCCGCTGCAATAAAATTAGGATCGGAAATAGCCATTGAAAACTGCCTGGCAGCGTAACGGTTTGGCCTAAGATAAAAAACATCTCCAACAGCCGGTATTCCATCTAAGCTAATATCCATACCCTTGAAAGTATTTAATTCCGCTGGTGGGCCAACAGCCACAAATCCGGGATTGACGATTTCATTTGTAGCTAAATTGCGAATCGTATAATTAACTCCGTTCCACTTTAATTCAAATTCATCAGTGGTGAGATCTTTAATATCGTTGAGCGCAATCGATGCACTAACACCGCCGGTATTATTAAAGGACGCCTCAGCCGTTAGCGTTGGTGCATTGAAAAAACTGCCTCCCATAGTATTCGTTAAATCCATGCCTTTCTGATGCTGCTCGTTAAACGTCGTAGCAATAGCGATCGCCAATCTTCCCAGGCTATTAATGGAAGGCGTTAGAATCTCATCTCTGAATTGTAATACGCCACCCAAATCTCCGCCACTTAACATACTGGTAATTGATGATAGTGTATTGGTACTATTATCCACGTAAGCCACTTCCATATTTGTCGGGTCATCAGGGTTTGGTCTGGCTTGCAATTGCATTGACTGCGCTGCTAAAACCAGGCTCTGTCCATTGCCGACAAAAACATCTACTGTGCCATCGTTCAATTCCAGTACATTAACATTGACGTGCTTAGACAGCCGATCAATCAATAAATCTCGCTTATCCAGTAAATCATTGGGATCCTGACCGGACGCCATACCTCTTGCTACAATAATTTGCTCATTGTAATCTGCAATAGACTCCGACAGCCGATTGACCGTGGAAACTTGTGTCCTAATGTGGTCGTTGGCGGCACCTTGCAGATCAGACAACCAATCCTGCATAGTAAGAAATCGATCGACCAACCCTTCACCCTCAATCAGCATGACTTCACGCGCTGGGATAGACACCGGATCATTCGCCACTTCCTGTACTGCAGCAAAAAAAGATTCAATCGCAGGACTTAAACCTGCATCAGGATCAGCCAGTAAATTATCGACTTGAGATGAGAACTGGTTATATATCGAGAAATATTCACTGGAAGCAAGGCGCGTTCGAACTTGATCAATTGCATTTTGATCAAACATTCTTCTGACGGCGGTGGAATCGACACCATTACCAATAAAACCGTTGCCACTTGGGCTGGCAAAACGGGTTGCAAGCTCTACCCGCTGACGGGAAAAACCTTCCGTTTGGGAATTAGTAATGTTATGACCAATCGTGTTAAGACTGCGCTGGAAAACCTGCAATCCTGAAACACCCACCTTAAAAGAATCACCTGCTGCCATAATTCACTCCACCTTGCTAGCTCACTTCGTCTTGTGTGAGTTCGATTGTTTTTAATGCCTCATTCAATGGCTTAGCCGAAAGAATGCCTTGGATCTTATTGGCATATTCCGGATCAGTGGCATAACCGGCTTGCTGTAATGCCTGCAAAAATTGAGCGCTGTCTTGGGTTGATTTTAATGCATCGCTGTAACGTGGATTTTTTTGTAAAAACGACACATAATCCTTGAAGCTATCTTCATATGAATCATACTGCCGAAAATCTGCACGCTGAGATTGCGCTTGTCCACCAATAAACTCAACAGTTGAAATACTGGTCTTTGCTCCAGTCCAACCTGCGTCTGCCTTGATATTAAATAAGTTAAAACTGCTTTTGCCGTTCTGACCTTGGATTACATACTTTCCCCAGCCCGTTTCCAAGGCAGCTTGTGCCAACAATAATTTGGGTGATACGCCAATTTCTTCCGCTGCATTTTTAGCACTGGGCCACAATGTCTGCACAAAATCTTTGGCAGATGTAAAGTTTTTTGCTTGGTTCGCCGTTTGCTGATCATTATTGGTTTTATCAATCGATTCCTGAGCAACCGGCTTATCATTCTCATTGGGTAAATAACGCCCCAACTGTTTAACTAACGTATCCGCAATTCCCATCCCACCCGCTTTCGAAAGATTCAGGGAAAGTTGGTCATCATGCATCTCGCGGTAAAATTTTTCCGTTTCGGAATCAAACAACGGATTACCAAAGGAGGCATCGCGCATGGACTTCATCATCATTTTCATAAAAATTGTTTCAAACTGCGCAGCCACTTGCTCTAAGGCAGATTTGGAATCTTTATGAGACAGATTTTTAATATCTCGCAGAGAAGATAGATTTAAATAATCGTCTGAAGCAGAAGTTTGCATGCGTGTATCCAGGTTTTTTTAATGAGTCACCTGAGAAGCTTCAATTAGCGTGCCATTTTTGAGTATTGGCGTGAGATTTCTATTCAGGGTTGTCGCTATGGACACGAACTGCGAGAAAAATAATTGAACTACTATTGTAAGTTACTACTCACAATCGGAATTCAAACTATTCCTAGGAATCAGCGCTCGTAGTGGCAGGGCATTATCTTATAGAGAGTAGAGAGTGTTGGCAGCAGGGATGCTGCCTTCAAGCCTACAAGGACGTATTCACGGCGTCTCTCGGTAAGGTTTTGCCGCTGCGGGTGCTGGAAGGTGGCACTTTTTTCATTTTGAACTTCGATTATGAGTTACTAAATTACAATAAGCTCGGCTTTTAAAGATCCTGCTTCTTTCAACGCTTCAAGGATAGCGACTAGATCACCTGGCGCAGCCCCGACTTCGTTGACAGCTCTAACAATTTCATCCAAAGAAACACCAGGACTAAATTTAAACATGCGACTATTAGCTTGCTCTAGTTCGATATTCGTTTGCGGTACCACGACTGTTTCACCGTCAGCGAGAGGGTTTGGCTGCGAGACAGCGGCATTCGGGGTAATTCTGACCGTTAAATTGCCGTGTGATACTGCCGAAGCGGCAACTCTGACATGACTACCGATGACGACCGTGCCCGTGCGTGAATTTATAATGACTTTTGCCGCAGCTTCGCCTGGGTTAACCTCTATATTTTCCAATACTGATACAAAACTCACACGTTGCGACACATCTCGCGGTGCAATCACACTCACGGTAGAGCCGTCCAGCGAACGCGCTGTGCCGTCACCCATCAGTTTATTGATCGCATCCGACAAACGTTTGGACGTGGTAAAGTCTGATGAATTCAAGTTTAGAAAAATACTATTACCCTGACTAAAGCTCGACGTAACACTGCGTTCAATTGATGCACCATTGGGTATTCTACCGGTACTAGGAATATTAACCGTAACACGCGAACCATCTTGTGCCGCACCAAAACCACTGACCACTAGATTTCCCTGTGCTATCGCATAAATATTACCATCTGCACCCTTCAAAGGAGACATCAACAAACTACCACCACGCAAACTTTTCGCGTTACCAATAGAAGACACGGTGATATCAATGGATTGGCCAGGTTTAGCAAAAGGCGGCAACTCGGCCTGTATCGAAACTGCGGCAACATTTTTCAGCTGTGGTGTAACATTTGGCGGCAGAGTAATGCCAAATTGTGCCAGCATGCTTTTCAAGCTTTGCACGGTGAACGGTGTTTGCGAGGTTTGATCGCCAGTGCCATCCAAACCAACCACCAAGCCATAACCAATCAACTGATTGCTTCTGACACCGGCAATGCTCGCTAAGTCTTTTACTCGCTCTGCATAAGCCGTATTAAAAAACGCCAGTATAAGTATCAGTAAAAATAATCGTTTTATCGTTTTGTTTAACATTAGAATTTCCATTAAAATGGCCACCAATGGCTGTTAACCATGCGACTTAACCAACCTTGCGTATTGGCATCCGCTAATGCCCCGTGACCACCATAAATAATTTGTGCGTTTGCCACGCTGCCAGAAAGCACCGTATTATCACTGCGAATATCTGCCGGTCGGACAATGCCGGAGAAACGAACGTGCTCACTGCCTTGATTTAAAGTCAGTCGTTTTTCCCCCTGCACCATCAAATAACCATTCGGCAAAACCTCAGATACCGTCACGGTTACTTCACCTTTCAGGCTATTGCTTTGTGAGGAATCGCCTGAACCTGAAAAAGACCGTCCAGCATCTAATTCAGTGTTTAATAAATCACGCCCTTTCGAAGTCAACATGCCTCCAAATAGGTTAGGTGTAGGAATTTCTACTGTACTGTCTTTTGAAGTATTAGTACTGGCGCGTTTTGAAGCATTAATATTTTCACTGAGAACAATAGTAATAATATCTCCCACCCGTTTCGCCGATACATCAGAAAATAACGAAATACCGTAACCCGTTTGGTAAATGCTGCCATTATCCTGCGGCGGCGGGGCAGAAATAATCGGCCTGACAGGCACAAAATCAGGTGCGGAAGGTGGCGCTTTAGTCGCACAGCCCACGGTCAATAATCCACATAATATTACACTAAATTTAACCATAACTAACCTATAAAGTTTGCGTCAGATTGCGTAACATGCCGTCAACGGCGGCAATGGCCTTGGAATTCATTTCATATGCCCGTTGCGTCTCAATCATATTAACCAGCTCTTCCACCACATTAACATTTGAACTCTCCAATGACCCCTGGATCAAGCTGCCTACGCCTTGCTGACCAGGCGCACTAACATTCGGCGCGCCACTGGAAACTGATTCAAGATATAAATTCTCTCCAACCGGTTGCAGGCCACCGACATTAACAAAGTCCGCTAACTGAATATTACCCAATTGATTCTGCGCTGCATTGCCCGGCACTGAGGCAGTCACGACCCCATCGTTGGATATCGAAACAGACAGGGCGTTATCCGGCACATTAATACCGGGCTGCACGAGATAGCCACTTGCGGTCACCAACTGCCCTTGTCCATCAACCCGAAAAGAGCCATCACGGGTATACCCTATTTCACCGCTAGGCATTAGCACTTGTAAAAAACCACGTCCTTGTACTGCCACATCAAACGAATTTTCAGTCAGAACAAAATTACCCTGGGTATGAATTTTTTCAGTGGCGACCGTTCTTACTCCGCTGCCTAGCATCAAACCCGTTGGTAAATTCGTGTCCTCACTGGTTTTGCCGCCAGGTTGTCGAACATTTTGATAGATTAAATCCTGAAATATTCCTCGCCCACGTTTAAAACCCGTGGTACTTACATTGGCAAGGTTATTGGAAATCACAGCCATTCGAGTTTGCTGTGTTTCTAAACCTGTTTTTGAAATCCACAATGCGCGATCCATAAAATCCTCGATTATCTATTAATTATTGGTAACTCTTTATAACTCTAACTCTTTAACTCTAACTCTTTAACTCTATAAAAGTGCAAGCGGTGCGCCACTTGCAAAATATTACTTACGAAACACGCATTAAAATATCTGCTGCCTGATCAATTTCTTCCGCAGTCTTCATAATTTTAGTTTGCATATCAAAACTTCGTGTTAGCTGGATCATTTTCACCATCGTTTCGACGACACTCACATTGCTTCGCTCAAGCATGCCCGACATCAACCGAACATTGGCATCAAACGGGGCCGGGTCACCACTTTTTAATTTAAACAAACCGTCGGGGGATTTTTCCATTTCACCTAACGGTGGATTAACCAGTCGAATTCTATCAATTTCAGCAAGAGCGGCAGCACTTTGTCCCAGAGGTCGCATGCTAATTGTGCCATCAACGCCGATGGATATACTTTCATAGGGAGGAACAAGTATCGGGCCGGCATTACCTAAAACCGACAGACCACTACGCGTTTGCAAAAAACCTTCGGTAGTCACCATGAGATTGCCCGCACGCGTATACGCTTCGCTGCCGTCTTTGGACTCTACCGAAAACCAACCATCTTGTTTAATGGCAAAATCTAACTCATTCCCGGTAGTTTCAATCGGCCCGGATGAAAAATTGGTGCCGACTTTTTCAGTCATCGCATAAACGCGAGAAGCGTGACCTGGGCCATATACCGGCATGCTGCGCTGTTGCGCTAAATCTTCACGAAAAGCAATGGTATTTACGTTTGCCAGATTATTATTATTCATCGCCTGCGAGTGCATCACTTCCTTCGCACCCGACATACCGATATAAAGCATTCTATCCATTATTCGCCCTTCTCTTTTAGTTGATGAAGAGAAAATTGCAATTCATAGGCCTAAAACGAATATTTAGGAAAGAAAAGTGAAAAGAATAAGAATACTCTCAAATAGAGTTCACTCAAATTGCAGAAATGAGAAAAATTGTAGAAAGTCAGCACCCGCAACGGTAAAGCCTTGCCGCTACGGGTGTGCTGGAAGGTGGCACTATGCAACTACTGAACTCTGATTGTAAGTTACAATCAGAGTCAACTACTCTCCATAACCAGCGTCAGTAGTGACAAAGCCTAATCGAGAGTGTCGGCAGCATGGATGCTGCCGACAAGCCTACAGGGACGTATTCACAGCGTCTCTCGATAAAATTTTGCCACTACGGGCGCTAGAAGGCGGCACTATGCAACTTATGCAACTACCGAGTTCCGATTATAAGTTTTAACTAAATTAACGTATATTCAATAAGGTCTGAGTTAACTGATCAGCGGTACTGATTACCTGGGCATTCGCTTGATAATTTCGCTGAGAAATAATCATATTCACCAGTTCATCAGCAATTTCTACCGTTGATGCCTCCAATGCACCTGCTTGAATAAGGCCAAGACTTGCCGTTCCGGGTTGTCCGAGCGTCGTATCGCCGGCATCAAATGTCTCAAGCCACAAAGAATCACCTTTTTGCCGCAAGCCTTGAGGGTTCGGTACATTAGCAACAGCAACCATGCCCAGTATTTCCGCATTACCATTAGTATAACGCGCGAAGACTATACCATTTTCTTCTACATCAAAACCGGTCAAACGACCCGTGGTAAAGCCATCTTGTGCTAGCTCATTAACAGCGAAGTCACTACCGTACTGAGTCGCTGCACCAAAATTGATGGTGAAATCTATATTTGCCGCTCCAGTTCCTACCGGCACGCCGGAATAAGAAATCTCTTGCAGTCCTGCCAGTGAGCTGGGATCATCATAACGCACACCAGTCAAGGAACCATCTGTATTAAACTCCAGTAGTGCGGCAGTTCCTGCTGCTGGCGAAGCGGCCACTGCCGGATCACCCGCGACACCGGTAGCTGCTGGAGGGATTTCCACACCATCAACATAGATCACCGCTTGCCAACTATTATCCAAGGCAGTGCCATCATCGACTTTTCTAAAATACATCTGCGCGACATGCGGCGCACCTAATGAATCGTAAACCGTTGTTGCGGTTACATGGTTAAATGTTGTGGGGTCGGTACGATCAAACGGTATCGGCCCAGCAGTATGATCAAACGCTAGATTAGGTGCACCCGGAGCAGTGAGATTAAATTTATTGTCTACATTCGCATCAATATTAACATTGATATCAACTTGCGAAGTCGCTACTGGTGAGCCCACGGCATTTTCCAATTGCAAATCAACCAGACTACCGGTATTAAAGGTGGTATTGTTTCCCACGGTGACGGGCGGAAAAACCTGCAAAGTTTGCCCCGTACTATTCACTACCTCGCCATTACGATCCAAGCCAAACGATCCGTTACGGGTTAAATAACGCCCCTTGTCATCTTCGACAAGAAAAAATCCCTGACCAGTAATTGCTAAATCAGTACTATTGTCGGTATATTCCACATTACCCTGGCTGAACATTTGGCGGATAACAGCTGTTCTAGCACCACTACCATTTGTCACACCGGATATTGCACCATAAGCCGAGGCATAAACATCAACAAACTCTGCACGTGATGCTTTAAACCCCGTGGTTTGTGAGTTCGCAATATTATTACCGGTAACTTTTAAATCCGTTTGTGAACTGTGCAATCCACTTAATGCAATACGAAACGGCATAACCTACTCCTCATAAAATTCTTAAACTTAGCCCGAATAATTCATAAAATATCCGGATTAGGAACGTGAATGAAATAACTTACCTAGCTTACATCTCATCTTCAGCCCGTCTCGGCACGTTCCTTAACGCTGCTCTAAACTGATTTACGACAGAATTTCTCTAATCTCACTCATAGCACGAACGCCAACACCAGCAATGTTTAGCTTCATTTGCTCGCCTGATCGCCCGAGTGTGACACTTTCGACCGGCGCAATCACCTGCGCATTCAGCGAAGTGGTTTCATTGTTAATTGTTGCAGAAGCGCGGATAAGATATTCGCCCGGCGGCATTTCTTCGCCGCTATCGCTAACGCCATCCCAGGCAAAAGAAACAGATCCTTCGGTTTGCGGGCCTTTACCAATGGTTTTTACGACTTCGCCAGCAGGGTTCAATATTTCAAACTTTAAATTAGGTGTGCTCTGCTCCAGATCAACACCACCGAAAAAACGCTCACCCTCACCGGCAGTCAACTGACTGCTGTCCCCTGGTACCCTGACATATCGTCCGACCATGCTGGAAGCTTGCAATGCTTGATTGGAGACCAGCGAAGCACTCAAACTATCAAAACTTTGCTGCATTTCCTGTAAACCAGAGACTGTACTGAATTGCGCCATTTGACCGAGGAATTCGCCATTTTCTTGTGGCTCCATCGGATTTTGATTTTGTAATTGTGCCACCATTAATTTTAGAAAGTCTTCCTGTCCGAGGGAGCTTTTAGCCTTGGCATCTTCTTGCTGCTTTTTCTGAATGCCAAGTTGATCAATTAGTGGATTTGTATTGGAAATGCCGTCAGCCATTTGTAGCCTCCAGGTTAACTATGTCTATTGCCCTAAACGCAATGTTGCTAACAACAATTGCTTTGATGTATTCATTGCTTCCACATTGTACTGATAAGAACGGGAAGCGGAAATCATATTTGCCATTTCTTCAATCGCATTGACGTTAGGTAAAAAGATATACCCCTCTTCATTGGCCTGTGGATGCTCTGGATCATATCGCATGCGTAATTCGGCTTGGCTTTCAACAATACCTTTCATTCGCACCCCAGCCGATGCTTGATCACGGCCTGCCATATCCATCGCTGTAGCGAAAACCGGATGACGTGCTCGGTAGGTCTGTTCACGACTACTGCTAACGGTTTCAGCATTAGCCAAATTACTGGATGTCACATTCAAACGAATCGATTGCGCACTCAGTGCCGAACCTGATACATCAAATACACCAAATAACGACATCTTTATTCTCCTTTAACCGCTGACCTGAGCGCTTTAAATTTACCTGTCAAAAACTGCAGACTCGTTTGATAATGAGTGGCGTTTTCGGCGAATTTTACTTTTTCTATTTGCGCGTCTACCGTATTGCCATCAATTGAAGGCTGGAGTGGCTGACGATAAAGTAAGGCCGCTGTTTGCGTATTATTGCCGCCGGGTTGTATGTGTCTTGCATTAGTTTTACTGATCATTGTACCGGACTGACTATTTGCTGCAGTTCGCAATACTTGTCTGAAATCGATATCGCGTGCTTTGTAATTCGGTGTATCAGAATTTGCCAGGTTGGAAGCCAGCACCGTACTGCGTCTCGCTCGCATGTATAAGGCTTCTTCATGGATTCCCATGGCTTTATCTAGATTAAATCGCATTTGTTGCTCCTGCAAAATCATTGTATTGCGTTGCGTAGAACAAAAGCAAACCTCGTGCCACAGCTAAAAATCACTTGCGAAAGTATTTTTATAATTATAATTCAATGACTTAAAGCCTTGCAAAAAAATACTTTGAAATATTCGGAGGCCATCAACAGGCATGAAGGCAAAGGATTGCTGAAGCGGCAAAGACCGACCTGCCGCATTTGTTGATGCAAATTGTTTTTCCAATCTCGAACAAACCAATCTGCTGAATGCGGCTTTTATCGTGATTAACTAGTCGCAAAATAGTCAAATGATGAAGTTAGGATCTCAAGTTTCGGGGCTCAACTAGTCTCCATAACCAGCGCCTGTAGTGGCAAAGCCTTATCGAGAGTGTTGGCATTGGCAGCCTGGAAGCTGCCACCAAGCCCACAGGGACGTGTTCGCGGCGTCTCTCGGTAAGGTTTTTGCCGCTACGGGTGCTGGAAGGTGGCACCTTTACAACTTTGAACTCCGATTGAAAGTTAGGATAATGGTGTGGGGAACTTACTAAATTCTCAAAAAATACAGACTAATTACGCTTCAGGCTTTTGATATACCACGCCTTTCGGTGTACGAACCATAGTAAAAGCGTCAGTATATCGCATCGGTGTTTCGGAGCTGCCCAGAAACAAGTAACCTCCAGGATTTAACGCATGATACATTCTAGTTAAAATATCGGTTTTAAATTCCGAGGAAAAATAAATCAAAACATTACGGCAGAAAATCACATCAAATTTACCTAAGGTGGCATAATTTTGTTGCAAATTAAGTAACTTAAACAAAACTCTATTCTTAACTTCTTGCACAAGCAACCAATCATTATTCATGGGCTTAAAAAATCGAGCTTTTCGTTCTTCGGAAATACCCCGATTAATCGCTGTATTATCATAAATTGCTTGCTCACAAAATTTGAGCATCGCGGTCGAAATATCGGTGGCGATTATTTCAGACCCACTAGCAAATACACCCGGGTTATTCGCTATGTATTCAGAAATGACCATACTAATCGAGTATGGCTCTTGTCCCGAAGCGCAGGCAGCAGACCAAACTCGCAGTGGTTTGCCTCTATTTTTTGCCAGTGTAGGTAAAAGTTCATTTTTAAACACTTCAAATGGATAAATGTCACGGAACCACATGGTTTCATTCGTCGTCATGGCGTTCACAACCTGCTCTTTTATTGAAGAGCAGCCAGGGCGAGTCAAATCTTCTAATAGCTCAGAATAACTTTCGTAATGTAGCTCTTGCATCAAGCGATTCAAACGACTAGTAATGAGGTAATGCTTGTTATCCCCCAAGACAATGCCACTCGCCTGATTTAAATACACGCAGAAATCTGCATATTCTTCGTTTGAAATCACTCGTTCACCCAAGTTCTTCCCCGCTCGCTCTGTCGTCATATCGCTTAATAAAATATCACAAGCCTCGTTTTGTAAGCACCGGAACGAATGCCTCAATTTGCTGTTCAACATTTGCCAATAAATCTTCGCCGTCAAACTTTGCCAGAAATCCATCTGCCTTCACTCGAGCAAGCAATGATGAATCAAAAACACCACTCAGTGAAGTGTGTAATAATATTTTTGTATCATTATATAGTGCGTTTTTTCGCACTTCATTGGTTAGCGTATAACCATCCATATTAGGCATCTCTACATCTGAAATAATTAGCGCCAGTCGTTGATATTCCTCCTGATTGCTTTCAGCCCAACGGTTCAGCGTATTTAATGCTTCCTTGCCATCTTTGACTATTGTACACGCCAGTCCCATTCGCTCTAACACACGTTTTACCTGGTTCCTTGCGACACTGGAATCATCCGCGACTAAAACATGGCAACGACTTGCCACATCGGAAAGCTTATTGGGCTCTTCCCCCTGCTCAACCTCATTTGCACCCCATAAACCGGAAATTTCAAATAAAATTTTCTCTACATCGAGAATTTCTATCAGCTCTTCATCAACCCGGGTAACAGCGGTTAAGTAGTGAGAATTTCCAGCCACAACTGGCGGTGTATGTACTTCTTCCCAGTTTTTGTTAATGATGTGCTCAATGCGAGGCACCAAAAAACCTTGTATTTTCCGGTTATATTCAGTGACAATAATCGAACAGGCTTGCGGGTCTTCTACCGCTGGCATACCCAGAGCGTGCTGCAAATCAATAATAATAAAAGTGCTACCACGCATATTGGTAACACCTCTAACGGATGGGTGTGATTGCGGAATTTTGGTTAACTCAGGACAAGCCACGACCTCACGCACTTTAAAGACATTAATCCCGTATCGCTGCTTACCCGTAAGGCGAAACAGTAATAGCTCCAATCGGTTATGCCCAACCAGTTGAGTGCGGGCATCAATATTATCCAACATTCCAGGCTTCATTTTATTCACTGCCTTCTAATTCAATACTAATACATAGAACATTAGCGGTAAGCACTTCCTTTTCCTTTAACCACTCTGTAGGAACGTGTATGAAATAACTTACCCATCTTCAGCCCGTCTTGGCAGTTTATTTCATACACGTTCCATAGGCATAATGCTTGCTTTGTTTTACCTACATTCAAATAAGCCAACGTGAAACATGAAAACTAACTGCATCTATCTATTTATCGTTACTAGCCTTATTGCAACTAACCTGGTCTGGGCTTCGGTCGTCGATTTTCACCCGCACTCAGAGATAGAAAATCGCGTTGTTCAGTTTGTAAAAAGCAACATTCAAGAGAATGAAAATATTGAAGTAGAAATCAAGTTGCGCGCTCTGGACTCAAGACTTAAACTTACCCAGTGCAGCATGCCTGTTGAAGTCTATATGCCACACAATAGTCGAGTCAACAGCCGTTTTTCTGTGGGTGTACGCTGCCAGTCCGGCAAACCTTGGAAAATTTATATCCCGGTAACGGTAGCCAAATATGCACAAGTGTATGTCTCAACTGCACCGTTATCGAAAGGTGATGTATTACAAGCCGAAGATCTACGGTTGTTAAGAACTGACATTAGCAAATTGCGCACCCGACCCATTACTGATGCAAACCAGCTAATTGGTATGCTGGTTAAACGTAGCATACCCACTGGTAGCGCGTTTACCTCGCGTCATTTAACGCACCGCTCGGTGATTAATAAAGGCGATCTAGTGGACATTGTTGCAACAATGAGTGGATTAAACATTCGAATGACGGGAAACGCAATGAGTTCAGGTGGTAAAGGACAGCGGATTCGGGTGAAAAACAGTTCTTCGAAAAAAACCGTTGAAGGAATCATTATTGATTCGAATACAGTGCAGATAAAGTTATAGGAGCTACTCATTCAACCACCTATTGATTGAATAACAAACCAATCGGACAAATATCGTACAATGCTTGAAAATAATTAGCGAATTTTGTAATTTAGTCCTAAAGTCTTAAACATTAAAACCGTAAAAGATAACGGAACAATTCGCATTCAAGCAGGAGAACAACATGGCGATCAATTCAATTAACAGTGCTATCGGCCCTAAAAGCCAATCCATTAACGAATCTAAAAATAACATTGCCCCGCAAACCAGCAACCAAACAAATCAGGTTGCCACTGGCGGAACAGGAGATACAGTAACATTAACCGGAACAGCTTCTCAGCTCCGAACACTTGAGCATCAAATTGCGAGTTTACCCGTGGTTGATATGCAACGTGTCGAGTCAATAAAGCAACAAATTACCAGCGGCAGCTATCAAATTGACCCGTTACAGATTGCGGACAAAATGATTAAAATTGAATCTGCCATCAACAAGGGACTAACGTAAATGAACGAATTATCTTTTCTGGAACAACTCAGCCGAGTACTCAACACGCAAATCAAACTCAGTGATGACTTACTTGCATTAGCAAAGCAAGAATACGACATTTTAAGCAGCAATGATGTGAGCTCTTTAGCCAGTATTGCAGAGCAAAAAAAGCCAATCATTGCTGATCTGGAAAACCTCACTCAAGCCTGGTTCGTCGTGCTAAAAAATAAAGGTGTGGAATTAAGCGGCGACGGCATAAACCAGTTTCTCAGAGAGATAGATGTTGCGAGTAATTCCCAATTGTTAACTACCTGGCAATTGCTACAAGAAAAAGCGATAGAATGTCAGCAGAAAAATACTATCAATGGTTCAGTTATCGCCATGCGACAGCAAACAACCCAAAAAACCATTAACTTATTACGCGGATTTAACAGCGAACATCATTCATACGATCACTTCGGCAACGAATCCAACACTTATTCAGGTGGTAATTCTCTAGCCAAAGCATGACCTTCTCGTTGTAGACGATTTAGGTCTTGCGGTGTATCAATATCCCACAATTGATCAGCCAAGGCCCAGCTCAAATTTGAGCGCTTTAGATTGCGTAGGGTTTGCTGCATTACTTCAGGTGTGCCCCAAGCTACTTGTGAAAAAACAATGGGTGCTATTCGCTTCGCCGCAATAAGCACATAACCACCATCCTCGGCTGGATTAAAAACCATATCGTTATTTTCCAGTAAGGACAAAGCAGTTAATATTGTCTCTTGATTAATCACCGGGCAATCAGTGCCAATCAACACGACACGCTCATATTTATTCAATGACGCTGTTATCGCATGTAACATTCGCTCACCCAGATCACAACCTTGCTGCAAACAAAGCGCTAACTCATGCTGCTGTTTTATCTTTTCGAAAAACTCTGGCATATCATTACTCCCCAACCAAAGCTCAACTTCCCATTGAAAACTTGACCGTATGTCATCCGGTAAAACAGCGTTTATGGTATACATAACTAATGCGGCCTGAAAGTCAGCGGCGCCCTGCTCTCCCAACGCGGGAATTAAACGGGTTTTGGTAAAACCAGCAACGGGTGCTTTGGCAAAGATAATTACCAGGTTGGAATCAACAGATGACATGCACTTAATACTCACTATTGGTGTTCAACGACTGTTCAACTAGCATTCAAGGACTCCGAAGGTGGCACCTTCCATCGCCCACAACATTCAAACTATCCTCCATAATCAGCACTCGTAGTGGCAAGACTTTTCGAGAGTGTTCGCAGCAGGGATGCTGCCGTCAAGCCTACAGGGATTTATTCACGACGTCTCTCGGTAAGGTTTTGCCGCTACGGGTGCTAGAAGGCGGCACTTTTGCAACTTTAAATACTGAAGTTTAAGTTAATAATATTTCCTAACTAACTTATGCGGTGAAACACCCAAAAAAAACGCCAAACGCAAACGCCACATTAAAACAATCGTTTTCCAAATACCTTTTTGCTCCCAACGACGACTTGACGTCAGTACTTTTTGCGCCAAACAAACCGGACGCGAGTTTTTTTTCAGTGAGTTAGACAGAGAAATATCTTCCATCAAAGGGATTTCTACAAAGCCCCCTAGCTTTTCAAAGACTGATTTTTTAACAAAAATGGCTTGATCGCCCGTGGCAATGCCGGAAAGTTTCGAACGCCAGTTGATCATAAATTCTATCAGGCGAAACATCCGGTGCCTACCTGATAACTGCACATCAAATCGCCCCCAATCTCTCCTGCTAGTTTGCAGTGCGCTAAAAATAACAGTGTCAAACCTTGCTGGCAAACGGGTATCAGCATGCAAAAAAAGCAAAATTTCGCCAGTCGCTTTGCTCGCCCCAAGATTCATTTGCACAGCGCGCCCAGCATGACCGGATTCAAAAACTTTGTCAGTATAAGCTCGAGCGATATCCACCGTGTGGTCACAACTGCCGCCGTCAACCACAATCACTTCCAGACCATCAAGCTTGCATAATAACGCTAAACCAGTCGCGATAGTTTCCTGCTCGTTCAGCACAGGAATAATGATACTGAGCCGACATGTTGCAAACACAGCGCGGTTATCCTAAAGCACCACCACAACTACTGCCCTGCCCTGCGGTACAACCATAGCAATGATCCGCGATAATAATTGACTTGTCTTGCAACGCATCCACCTTGATATCATTAATATGCATTTTACCCTTGCCTGCTTTACGCATGGGTAAATCCAGCATTTGATTGAAGTCGCAGTCATAAATATAACCCAGGTAATCCACACTGATCAGGCTTTTACACATGACAGAACTTAAGTTATCAGCCGAATAACTATTGCGCAACAATTGCATATATTCACTGAACTGACCTTTGGAAATCAATGTACTGCCAAAACGTTTGATTGGCATATTCGTAATAGTAAATAAATTATTAAACACAATGTCGTATTTTTCTTGTAGTATATTTTTATAATCGCTTTCCAATTCAACCTGCGACGGTGGCAAAACAGGGCCGGTCGGGTTATAAACCAGATTAAGCACTAAATCGCTATTGGCTTTACCGTATCCCAATGCATTTAATTTCTTCAACCCAACCATGCTGCCATCAAACACGCCTTTGCCGCGTTGTTTATCGACATTTTCTTGCAGATAACAGGGTAATGAAGCAACGACCTCGACTCGCTGTTCAGCAAGAAACTCCGCTATACCCTCATATCCAGGCTCACTGAGAATCGTTAAATTACAACGATCGATGACATGCACATCTAGCTCTCTAGCAGCAACCACCAGTGTTCGAAAATGCGGATTCATCTCCGGCGCACCACCGGTTAAATCCAACGATTTTATGCGGTGTTTTTGCAGAAAAGCAATCACCTGCTGAATGGTTTCCAATACCATATTTTCTTTTCGCTTGGGGCCAGCATTAACATGGCAATGCAAACACTGTTGATTGCAGAGGTAGCCTAAATTGACTTGCAACGTCTCCAGTTTATGGCGTTTAATCGCAGGAAAGTCAGTCACCTTGAGTAAAGGCAAAGTTGCATGCATGTTATTCTCCGGTACTTTACTGTTTTAATTACCATGCCCCAATAAATCGCTTGTTTAACGGGCAAATGTTTTTTATCCTGTAACGATGATAAATCAGCAATCCAATTTATTTAATACAACCTAGAATAATCAGTTGGCGCGAATTTTTAGTGCAAGATATTGAAGTGCATAGTGAATTCAAGAATTGCATGGTCACCTAATTGGTGATCTGCATATTTTTGAATTTGCTAGGCGCATCAAGAGCTTGTGCTAGAAATCGTGGTTCAACTGATTAATCTAGGTTCAACTATTCAATTAGATGCAACAGCCAATAAAATGTTACAAGCTTAATGGACTATCCCGATTACACGCACGAACGCGTACTCATACAAGAACTTATCAACGGTGAAGAAGCGGCTTTTCGTCACGTGGTTAAACAGTATCACCAATCGATGCTTTATGTGGCACATTCTATCGTTGGTTCAGCGATTGCCGAGGAAGTCGTGCAGGAAGCCTGGGTTTCGGTGATTAAGGCTTTACCCGGTTTCGAGAGCCGCTCGGCGTTAAAAACCTGGGTTTTACGCATTGTCAGTAATTGCGCAAAAACCCGGCTACGCAAAGAATCCCGCAGTATCGCCATGGGGGATGCCAATGACCTTGAATTTGCCGCACTTCCAGAGGCGCGTTTTCGTGAAAACGGTCACTGGGCATCAGCTCCCAGACGATGGAATATTGCATCCCCGGAAGCAATACTCGCCAGCGAAGAATTAAAAACTGTCATTTATACCGCGATTGAGTCATTACCCATCATACAGCAAACAATACTGACTTTCCGTGACATGGAAGGCATGAGTATGGACGAAATTTGTAAGATTTTAGACATTAGTGAGTCTAATAGCCGTGTATTGCTGCACCGAGCACGTAGCAAAATTTGGCAAGCTATTGAGAAACATCAGGATGAGCCATGTTAAGTTGTAAAGATATCAGTCAATTAGCCAGCGAAAACTTCGATAAGACATTATCGCCGATGCAACGAATGCAATTCAGAATGCATCTCTTGATGTGTCATAATTGCCGTCTATTTGTCAGTCAAATGGCCTTAACCATTGAAACAATCGCTACTATTACCCCGCTACAACCCAATGACCCACAAATTCATGAACAAGCAACGAAGTTAATGGCTATTTCCAAAACGATGATAAACAAAGAATAAAACCTATATCGCTCTGCGCCGACAAGATTCAGCTGATCTATAAAATTCGGTGTTTTTTTGATAAATCTGCTAAAATTGGCCCTCAAATTTCCCGCGTTTTACCAAAATAAGTAAAACGGTAAAGCCTATTACCAAACTAGTTCTTGAAGGAAGCAATGCATGAGTAAACTCATTACCCCCCATGGCGGCAGATTAATCAACCTTTATCTTGCTGAAGATGATGTTCAGAAAGAAAAAGAGATGGCTCAGGAAATCCAATCCTGGGATCTCACCCACCGACAAATTTGTGATATTGAATTATTGCTCAATGGTGGATTTTCTCCACTAGACGGTTTCATGTCCGAGACTGACTATGATTCTGTGGTAGAAAATTTACGTCTGGCTGACGGCACTTTATGGCCCATGCCGATCACTCTGGATGTAAAAAAAGACTTTGCTGAACAAGTTTCTGTTGGCGAAACCATTGCCTTGCGCGACCAGGAAGGGGTACTGATTGCCACCCTAACAATCTCTGATATATGGACACCCAACAAATCCAATGAAGCAACCAAAGTTTTCGGTGCTGATGATCTCGCCCACCCGGCGGTCACCTATCTGCATCATCATGCCGGTGAAGTTTACCTTGGCGGTAAATTGAAAGGCGTTGAAGCGCCCAACCATTACGATTACAACCATTTGCGTGATACACCCGCTGAGCTTCGGACTAAATTTGAAAAATGGGGCTGGAAACGTGTGGTTGCCTTCCAAACACGCAACCCAATGCACCGTGCACACCAGGAACTGACCTTTCGCGCCGCGCAACAAGTAGAAGCTAACTTGCTCATTCAACCGGTGGTCGGCATGACTAAACCGGGGGATATCGACCATTACTCTAGGGTGCGTTGTTATCAACATGTGCTCGATCAATATCCTCAACAAACCACAACACTGAGCTTATTGCCGTTGGCCATGCGCATGGGTGGGCCACGTGAAGCTGTGTGGCATGCACTGATTCGCAAAAACTATGGTTGCACCCACTTCATCGTCGGCCGTGACCACGCGGGACCCGGCAGCAACTCTCAAGGCGAAGATTTCTACGGTCCTTATGATGCACAGGAGATGGTTAAAGAGTTTGAGGATGAAATAGAGATCGAAATGGTGCCCTTCCAAATGATGGTATATGTGGAAGAAAAAGCCGAATACTATCCAATAGATGAAGTCGATAAAGAAGCCAATACCGTGTTAAACATTTCTGGTACCGAATTTCGCCGTCGCTTGCAGGAAGGCCTGGATATCCCTGAATGGTTTACCTACCCTAAAGTAGTAGAAGAACTGCGCAAAACCCGTCCACCAAAACACCTACAAGGCTTCACGATATTTTTTACTGGCCTTTCTGGCTCCGGAAAATCAACCATTGCGAATGCTTTATTGGTGAAACTTCTGGAAATGGGCGGTAGAAATATTACCCTGCTAGATGGCGATGTTGTCCGTCAGCATCTTTCAAGCGAATTGGGCTTTTCCAAAGAACACCGAAATCTCAATATCGAACGGATTGGTTATGTCGCGAGTGAAATCACCAAAAATGGTGGCATCGCTATTTGCGCGCCCATCGCGCCCTATACGGCGACTCGACAGAAAGTAAGAGATATGATTTCACCACTCGGTGGCTTTATTGAAGCGTATGTAGCTACACCACTAGATACATGTGAAGAACGTGATCGCAAAGGACTCTACGCCAAAGCACGCAAAGGTATCATTAAGGAATTCACGGGTATTAGTGATCCTTACGAAGTACCAGAAAACCCTGAGTTATCCATCAATACCCAAGAGTATTCCCCTGATCAAGCTGCACAGCTGATTTTGTTAAAACTGGAAAAACTGGGGTTTATTAAATAAATCGTTTTTATTGATACTATAAAAAAAGCCCGGACTTTGTACCGGGCTTTTTTTATACTCTAGGAGCCTGCTGCCGGGCCGGCTTTGGCAACTGCGGCTTCCATCATCGTTTTTAGCTCACCGCTCTGCGCAAGTTCCATCGTAATATCACAACCTCCGACCAATTCACCACCGATATACAATTGTGGAAACGTGGGCCAATCGGCAAAACGTGGCAAGTTTTCAAATATTTCCGGATCCTGAATAATATTGATAAAACCAAACTCAACCCCAGTTGCCGCTAAGGCTTCTGCCGCGCGACTTGAAAACCCGCACATAGGGAATTGAGGCGTGCCTTTCATATAGATAACCACCGGGTTAGCCTCAACTTGTTCTTTAATTCGATCTAGTACGTCCATAATTTCTCCTGTTGCCCCTTTTGTGTAGGGGGATTATTTTATTGGCTCTACACCACAATTAAAACACTATTATGGCAAGGGTATTCATAATTATATAATGACTTTATAATGGAGACGAAAGCAAAAAAATCAAGTAGGGGTATTCCGTCGCGACTGACTTATCCACTACATCTTGATATCAGGATTTAACTCACAACCGGAGTTCAAAGTTGTAAATGTGCCACCTTCCAGCGCCCGTAGCGGCAAAACCTTACCGAGAGACGCCGTAAATACATCCTTGTGGGCTTGACGGCAGCATCCCTGCAACACTCTCGATAAAGGCCTTGCCACTACTGGCGCTGATTACAAGGAATAGTTTGAACTCCGAAACTTAAGATTTGAGATTTGTTTGCAGCCAATACTCTAATAATGTTAAGTGCCACAATTTACTGCCATTAAGCCGTGTCAACTGTGACTCAGGATTTGCGAGTAATTGATCAACGTATGATCGTTGATATAAACCGCGCTCAATGCATGCTTGGGAGTTTAGAATATCAGCCATGAAATCGAGGAATTCACCACGCACATATTTTAACGCGGGCATGGGAAAATAACCTTTTGGACGATCGATCACTTTGTCTGGCAGCAAGCCACGGCTAATTATTTTAAGCGGATGCTTACCGTCAGATTTCAATTTTAATTCCGGCGGCATTTGCGCTGCCAATTCTACCAGGTGCTGATCCAGAAAAGGAACTCGTGCTTCTAAGCCCCAAGCCATCGTCATATTATCCACCCGCTTTACCGGGTCATCCACAACCAGGGTGGTAACATCCGCGCGTAATACCGCATCCATAAACGTTTCAGCTTGGGGTGAATGTAATAACTCATCCATCAGCATCGAACTGTAATCCTCAGTGAGGTAGTTCGGTGTCAGCATTTGCGCAAACTCTGCGTGATCTCGATCAAAATAATGTTGGCGAAAACGTTCAATCGGTGTGCCTGATGCGTCAGCCATGCGTGGATACCAGAAATAACCCGCGAAGACTTCATCCGCGCCTTGACCACTTTGTACCACTTTGACGTGTTGAGAAACTTGTTCAGATAACAAATAAAAAGCCACTGCATCCTGACCGAACATCGGCTCCGCCATATTGGCTACTGCTTCCGGCAAACGTTTCAATACTTCATCATTAGAGACATGCATTTTATGATGTTTCGTCTGAAATTTTTCAACCACCGCATCAGAAAACTCAAACTCACTGCCTTTTTCATCGGCGATATCTTCAAAGCCAATCGAAAAAGTTAGAATATCTTTCACCTCCGCTTCCGCCAGCAATGCCACTAGCAAACTGGAATCCAGACCACCCGATAACAAAACACCCACCGGCACATCAGCGACTTCTTTTCGTATTTTAACGGCTTTACGTAAGGCTGCATGAATTGCGTCAATCCACTCGGGTTCAGACAGGATTTTATCAGGTCGTTTAGCCCTTAAATCCCAATATTGCCACTCATCAACCTGACCATTTGCATCAATTAACAAGGCATGCGCTGGCTTCATTTTTTTAATGCCTTTGAACAGCGTGCGAGGTGCCGGCACAACGGCATGCAAAGAAAATAAATTATGTAACGCTAGGGCATCAAGGTTAGTATCAACGTCACCCACATTCAACAATGACTGCATATTGGAAGCGAAACGAAATTTCTTATTATCGTGCTGGAAATACAAGGGTTTTATACCCATACGATCACGTGCAGCAAACAGTTGTTGTTTCTGCAAATCCCAAATGGCAAAGGCAAACATGCCGTAAAAATGCTGCAAACACTCTTTGCCCCAATGATGATATGCTTTAATAATAACTTCGCTATCACCCTCGGTAAAAAAAGTATAACCTTTCTGCGCCAACTCTTTACGCAACGCTTTGTAATTATAGATTGTGCCGTTGAAAACCAAAACCATCTGCAACGCTGCATCATGCAGCGGTTGATTAGACTTTTCTGACAAATCAATAATTGATAATCGACGATGTCCAAAGCCTAATGAGCCATCAAAGAATTGACCAGCATTATCCGGACCGCGACGCTCAATTGCCTGCATCATCGCATCTATCGTGCGACTCTCTACTGCCGCCCCATCAAACCGTAATTCGCCACATATGCCACACATAATTAGTTCTGATAACCTCCACCACCGGGTGTTTTAATCGTTAAAATATCACCTTTGTTAACGCTAAAATTTGTTTTTGCAGGTAAACGTTTGCCGTGACACCAATTCTCACCGGCTGCAGCTGCGCCGCCATTTAACATGCCCCAGGGCAAACGATTACGTCGCTCTGTCAAGACTGTGACTTCAGCGCTATCGAGAAATTCATATTCACGAATAATACCTTCACCGCCCACAAACATTCCTTTACCGCCTGAATTTTCTCTCACAGCATAACGCGTGATGCGTAACGGGAAATGGGTTTCCAAAGATTCAATTGGAGTGTTTAAAGTGTTTGTCATGTGTGTTTGCACCGCGGACAAACCGTTACCGTTTGCACTGGCTCCCATACCACCACCGATAGTCTCGTAATAATCCCAACTATTATTACCTCGCCCGCCCATGGCAATATTGTTCATACTGCCGTGACTCGCTGCGGCCATTTTTTCAGGAATCGCCAGCAACAAAGCGCCCATTAACACATCAACCACTCGTGTGCTGGTTTCAACATTGCCTGCTGCCACTGCCGCAGGCCTTTCAGCATTGAGCAAACAACCCAACGGTGCGCTAATTTTTATTCGTCGAAAGCTTCCGGCACAAGCCGGTGTAGTCGCTGGCATTAAGCAACGAAACACATAGAATACCGATGCTGCGGCAACGGACAACGGGCAATTAATATTGCCTTTGACCTGCTGCGCAGTGCCAGCAAAATCCACCACTATTTCATCAGGCATGACCTTAATGCTAACGACAATTGGGATATTTTCATTGCCCATACCATCATCATCCATATAATCGGTGAAACGATACTCACCCACTGGTATTTGTTTCAAGGTACTATCTGACAGACGCTGGGCATAGGCATTTAATGCATCCAGTGCATTCGTATAATTCTGCTGGCCGGTGCTTTCAATCAACCGAGTTAGGCGCTGTGCGCCCAACTGATTAGCGCTAATTTGCGCGGAAATATCACCGTTTGACTGCACGGGATTTGCAACGTTACTCAACAGTTTTTGCATAAAAACATCATCAATGCTACCCGCATGAATCAACTTATAAGGAGAGATCACCATGCCTTCTTCATCGAGTGATTGAGAAATCGGCATCGAGCCAGGAGAACAGGCACCAATATCTGCATGATGCGCACGATTCGCAATAAAACCCGTGAGTATTTCGGTGACAAAGACAGGCGCAATCAATGTCACATCGGGCAAATGAGTGCCGCCGAGATAAGGATCATTAAGAATCAACATGTCACCCGGCAACCATTCCACCTGACTCACAATGTCGCGCATCGCGTAAGCCATACTACCCAGATGAACCGGGATGTGAGCGGCTTGCGCGCAAAGCTCACCCTGCAGGTCAAAAACCGCACAAGAAAAGTCCAATCTGTCTTTGATATTCGGAGAAAATGCAGAACGTTGCAACACCGCCCCCATTTCGTCGCAAATAGCTGATATTCGGCTAGAAAACAAACTTAGTTCGATCGCATTCATCATTTGAACAGTGTAACATACCGCAGTTAACCTAATTTAGACCTCAGTTTTTACTTGAATTTAAATAGTTAGTTTTTTAGACTGAGTCAAGATCGTTAAATTCTCACAACCCTACAACCGGAGTACAAAATGGAACATAAACTTCCTGAATTACCCTATGCGATGGACGCGTTAGCGCCAACTATTTCCAAAGAAACCCTGGAATACCATTACGGTAAACATCACCAAACTTATGTGACGAATTTGAATAACCTGATTAAAGGTACAGAATTCGAAGCTTTGTCACTTGAAGACATTATTAAAAAATCTTCAGGCGGTATTTTCAACAATGCGGCACAAGTCTGGAATCATAGCTTTTACTGGAATTGCCTTAGCCCAAATGGCGGCGGTGAGCCCAACGGCGCTTTAGCCGATGCCATTAATAAAGCATTTGGTTCATTTGAAAAATTCAAAGAAGAATTCTCAAAAACATCAATCACGACTTTCGGCTCTGGCTGGGGTTGGTTGGTGAAAAACGCTGACGGCAGTTTAGCATTAGCCAGCACCAGCAACGCAGGTACCCCAATGACCAGTGGCCAAACCGCTTTATTGACCTGTGATGTTTGGGAGCACGCTTATTATATCGATTACCGCAATGCTCGCCCGAAATACCTTGAAGCTTTCTGGAGCTTGGTAAACTGGGATTTCGTTGCAAAAAACTTAGCGGCTTAACAACTTTAGGAATGGGCACGTGATAACTTCCCTGTTTGGCGCTCTGATTTAGTTTGTATTTGTTCGTTCTGATTAAGTAAAAGTGCAGGAATAGTTGTTCTATTCCGAGCTTTTGCGATTGAAGAACGAGCGAAGACGGGCTGAAGCAGAGATGCCAAACAGGGAAGTTATTGCGCGCCCATTCCTTACTGCATCAGAGCAAGGTTTTACCTTGCTCTGATCCCTTTATCGCTACCGCGCTGTTTACTTCGCTATCTCCCCGTTCTAAAATTGTCGACCACGCAGCAATGCGTGTTACGGCTTCAGGAGCCTGTCCGAGAATGGAAAGCCTACTGCGGATTGTTATTTTGACCATTTTTTCCGTTCATTTTCGTTGAATAGAATGACTATTCGCCTCAAATGAACGAAAAAACTGCTCTAAAATAACTTTCCCTCGCTACGGCTTCCATTCTCGGACAGGCTCCTTGTGTTACTGGGAACGAATCGCCACTTAAGCAGTGGCTCAATCAGCAGTTATATAAATAATATTCGGTATAACATCGCCGTATTTTTGGTTTTATTGGTGGATAAATCATGAGTAGTCAACACATAATGAACACCTACGGTCGTTTGCCGGTTACCTTTGAACGCGGCGAAGGCTGTTATCTTTTTGATACTACGGGTCAAGCTTATCTCGACGCCCTCAGTGGCATTGCCGTTTGCAGCCTGGGACATGCACACCCAGCGATCCAGCAGGCTTTGACCGAACAGGCAGGCAAACTCGTACATACCTCTAATCTTTATCAAATACCTAAACAAAACGAACTCAGCGATAAGCTTTGTGAACTTGCGGGCATGGAAAACGTGTTTTTCAGTAATTCCGGCGCCGAGGCTAACGAATGTGCGATTAAAATCGCCCGTTTATACGGTCATAATAATGAGATCAAAGAGCCCGTTATCATTGTCACCGAAGGCAGTTTTCACGGCCGTACCCTGGCAACATTATCAGCCACAGGTAATCGTAAAATCCAGGCTGGATTTGAACCCTTAGTGCAAGGTTTTGCCCGAGTGCCATTCAATGATATTGACGCCATAAAAAACGTCGCGAAGAATAATAAAAACGTGGTTGCTATATTAATCGAACCCATTCAGGGAGAAGGCGGGGTAAACGTTCCAGCTGATGATTATCTCAAGCAAATTCGTCAACTTTGCGATGAACATAACTGGCTAATGATGCTGGATGAAATCCAAACCGGCATGAATCGAACCGGCCAATGGTTTGCGCATCAACATAACAATATCAAACCCGATGTGATGACCCTGGCAAAAGCTCTTGCCAATGGCGTGCCTATCGGCGCTTGTCTCGCAAATGGCAAAGCCGCAACAACGTTACAACCAGGCAATCACGGCTCCACCTTTGGCGGTAACCCACTTGCCTGCGCCGCTGCATTAGCGACCATCGCGATGATGCAAACTCAAGAGATTACTAAGAAAGCACACAGCAGCGGAGAATACCTTATCAATCATTTGCGCTCAATGCTGGCTGAAGTGCCCGGCATCGTCAACATTCGCGGCAAAGGTTTGATGATAGGCATAGAATTGGAACGCGACTGCACCGAGCTAGTGGCTAAAGCCTTGGATAAAAACCTATTAATCAATGTAACCGCACAAAACACCATTCGCTTACTGCCACCACTCATCATTAGTCGCGCAGAGATGGACTTACTCAGCGACAAACTGAGTGCAATAATCAAAGAATTTTTGGCAAAATAAAATGACAAAACACTTTCTTACCTTACTCGATCTCAGTCCTGATGAATTGCGCAGTTTGATTAATCGCGCCGTCGAGCTTAAGACATTACACAAAAGTGGCCAGATTTACGAACCACTTAAAAACAAAGTGCTGGGAATGGTTTTTGAAAAATCATCCACCAGAACACGCGTTTCTTTTGAAGCAGGCATGATTCAACTCGGCGGCCAGGCAATTTTCTTGTCGCCACGCGACACCCAACTGGGTCGCGGCGAACCGATTGAGGACTCTGCCCGCGTATTATCCAGCATGCTGGACATCATCATGATCCGCACCTTTGAGCACAGCACATTGGAGACTTTCGCCAAATATTCCAGTGTGCCGGTCATTAATGCGTTGACAGATTTATATCACCCTTGCCAATTACTGGCCGACTTGCAAACCTTCCAAGAATTGCGTGGCGACATTCAGGGCAAAACCGTGGCCTGGATAGGCGATGGCAATAACATGTGCCACTCTTATATCAACGCAGCGAGACAGTTGGATTTTCAACTCAATATCGCAGCGCCAGAAAACTTCGAGCCGCTCGAAGAAGTGCTAACGCCCAAAAACAATAACATCAACGTAATGCATGATCCATTACAAGCGTTAAATAACGCCGACTTGATTGTTACCGATGTCTGGGCCAGCATGGGTCAGGAACATGAACAAAAAGTACGTGAACGCGCCTTTGCCAACTACCAGGTAACGTCGGTACTGATGCAAAAAGCCAAGTCGGACGCGCTGTTTATGCATTGCTTGCCCGCTCATCGCGGCGAAGAGGTTGCTGCGGAGGTTATCGATGGGCCACAAAGCGTGATTTTTCAAGAAGCCGAAAATCGCTTGCATTCACAAAAAGCCCTACTTGAATTTCTCATGGGTTATATGCCAGCTTCATGAGTGTCCGTTTGTTAGAGTTAAAAAACATTGAATGTCGTTATGGCTCAACGATTGCGGTAAAAGACTTATCGTTTCGTGTTTATCCCGGAGATTTAATTTGCCTGCTTGGCCCGAGTGGTTGTGGCAAAAGCACTGTACTGCGTGCAATCGCTGGGCTAGAACCCATTTATAACGGACAGATCATTTTAGACCAGAAAATAGTCAGCAGCGCAAGCACTACCCTGGCACCGGAAAAGCGTGGCCTGGGCATGGTGTTTCAAGACTATGCACTTTTCCCACACATGAATATTGAAAAAAATGTCTGTTTTGGTGTGCGACACTTATCCGCCAAAGAACAAAAACGACTCTGTGATGAAATGCTAGGAATTGTCGGCCTGGGCGATTATCGCCAACGATATCCGCATGAATTATCGGGCGGACAACAACAACGCGTTGCGCTTGCTCGGGCATTAATTGTCAAACCCAAGCTTATTCTGATGGACGAGCCTTTCTCTAATCTGGATATCGATTTACGCGAACGCTTAAGCCTTGAGGTGCGAGAAATTCTGAAAGATCAAGGGCTCACTGGTATCATGGTGACTCATGACCAATCTGAAGCATTCGCCGTAGCAGACAAGATTGCGGTTTTATATGATCACACACTGCAACAATGGGATACGGCATATAACTTATATCACGGGCCGATAAATCGATTCGTTGCTGACTTCATTGGTCAAGGCGAATTCCTCAAAGGTCGACTGTTAAAACCTGACACGGTAGAAACAGAGATAGGTATTCTAAGTGGTGATCGAGCCTATGACTGGCCAGTGGATACTGCGGTAGACGTGCTTATCAGGCCTGACGATATTGTCCCGCAGGCGGATAGTGCATTAAAAGCCGAAGTAAAATACAAATCATTCAAAGGCTCGGAAATATTTTATCAACTACAATTGACCACCGGCGGGAAATTGCTAGCGGCATTCCCAAGCCATTTTGACTTTTATCTCGGCGAGATTATTGGCATCGATCTAGACATACATCACTTGATTGCATTCAAACGATAATCCTAGAATAATCAGTTGGCGCGAATTTTTAGTGCAAGATATTGAAGTGCATAGTGAATTCAAGAATTGCGTGGTCACCTAATTGGTGATCAGCATATTTTTAAATTTGCTAGGTGCATCAAGAGCTTGTGCTAAAAATCGTGGTTCAACTGATTAATCTAGGATGATCCCTTTGGGTAAAAAAAAAACAAACAAAAAAAGCGAGCACAAGGCTCGCTTTTTTTGTTTCAATGCTTGGCTAATTAACAGCGGCTTAGCGGCTGGCTAAATAGTCAGTTATCGCATCCATTTCTTCGTCAGTCAGTTTTTTCGCGATATCCATCATCATATTGGCTGGATCATTTTTACGCTCGGCAGCACGAAAATCAGTAAGCTGCTTCACCAGATAATCTTTCGTTTGGCCACCAATAACCGGGAAGACCTGGTTAGTCGGTGACTTACCTTTACCGTCTTTACCGTGGCAATTAACACAACCGTAAAGGCCGGTACGAGGATTACCATTCAAAAAAATCTTTTTGCCTTTTGCTATTTTCTTTTCATCACTGGGTGGCGGCGCTAACATGTAATTTTTGCCAGTCATTGATGGCTGTTTGGCGTAATAAGCCGCGATATCTTTGATGTCTTGTGGCCCACCAGCCAATGCCGCCATGGCTGACATTGTATCGTTATGACGATGGCCTTGCTGGAAGTCGATGACTTGCTTAAAAATATAACCAGGCTTTTGGCCTGCTAGATTAGGACATTCAGGATTTACGCTCATCCCGTCAACTCCGTGGCAACCCTGACAAAGTTCAGACTTACCTGCACCTGCTTCGGCGTCCCCTCCCGCAAAAGCCCCGCTCGCAACGGATACTAAAGCAAAAAATACTAATACTGCCCTTAGTGTTTTTATCATCTTAAAACCCTTTTAAACCCATTCCACCGAAAGAGCGACATAGCGCACCACTCATCGGAAATTAAATAAAATTTTTATTAAGCACGTTATTTTAATTATGTAGCGCGCGAAGTAAAGATATATCAAGCAAAAAAGCCAGCGTCAACGCTTAAGTGCTTACTTTTTGTGTTTTACTTTTAATCAGCCCATAAAATACAGTGTTGAGAATACAAAAACAACCATTTCCACAGGCTAACTGGGCCTATATACCCGCAGCATTCAGGGTTTCGGTATAATTGAAACTGCTTTATTTCCCGACATCAGCCGCTTGCTGAATTTCATTGACTGATTGGCGCTTACACGCTTTACGGACTAAATGCGGGATTAGTAAATAAAACGGCATGCGCAAATAATGCGAACGAATATAAAGCAGCCAACGCGCGGCAGACGTGAATGAGTCGTTACAACTGGCATGATCAGGCATTAAAGCACGGGAAAATAACAGATCCATCAGCATTGGAAAGCGCGGTTTATAGCGCGCTATTTCGCGGTATTCTTTGTTCGGGATCGGAACATTCAACAGCACTTTTAAATAATGCAGTGCATAATACGTCGGTAACATCAGGTTCAACTGTTTCGCGCGCACGATTAACTCCTCCCAAAAAGTCGGTTCTTGCCCGGCTGCGTCTGATATCAATGCATCGAGATCGACCAAATCACGCAATCCATGCTCCAATTCCCCCTCATAGAACAAATGGGTGGCACTGTGCAGAATCCTGTCAACCACTGAGAGTGTGTAAATATTTTTTTCAGAAGGAATTTTTCTTATCGCCTGCAATAACAGCGATGCATCAGGGGCACAACTGACGGTATCCGGGAGTATATTATGATGCACATCAATAGTGGTGCCACGCTTGTTATGCACCATGGGCGGTAATTCATGCATCCACTTGCGATAGTATTGTTGATCATAGGCGTCCAGCTTTTCTGACTCCCAACCAGCAAGTGACAACGCCTCTTCAACGACCGCAAGGTCAGCTTTCGCAACAATGATATCAACATCTGAAAAAAGCCGCCCTTTGCTGGCGTTAAGCTTGCCTAACGCATACGCCGCACCTTTCAATAAGACCAAAGGCTGATTAATTCCCCTCAATACCTCATTAATACAGGAAACTTCCCACTGTATGGACTCTATATGCCGTGTGGCAACTTTTGCATTGATTAACAAATGCGACAATGGGCGCGCGGGCACAAAGGACAGTAAATCTGCATCATTCAATCGATGATAAACCGTGGCTAAGGTTTTTGAGCGGCGAGCCTGCCGAATGAGAAGATCCCATTGCACTAAACTCATATTGCGAGCCATCGCTGGGTCACGCAAAAATAGCATGAGTTCGCACGGGTTTTTGATAAGATTAAAAGGCATCTGTTGCGAGGTTAGACCAAAGAATCAAACAGTTCAATAGCTTCAGGCAAAGCGCTGTAATTGAATCGATAACAATCGCATTGTTGGATCAAATCGCTTAATACTTCAAACCCGGTTGCACCCAAAATATGATAATTAAATGTTTGCTGTGCGACCTCCATAAATGTGTGACCTTTTGAAAATTCTGTAAGTTTTGTCTTACTTGATGCTTGATACTGGGGCAAGATGACCCATTGAGCTGGCGCGATCTCATTGGCTCTTTGCACGCTCTCTAGTGGTGCTTTTAAATGCGATACCGTGCCTTTGTGCGTATCGTACGCAACCTTGCCAAAAATTGGCTTTGCAACAAAATTCTTGATGATATCAATGGATTCGTTTTTTAAACTGATGGGCCTTGGTACCGGCGTAACAGACAGATCTTCCAGTGATATCAGCGCCAATTCATCAGAAAACAAACGCCAACCATTATTGACCAATGCAGAACACAAGGTGCTTTTTCCGGCACCGGGAGCACCCGGCATAATAACCACCTTGCCATTTTTTTCTATCACCGCGGAATGAATCATTAAATATTGATGCGACTGATTGGCAATAGCCCAATTCAAACCCCACTCAAATTGCGCATAAGCCTGATCAATCGGCAAGGGAGTGAAGGGCTGGGTGCCGTCGTTATTAAAGATGGCCTGCCGCTTGAAAAATCGACGAAAGCCTGAGCCTTGCTCAATTTGAATGTAAATGTCCGCAAAATCGGCATGTATTTCGGCCTCATAAACGTCATACAGCCGGTAAATATCTTGCGCAACATTATGGATGGTACTGCAAATATTGACCTTATAAGGCCCAATATTTATGGTCACACCGTTATGAGAAATTTCAGTGTGAAAGAGTTTCGGGCAAATCTGGGAAAGTATCACTTGGGTAGTTTACGATGAATCCTTGAGAACTAAGACTAAGCAAATGCTGTTCCAGTGAGAAATTTAATACTTTATCACTGGGAAATTCAAACTTTACCTTTAAGTTTTGAGCGAGATCACCCAGCCCGTGAGGCTGAGATTGCAGTAAGGTCAATATTTCTGAAGAAAGCGTATCGAGCAAGTGCGTTGAGCCAGAATACCGGTCGAAGATTATGGCTTCATCCGCCAGCTTTTTTATGATAAAACGGTTTTGTTTGTCAATTTGCCACATTGGCTAGGTTTAGCAGAATTAAGATTTAGGTAAAGCTACTCACGAACAGGTCAACGATATCCTGGGTGGTCAAATTTATTGTTCTTCCCGCGATAATATATTCACCGCCGCCCATTGCCCCCAATAAATACAAATCCACCACCTGGTATGGCTGAAAGAAATAACCTGCAGGAATATCCGAAGACAAACCAGAGTTCACTGCGTTAAGGTAACAGGCGGTAGCAAACCGTGCCAGCTCAAAATCAGTTTGGTTTAATGCGAGAGATTCAAGGTGCGGATTCAGTGTACCCACAGCATATTCGCAAAAATTTGCCCGGTATTTGTCAAGATTGGCGAATTTAGGATTACCTTTATATCCTTTGACAGCTTTACAGTCGTCCACCGAGTCCACGTTCTTCAAACTTTCAGATAACGCAAAAATCTCGAATAAATTCAAATCAAGATAATTTGTAAAAAGAGGATCCTCAAATGGGTGAAATATACTCGCAAAAGTTGTCGCTTTTCTATCTAAAACCGAAAACTTTCTCGTCTGCTTCCAGTATCCCGGGCTCCTGCCAAAAGCGTAGGCACCAACGTTACAAGGAGCAGCACCACCACCTACCGACATATTACCGGAGACCATTCCAGAAAAATTGCAGGTGTTGGATAATACCGGACGACTATGCATGGTCATTAAGACAGGAGCACTAATCAGACCCAGCTTCATTATCTTACGTCGCGACAGATTCTGATCAGTCAATTTTTGTTGATTGTTTTCGGTATTTTCTGGTTTATTACTCATAATGTTTTATTTGCCAATCATTTTATGATTAATTAGGTATTGGTCTGGAATTACTTTAAAATATATTTATTTCAATATCTGTAATGCATAAATCATTCCACATCTCATGATTTGCTTTTAATTCAACAATTTACAGAGATTATCCAGCGGTTTTAGAATTATCCGAGAGAACCTGCTGTTGATTTCCCATCATCCTGTAAGAAATAGCGACAATTAGATGATGAGCTGACTAATATGCTGCCAATTATAATTGTTTTTGTCGGCCAATTACAGGAAATGTAAAATTAAACGGGCACTATTAGCTAAATTTTCAATAATTTTACAATTGCAAGCAGTGAAAGCCCCGATTTCAGACTTCAGCGCCTGCCAACCAAGAAAAATGTGTTAAGATTTTCGACACTAAATTAAAGACTAAACCATTGTGATCAGAATAACTATGATTTATTTCACAACTTATTCCCCATCTCTCCCATCGAGCTAAATCACGATACCCATGGCATTAATTCGGCAAAAGCACCGCATAATTCCCACTGTTTTAACATTTTATCTGCTACTGCTTCTATTTGGCAGCCTGCATCCCATCAGCACCTGGCAAACACCACCCTACCAGGATTTGATCGGCTCATTTGAAAGCGATACAAAATATACGCCCAAAAGCGATTTAATCATTAATTTATTGATTTACATACCGTTTGGATTACTTCTCGTACTTCTATTAAATCGTTTCGGTCAATACAAAACGACTTATTTACAAGCCATTATCATCGCGGCGTTAGTGAGCCTTAGCATTGAATGCCTACAACTTTTCATCCCCTCAAGAGCCCAGTCATTTGTCGATTTTGGTATGAATTCAGTGGGCGCTGGCCTTGGATGTTTACTACACGCTGCATTCACCAAAAAAGGGCTATTGGGTGGCACATTTAATCACTGGCGCTACAATTTATTCTATCGTGGACGCTACGTCGATCTTGGCATACTGGTAATTGCTGGCTGGGCTCTTTCCGAACTCAGCCCATTCCTGCCATCCCTAAACTCTCAGCATGTGACTGACGAAATACTGGCTTTGCGCAGCCAGCTGGAAATTCGCGACATCCTGTTTCTCGATATTATCAATACCTGCCTGCAAACATATACTTTGCTTATTATTTTCAAGCTTTGCTTGAGATATCAGTTAAATACCTTGTTATTAGCACTGGCGTTTTGTTTTATGGTGATTTTATATAAAATCCCGGTGGATGGCCTAAGCATACGAATTGAAAGCATTCTTGGCATCATCGCAGCCACTATCATTTACTTTGTTAGTCCAGGATTATCCAGCCGCAGCAAAACCGGCATTGCCATCTACGCAATAAGTATAAGCTACATAATCAGCCAGTTAAATCACCTTCAAATTACACAGATTGACGACATATCTACTTTTAACTGGATACCCTTTGCATTTCCTTCAAACAGAATGCAATACATTAATGACATTTTATTGACAAGTTGGGTTTTTGGTGCCATCAGTTTCCTGGTGATTAGCCTTAAATTAAGGCATCACCGTGAAGTTTGGCTAATTGGTGTCGTGGCCACGGGCATAGCATGCTCAAGTGTAGAGTGGCAACAGCAATATCTACAACATGTCTCTGCTGATTTAACAATCGTGCTTATTGCCATGCTGATTTGGACACTGCCATTTCTTCATCCGGAAGTCAGACGAGCGATCAAATCAAAACCTCTGCCATAAGCCACACACTAAACGCTTAAATAACAGTTAAATAACTCTTAAATAATTCTGATTCGCCAGATACCAATCCACGGTTTTCTCTATGCCTTGTTCAAACTGCAAGGAAGGCGACCAGGTTAATTCGTTTTTCAATTTTTCGCCATTAATCGCATAACGCCAATCATGCCCCGGCCGATCGGTGACAAAGGTAATCAAGGACTCATAGGGTTTATCCCAGGGGCTTTTTGCATCTAACAACGTACAAATAATTTTTGCAATATCATTATTTGCCCACTCATTATTACCACCGACATTATAGGTTTCGCCAATTTTTCCTTGTCGCACCACCTTATCAATTGCCGTACAGTGATCATCCACATAAAGCCAATCGCGAATATTGGTGCCATCACCGTAAACCGGAATCGAATCATGATTCAAACACGCACGAATCACCGTAGGAATGAATTTTTCACCGTGCTGATAAGCACCATAATTGTTTGAGCAGTTACTGGTGGTCACCGGCAAACCATAGGTATGCAAATAGGAGCGAACCAGATGATCAGACCCCGCTTTAGATGCGGAGTACGGTGAATTCGGTGCATAAGGCGTTGTTTCAGTAAAAGCCGGCTCATCTGCTGACAAGGTTCCATAGACCTCATCGGTTGAAATGTGGTGAAAGCGGCATTGTGTTTCGCCCCAACCTTTTTCATTCAACCAAACCTGACGCGCGGCCTCAAGTACCGTAAATGTTCCGATCAGGTTGGATTGTATAAATGCCGCAGGCCCGGTGATTGATCGATCCACATGACTTTCTGCTGCAAAATGCACAATGTTGTTGATATCATGTTCTTTTAACAAGCTTAACATCAATGCTGAATCACAAATATCGCCTTCAACAAATCGATGCCGCTCAGGCGCTGGTAAATTTTCAAGGTTTTTAAGACTACCGGCAAAACTTAAATTATCAACATTGACGATGTTTACCGTCTCATCGCTGGTCAGCAAATATCTAATATAGTTACTACCAATAAAGCCTGCACCACCGGTGACCAATACATTTTTAGGGCTAAAACTCATTATTTAACGAGCTCCTTAATCATAATTTTTAGTTCGTCTTGCCAGGAATACTGATCGATATCAAATACCGCTTTAAGCTTAGAACAATCCAGCCGACTATTTTGCGGACGCTTGGCAGGCAACGGGAATTCGTTAGTGGCTATGGGTAAAACGCGCTTGACCATTAAGGTTTCGTGTTGGCGGGTATTTTCAATAATGGCGTTGGCAAACTCATACCAGGTGCTTTGCGGAAGATCGCAATAATGATATGTACCAAATGCCGTAAAATCTTTATTCTGCTCTTTACTCTGCATGGCATGACAAATTCGCAACAGAACTTTCGAAACATTCACCGTGGACGTAGGACAACCGTGTTGATCACTGACGATCTTAAGCTCTTCTCTCTCACGTGCCAGGCGTTGAATGGTTTTTACAAAGTTATGCCCATATAAACCAAATGCCCAGCTAATTCTTAATATAATGTGTTGCGGCAAAATGGCGCGGACGGCTTCTTCTCCTGCATTTTTACTTTGGCCGTAAACCCCCATAGGGTTAACCGGGTCTGTTTCTGTATAAGCCGTTTTTTTATCGCCATCAAAGACATAATCGGTTGAAATATGAATGAGCGGAACATCGAGCGCAAGACAAGCCTTGGCGATATTTTCCGGCCCGTTCTGGTTCACCTTGAACGCAAGATCAGGCTCGGACTCTGCTTTATCGACGGCAGTGTAAGCCGCAGCATTAATCACCAAATCCGGGGTGATCTCACGCATTTTTTCGAGCACTGCCTGAGCATTAGTGATATCCAGACCATTGCGATCAAGTGCCACCACATCAAACGTCGTCGCCGCAAGATGACACAAGTTTTGCCCTAACTGCCCACCAGCACCTAATACTAAGAGCTTCATAATGTGGGTAAATCCTCGGGAGTCATAGCAGATAATAGCGATGCATTTTTGTCCTTTTCTGACAACTCCACTTCATCCAATGCAATCGGCCAATCGATAGCGATTGCAGGGTCATCAAAGCGAATACTTTTTTCAGATTCTGGATGATAATAGTCGGTGCATTTATAAATAAAATCAACCGTCTCTGAAAGCACACAAAACCCATGCGCAAAACCCGGTGGCACATACATTTGACGATGATTTTCATCACTTAGAATCACCCCGACCCATTGACCAAACGTCGCTGAACCCTGGCGGACATCGACTGCCACATCATATACGTCGCCGCGCGAAACACTCACCAGCTTGCCTTGCGGTTGTATCAACTGATAGTGCAAACCCCGCAGTACGCCACGAAAAGAGCGTGAATGATTATCCTGCACAAACTGCTCATTTATTCCCGCATCCGCATAACGCACCTGATTATAGGTTTCTTGAAAAAAACCTCGCTGATCACCGAAAACTTTCGGCTCCAGGATAAGCACACCTGGTAACTTTGTCTCAATAATGTTCAATATCGCCTCCGCTGTTTATAATTTTCGATGGAGAATATTTTTTAAATATTCCCCGTAGCCGTTTTTCATTAAAGGCGCTGCAAGCTTCTCCAGCTGCTCGGCATCGATGTAACCCTGGCGAAAGGCGATTTCTTCCGGACAACAAATTTTCAGCCCTTGGCGCTCTTCCACCACTTGAATAAAATTTGCCGCAGCGAGCAGCGAATCATGCGTTCCCGTATCCAACCATGCCGAACCACGACCCAGCTTTTCTACATGGAGCTCTTCTTGCTGTAGATATACATTATTAACATCCGTTATCTCAAGCTCACCACGGGCTGAAGGTTTGATCTCTTTGGCAATCTCGACAACCTGGTTATCGTAGAAATACAGCCCGGTCACCGCATAATTGGATTTCGCAATTTTGGGTTTTTCTTCAATGCTGATGGCATTACCCGACCCGTCGAATTCCACTACGCCATAACGCTCAGGATCTTTCACGTAGTAACCAAATACCGTTGCACCTTTATCCCTTTTGGTCGAATTCGCCAGCGTGGATTCCAAGCCATGTCCATAGAAGATGTTATCTCCCAGTACGAGACTCACTGGACTATTATCGATGAATTCTTCACCAATCGTAAACGCCTGCGCCAAACCTTTGGGCTCTTCCTGCACAGCGTATTGAATACTTATTCCCCATTTTTGACCATCGCCCAATAAACGCTGAAATAATATGGCATCCTGAGGTGTAGTAATGATCAAAATATCGCGTATGCCAGCCAGCATTAACAGCGAAACCGGATAATAAATCATCGGCTTATCATAAATCGGCATGAGTTGTTTGCTGACTGACATTGTCAATGGGTGAAGGCGAGTACCGGAGCCACCGGCTAGTACGATTCCTTTGTAGTTCAATTTTATCCCTTTAAGGTAGTGCTATCTTATGTGTTACAAATAATAACCAGTAAGGCTCTCAATACAAACTTAAAACTCAAGTTACGGAGTTCAAAGTTGTAAAAGTGCCACCTTCCTGCACCCGTAGCGGCAAAACCTTAGCGAGAGACGCCGTGAATACGTCCATGTAGGATACTCTACGGTATGGGCGACGAGGGCGGGAGGCCTATCTACAAAGACAAGCTCATGGCTTAAGGCTTGAGCGGCCTTCCCGGATACTTCTTCATCGTACTTTAAATGACCGGATTAGTCCTGTCGCATAACCTTTTGGTTACTGAATTTGATCATACAAGGCTTGACGACAGCATCCGTGCTGTCAACACTCTCGATAAGGCCTTGCCACTACGAGTGCTGATCACGGGAAATAGCTTGAACTCCGATACTTGCGTTAAAACATGCACTGCAAACAAATATCAATGAATAATTAGAAAGATTCGGCCATACAAAAATTAGAACCAAAAATATTAAATATTCCGCCTTATGGTAATCTGCATTTTATAGTTACTCAGTGCTGCATCACGGAAAAACTTATTATTTTTACAAAAACTCACAATCAGCGTTCAAAATGAAGAAAGTGCCACCTCCAGCCACTCAGTGCACTTCAAATTCATTTTAAAGCCGCCATAGAACAAAATAGGATGTACAAAAATTCCAGAATCCCAAATGCCACAAGTATATAATAAAGCAAGTTACGCAAATCTGCATCATATCGGCACGACTTTTGGGATAGAATAAAATTTGAGCTTATCGCATTTGAATCGTCCTGCGCTGACCGTTTACTGATTTAATATATTATACCTACATATAAGGAAGGCTGAGGAATAATTTGACTAATTAAAGTACTGCGACAGAAAGACGTTACTGAATCTGAAATGAATATATCGAGACAAAAGAGCAATCGATATCATTATTACTGAAGCCTAACGATTAATCTAGGTTCAACCTAGAATAATCTAAACGAGAGAAAAAACCTCAACGTGCTGTTCAACTCCTATATATTCATTTTTGCTTTTCTTCCTGCAACTTTTCTCGTCTATTTTTTATTGGCTCGATACAGAGGAGGTGAAGCCGCTATCGGCTTCCTTGTCATTGCATCGTTGTTCTTTTATGGGTGGTGGAACCCCATCTATCTCGTATTAATACTGTGCTCCATTGGCGTCAACTATTTTGTTGGTGAAACCATCTCGAAAATTTGTAAACAAAAAAACATCCTGCGAGCAAAAGTGCTACTTATTGTTGGAATTGTTTTCAATCTCGGGCTGCTCGCCTATTTCAAGTACGCAAATTTTTTCGTAGAAAACGCTAATGCCGTACTGGAAACCAACATTCATCTCAATCAAATTATCTTGCCATTAGCCATTTCATTTTTTACTTTTCAGCAGATTGCCTACTTAGTAGACGCCTACAAAGGAATAACTGAAGAGTTTAGGTTCATTCACTATGCTCTATTTGTCACCTTTTTCCCCCAGCTTATTGCGGGGCCTATAGTGCATCACAAAGAAATGTTGCCGCAATTTATGCGATTGGAAAACATGAAGCCGCAACTGGAAAATATTGTGATTGGCATAAGCATATTTTCTCTCGGCCTGTTCAAAAAGGTCGTGCTTGCTGATGGAATTGCGCAATACTCTACTCCGATATTTGATGCCGCAGCGTCTGGCGAAACTCTGACTTTTTTTGCTGCGTGGGGAGGCGCACTGGCTTATACCTTTCAATTATATTTTGATTTTTCCGGTTATTCTGATATGGCAATCGGGATAGCAAGAGTATTCGGTATTCGCTTACCACTAAATTTTGCGTCGCCCTACAAATCATTAAGCATTGTTGAGTTCTGGCGTCGTTGGCACATCACCTTATCGCGCTTTCTACGCGACTATGTTTACATTGCACTAGGCGGAAACCGCAAAGGTAATGTACGTCGTTATACAAACCTGCTGACGACCATGTTGCTGGGCGGCTTATGGCACGGAGCAGGTTGGACCTTCGTATTATGGGGCGGACTGCACGGCCTGTATCTGGTGATTAATCATATTTGGAGTCACATAAAAATACGCTTAAATCTGCAATGGCTTGATGGCTTTCGGGGTTGGCACTTTTTCAGCTGGCTGTTAACTTTCGTATCCGTCGTCAATGCTTGGGTCTTCTTTCGCGCCGAGAGCCTGAGCGCCGCACTTGAGATTATAAAAGGAATGTACGGTTTCAATGGCATTGCTATCCCGAATGCGATTTACACGCGACTCGGCAGCATGCAAGGCATACTCAATGAAGTCGGTATTAACAGTTATATAGGTGGTGGCGCTCAGTTTGTATTCACCTACTTGTGGATAGCGGTACTATTGCTCGTGGTAGTGATAATGCCAAATACACAGCAGATCATGAAAGGTTATTTACAAATTAACGCCAAACAAGGTAATGCTCTGTTCGATGAAGGCATCGCTTCGCGCTTGATGACATTCAGGTTTAATGTCGCTTGGGCATTATTGATGGCAGGAGTGATGGTGATAGCGCTGTTTGGACTCTCCCGCGTTTCTGAATTTTTATATTTCCAATTTTAATCAAATGCCGATAAAAAAATATCTCTATCTTTATATTGCGCTACTGTTAACAGTAGCATCATTGTTGGCGGCATTTAATGCGATTGTTGACCCGTATATGCTATTCCACACAGAGCGCATATCAAACTTTAACGATAAAAAACCTGCATTAATCAATCGAGCCCAGCTATATAAACCCTACAGCGTCGTAAAGGTTGCTCCACAGACAATTATAGTCGGCAATTCACGCCCCGAAATGGGGCTTGATCCCCGCTCAACATGCTGGTTACCCGAACATGGCACGGTCTACAGCCTAACATTTCCCGGCTTAAGTGCTTATGGGCAGACGCGCGCATTGTTTCATGGCATGGCAAGTGGCAACGTTAAACACGCATTATTAGGATTGGACTTCGCCGATGCACTCTATCGTAGGGGGCAATTCGTTAAGGAGGTAACATGGCCAGCCAAGAGCACAGAATTTTTCGATCGACTACTCGTAGATGAACAGGACAAAGAAAATCCACGTCAATGGCTAGCCAAGGTAAAAGATACATTTATGGCTCTATTCTCGTTGGATACACTCTTTGATAGCCTATATACCGTCGCCTTCCAATCACCAAACAGCCCTGACCGAACACCACTGGGTTTTAATCCTGCCATGGATTACGTTGATATAGTTCGTCATGAGGGTGAATGGGTTTTATTTAGTCAAAAACTCGATGAACTGGAATCGCGCTTTTCAAAAGTCGGACTAAGTATTTTCGATACAGTAGGGCATTGGTCGATTGAGCTGGAAGGACTAAGACGAGCAATAGAGTTAGCCGTACAACGCGACATTCATTTAACGCTATTTATCAACCCCTATCACTACACCTACTTGGAAAGCATTCGTGATGCAGGGTATTGGGATGAGTTCGAGCAATTCAAACGCAGCCTGAAAGACTTGGTTGATGACTATGCCGGTGGTAAAGTCGAACTTTGGGATTTTTCCCTCTATTCATCGTACACAGTATCACCAGTACCACTAAAAGGTAGTGCAAACGTATTTAACTGGTTTTGGGAACCTGCCCATTATAAGGCGGCGCTTGGAGATATTATGTTAGCTGAATTATTTGGAAAGCAATGTGTTCCCGAAAAAAATGAAACTCCTCTGGGAGTCCGCCTGAATGAAGTGGATATTGGAATTCATCTCCGCAATCAAAATGAGAAACGTGTGGCGTTGTTAAAAGATGTTGTAAATCAATAATGAATTCTTCTTTTAATGTTTTATTACTCATATTTAGCTCACAATCGGAGTTTAAATATTTTTCTCATAATCAACGCGCGTAGCGGCAAAACCTTATCGAGAGTGTTCGGCATGGATGCCACCCCAAGCCTACAGGGATGTATTCACGGCGTCTCTCGGTAAGGTTTTGCCGCTACGGGTGCTGGAAGGTGGTACTTTTGTAACTTTGAACTCCGAAACTTGAGATTTAACTAACTGCAATGCGCATTTTTCGATCGACAGAAGCGAATCGCCGCAGCTACTCGCTGAAAAATGTCGAAAATGTGCGCAAAATAGATCTTACATACTCGAACAGGCTCACAGGAGCCTCACTCTCAATCGTGCTCTCCAGACCTAATAGACTCCTAGCATAAAAAACCAGGATCTGATATTTTTAACTGCTCACTGAATGAAGAAGCAAAAACAATGAAACTCTTAGCGAATAAACCGATTTTCATTCTCATAACAAGCGCTTTATTTGGCGTGCCCATTGCGGCTGTTGTCTTTTTTGTGCTCGGCTTTTATCAGCCCAATGTTGTCACCGACGAAACGGTTAATATAGATACTTCCCATCTGAATCCTCAACTGCTCGCGATTCAACCGAATCAGTGGATAAAATTAACAAGCCCCTGGTCCCTGCCCTGGACTCGACAGGCACACGCGGGCTCGGCGTTTAATGCCCAACAAGGCAGCTTATTGCTATTCGGATCAGACACTCACAACACCAACTGGGATAACAGCGTTCATGAATTTGATCCTGCAAGAGAAAAATGGACGACTCATCAGATCACCAGCGACCATGAAAGCTATCGAGTGGATGCAAATAATCGAGCCATTGCTGGCAAAAACGATATCGCCCCCTGGGCCATGCATACATTTGATAACATTGTTTATGACCCTAAAAATAATACCCTATTCATAGTGGCTAGCCCTGAGCACAACCCCAAAAATAAAGAATTCGAAAACATTATTCATCCAATGTGGATCTACAATCTTAATACACATCAATGGAAAATATTTGAAAACAACGGTAAACCCTATCCAAATTTATTTGCCGGTGCTACCGAATATGACCCTGATCGAGACACCATTGTCGCCTATAAATCTGGCATCTGGGAGTTAGGCCCAGAGAGAAAAGAGTGGATCAACGCTACCGAAGAAAACCACCACAACATGCACTACAATATGGAATATGATAAAAATAATAAAATATTTGTCGTGTTTGGTAATAGCGAATCAGATGCTTTCCTTTGGTCATATAAGCCAGGTTTTATCGCCGGTGAAAAAGGCACCTGGACGCAACATCAACCCAGTGGAGAGCTTCCGCCGCAAGATCAGCATTTTCCTGCGGCTTATGACGAAGAGAATAATGTGTTCCTCCTGCTTCCACGGAATCTAAAAATAAATACGACGTCTAATCCACTGACAAACGGGGTCAGCAACACTTACATCTACAACTTCACGCAGAATCAGTACACTAAACTGCCACACACAGAATTAGAAATTCACGTAATGAACTATATGATGGAATACGATACCCGCCACAACGTTTTCCTTCTCGTCACTGAAGATGAAAGCGTACGCCCTGCTGTTTTTGCCTTTAAACTTATCCTTGAGAATCCTGATTCGTAATAGGAACCTGTCCGAACTATTTACGAAAATGCTAAAAAGAAATGGCGCGTTGCGACTAATGATTACAGAATTTCGAAACTATGTGCTTTTGTGTGTGCTTTTTTTCTTTTTACCAACTGCAGCTCAATCTGCGCCCAAAAATATCGCCGAGTTATTCCAAGGCGATAGTTTTCTTTTCAGCATAATATTATTAGCAGGATTCACCGTTTTATTCTTGGGTGCCGCAAGAATTCTCGGCAATGTTATTCTCGACAAACAAAAAGCCGCTTATATCGCCCCACTTTGGCTTTTACTTTTTTTATCGTTGAACTGGATTTTACTACGCGATGCCGTTCCTGCTGAAAGCCTGCACGACATACTTGGCTCACCCGTCAAAAACTGGCTTTGGGAGTGGGAATATCTTTATCGATTCACCGCGCTTTTTGCCTGGTTTATCATGTGTTTCACCACATCTGTGCTTATTGCTGAATCAGTGCTGGCTAACAAAAAACCTTCTCGCACTTCATTACTCGCCTATTGCTCACTGTTTATTGCGTGTTTTTGCTATTTCCATTACGTCACGGTAATTGATGCAGCAACTGATAACTTAACTGAATTAATGGAGGACAATGGCTCCATACAAACATCCCTATATTTGACGCTTGGCTTTATCTTTGCGGGATTAGGAGCTGCTGCCATCAATTCCTCTAGATCTCGCGACCACGGGATAGCCAGCATCATTTTACTGATTATTTTTAGCTTTATGTTTTCCAGCTTGTTTATATGGCTGGGAGCTGAGAACAATGTCGAGAAATACGGACAATCATTTCACGCGCTACAGTTTCTGATCTTAGGCGATCGGTCTCTTGATTTGTCCATCTTCCACATTTTAATTCTCTATACTGCATTATATATTGCCCTCAACATGATAATGCTCGGCTGCTTTAAACTGATGAACCTGCTTCAGGTAAAAGCTCAACCAAGATTGGGGCAGCAAAATGTTTTGGTTAAACTGCCGCAAAATCGTGACTTTTGGCTTTTTTCAGCATACACCGCCTTTATTTTTTATGGAACGCTATTTTCTACGACAGAATGGGTAAAAAGTTCCGACTTCACTTTCAGCAATATTCTAAGCATTTGGCAGAATGACTTATCGCCGCTAGATATATTGGTTAATCTTGCTGTCTATGTACCACTGGGTTATTTTCTTGCCAGATACCTCTTAACAACCTACTCACGTACTGCCACATTATTTTATTGCATACTAACATCTCTGCTTTGTTCCGTCTCACTCGAGGTATTGCAACTGGTCATACCCAATAGAGTTTCTTCGATACTGGATATTTTCCTGAATACCGCTAGCGGCTTTATCGGCGCATTGTTAGCCATTAAATTAAAATCAAATCTTCAAAATTTGAATGGGTGGCATCGTTTTGGGCCTGAATTTCAACACTCAAAGCCTCATCAGCTCGGATTAATTACTATTTTTTGCTGGCTTTTATTCGAAGCCGCACCACTTATCCCAGGCCTGTATATTTCTAACCTTATTGACGGTATTAAACCCGTCTGGTTATTTTTTCAAGGCCAAAACTCATTTTCCTATTTGTCTTTCGCTGCCTATTATTTAACATTTTTATTTATTCTCTACTTTGGCAGAACATTGTTCCGCGAAAAAAACAACCGTTTCATTTTGCTTGTTTTTTCCTGCCTGATTGCCGCCAAAATTTTAGTGATTGGACAGCAACTCGATATTGAAATACTGTTTGCCAGTGCCTTAGCGTTTGTTAGTTATTATCCGACTAAAAACCTTATAAAACCGAGCCACACAATATTGCTCATAGCTTTAGCAGCGAGTGGGTTTATTTTAAGAGAATTTGTTCCGGGGTCTATTTCTACAACCACAAGCTTTAATCTTATTCCTTTTTATTTTCAGCTTTCCAATCCAAAAAGTATGCTTACTGCACTGTTTCAGTCCTGGGTTGTTTTAGCCATTCTAAATTTGTTGTTAATAAGAAACCCAGTAATCATCCGCAATACATCAGTGATGTATCTTGGCGCTTTTTTGATATTTGTCACGACAGTGGGTATCAATCTAATTAAACATAATATCGAAGGCCGTCATGGTGACATTACGGATGCTATCTTGTTTGTCATTGCCTGGTTTATCGCTTGGCATTTTATCTCGTCAAGATCTCAGGCGTCACAATACTCAAACAAAAAAGAGGCTATTCAAGGCGCTAATAAACGTAGCCCGGCATTGATTATTTTGATCACTTTTATTTTATTGCCTTTTTTATCCGTTAATTGGGTTTCTGGTCTCGAGGTTGGTAGCCAGCTCACAAAAGCACAAAACACCAATACTTTTCCTGAAGCAAGTGAACTTGCTCGCCCTACACTAGACTCTTTTAAACTCACTCATCCAAGACTGCCATCTCCTGCTCATGATGAGCTGGCTTTGCTCCGAGAAAAAAACCCGCAATACATTGCTATTAAAAAACACGCCGCAAAGAAAAAACAGCCAGACCTGCAAGCAATCGTTTTTCTGGAAATGTTGGAGCCAGGCAGTCAGGACTTACAAAGACTTTTTCAACAATTGATGGCATTAGAATTTAGCAGCAGAGGAAATGTCCAGGTCAAACCTTTATCGATGGCGTTTGACTGGTTGTATTTCTCATGGACTGAGACCCAGCGACTCGCGCTCACAGAAAAGCTGGCCCAAGGTTGCCACTACGAAATTGACTATATTAGAAAAGCGAAGCTCTCGCCTTATAACGTCTTTCTCTACAACAGTCCGCTGCAAGCACTCATGGCCTGCTCAATCGCATTATATAATGAGCATCCAGACGCTGAAGACATTATGGCATTTACTTATGAATTGTGGATAAACCGTGTACTGCCAGTGTGGCGACAAATCATGGGTGAAAATGGCGGCTGGCATGAAGGCGGGGAGTATGTTGGTATCGGCATTGGGCAAGCTGTCTATCAACTGCCATCCATGTGGCGCAAAGCAACAGGTGAAGATTTATTTAAAACTGAACCCGGGATAAAAGGCTTTCTTGATTTTCTTATTTATCGCACCCGACCCGATGGAACGCATATGCGCTGGGGAGATGCGGGATTTTTTGACAAAAAAGTACCTGATCAATTGGCGCTAGCATTGGAATTCAACCACCACCAAGCTTACCAGTTGGCTAATCCCCCTAAAAATCCAACACCCACCTCCTGGCCGTGGGGGCCGCTTACTCTCGATAAAAAACAAATGAGTGAAACATCATTGGCCCCACTACCCTCCGTTAAATTCTTTGATGGTATTGGTATGATAGTCGCTCGGAATAATTGGAAAACTGATGCGACGTATTTAACCTTCAAAGCCGGAGATAATTACTGGTCGCACTCACACTTAGACCAAGGAGCGTTTACCTTATATAAAGGCGGCCCACTCGCCATAGACAGTGGTGTGTATGGGCCGAAATATGGCTCTGATCATCATCTAAATTACAGTTATCAAACTATCGCCCACAACACCATTACCGTCACTGACCCGGAAGATAACCTGCCATTACCCGTAAAAAAACAACAAGATAAACCCAGACCCATCGCTAACGATGGCGGACAACGTAGAGTAGGCTCAGGCTGGGGATTGCCGGCACCAATCGATCTCAAGGAATGGAACGAACAAATAGACACTTACCATACCGCGTTGATGAAAGAGATCCAGTTCAAAGATAATCTTCTTTTAGCAACCGCCGATTTGACCCCCGCTTATACCAACAAAAAATCTGGAAAAAAACTATTTAGAGACAGAACAAAACGTGTAGATTCGGCTTTCCGAAGTATTGGCTATGACCTGGATGATGATGTCGTTGTGATTTTTGACAACATCGACTCGACCAATGCCAACTTTAGAAAAAAGTGGTTACTGCATACTGTAGAAGAGCCAATAATCAATAAAAACTCTTTCTCTACGTTCGTTACACCGTCAGCCGAAAACAACCAACTGGGTGGCCGACTTGACGGAAAAATTCTATACCCCAAAAACGCCTATGTACAAAGTATCGGCGGAAAGAATTTCGAGTTCTTTATCGATAACAAAAACTATAATGAAAATTATACGCTTGAGAAATTTATGAAAAAACGCAGGCAACCTTCTGAACCTGGAAACTGGCGAGTTGAAATAATACCTAGCGACCCATCAATCAATGATATATTCCTGGTGGTATTATTGCCTTCGATAAGCATGAACAAACCAGCCCATAAAATTTCACTGACCAATGATGGTCGACGTATAGGCTGCTTGGTAAAAGGGCCTAAAAGGACAACACAGTGGTGGTTTGATCCCGTGAGTAACGAGGCTAATGTTGAAATAGTTAATACAAGTAAGCTTTAACGGTTAAGGAGTTTTGGTGGCGCACGAACCTGAGAACGTTGATCATTTGCTGCCATGAAATACAGCGATGACGAAAACCGGTGACTTGGGCATTATTCTATACTAAGCAAGCTAATAAAGACGCTAAAAAATTAAGCCAATCAGGACTGAAACGAAAAGCTCAAGAGTTGCTAAAGATAATCGCTGGAAACCCATTCCAAACTCCCCCACCTTATGAAAAATTAGTAAGCGACCTGCTCGGCGGAGCCTACCCGAGAGAAATTAATATTCAACATAAGCTTATTTTTCAAGTTGCTGAAGAAGAAGATAGAACTATTAAAGTGTTACGCATGAGGTCTCACTACAAATAACGAAATATCAAAAGACACATTGAGGCAGGCAATAATAGCCTTGCTCATTGCTCAATCAACCTATTTTTTGGCTAATTATGTGCGCAGAAGTCGCAGAGATAAAGAAGAATGAACTGGATACGTAATACATTTGAAATACCACATGCAAATCACAAATCAATAATTGCTATGGAGGGAATACGTGGCTTTGCCGTATTTCTAGTTTTTCTTGTACATTACGTAACGTTAATTGAGCCTTGGCTACTCGGCGGCACAGCAACATCTCAAGCAGCGACATATATACGAAGCATTGGCAATATAGGCGTAGATTTATTTTTTGTTTTAAGTGGGTACTTGATTTATGGAATGCTTATTCAGAAACATAGGCCTTTCAAAAACTACATATTGAGGAGAATTCAACGAATCTATCCAACATTTTCAGTGGTATTTATCATTTACCTCGTACTGTCAGCTCTATTCCCTGGTGAATCTAAGATACCAACTGAATGGAAAGATGGCGTGATCTTTGTCATTCAGAACTATCTGTTAATGCCTGGGATATTCGACATAACAGCAATCATTACCGTAGCGTGGTCGCTAAGTTATGAGTTTTTTTATTATTTACTCATCCCGTTGTTAATAGCTGTATTATCTATGCGATCTTGGAAAGCTCATTATCGAGTACTTTTCTTTATTATTGTCACACTTTTATTTTTTTATTACTTCGCAGCTGGTCATAATGGCCCTATTCGGCTATTAATGTTTGTATCGGGTATATTACTGTATGAAACTATTCAAAATAAATTTGTTACAAACATGCCGCCCATCGGCCTTCTCGCATTAGTTTTAGCGATTATATCTGTGGTGGCCTTAAAGGCGACTGGGTATGAAGGCTGGTGGAAATACGGCTTGATTTACGTGCTATTTTTTATATTTTGTTTAGAATGCTTCTTACTGTCAGGATTTACTACTCGTTTGTTTTCTAGCTCGCCACTTAGATGGCTGGGGAATATGAGTTATTCCTATTATCTGATTCATGGTCTTTCTTTAAAATTTATATTCATATTACTAGAAAAAGTGTACCCAGCCCAGAATACTGACACTTTGATATTCTGGCTATTGGTTCCACTCATATTTTCCCTAACACTAGTTCCATCTACCATACTTTTTGTATATATTGAAAAGCCTTACTCATTAATTCGAAAGTCAAAGCTCTGAGCCGCTCAACTTCTAACCAACAAAGACTCATAAAGATTTTCTAGCTTTCTGATGGGTTGATCTGTAAATTTTTCTTTAACAGTCTGTCTTGCCCTTTTACCCATCTCAATCCTGAGATTTTTATCTGCTATTAATTTATTGGTGTAAAACACCAGTGATTCGATATCACCCCTATCAAATAAAAATCCATTATCCCCATGATTGATAACTTCTGGAATTCCACCAACTCTGGCAGCTACTATTGGTTTCGACGCTGCACCTGCTTCTATATTGATTAAACCAAAGGGTTCATCCCACAGGGAAGGCATAATGATAATATCAGAGGTTTTATACAAATTTTCTACATCTGAACGATAACCGACATAGTTAATATTTGTACCTTCAATAGCCTCATTCAAACTATCCACAGTATAAGTATCTCCTATTTGTTTAGGATCTCGACAACTACCTACTATTAGAAACTTTACATTCTTATGCGATATCTTTTTAGCCAACTCTACAAAAAGCTCAATACCCTTGAGTTTTCTTATTTGCCCAATAAAGCTGATGACTATCTTATCATCTGAAATATTTAACTCCTGTCGAATATTTTTTGCATTCTCAAAACGTTCCATATCAACAATAGGATAAACGACATCAATAGGAACGTTATCAGTTTCTGAGGTCTTTGCAGTAAATTTTGAATTTGCAATAAGCAATCTGGACATCTTAACAAAAGGTGCCGGCTCAGGTTTTTTAATCACTACATGATAATGAGTTATAACTGGAATTCGTAAAAAACGTGCCGCTAATATTTCTACCGGACGCCAATAGTTACAATTACTGATATGAAAGATATCAATTTTATGATTATGAAATAGTAGAATAGATTTGATAAAATGTTTCACATATTTCACCAAACCTGTTGGCTCATGAAGCTGCCCCCAAATAACATATTTTATAGCCAATTGTTCTAATAAAGGTATGATAGACCCGCTCTCTGGAATTAAGACAATAGGCTCATAATTCTTCCTATCGAGAAATTTAAGATTAGTAAACAATACCCTGCTTGATCCACCCCAGTCACCTGAACTGGGAGAGAAATAACAAATGACTTTCTTATTTTTATTCATATCAGGCAGCTTAATTTTTCCAGAAGATTAACAATGTAAATTGGTCATTTTTTCTTTTAATTGCATTAATACTTCATTATATTTATCCGAAATATCATTCTTACAATCAGGATCGCTATGACGATCAAATAATTGAAACTTGTAACCCGTTTTAATGGGTAGTCTTATCAGTTTCCATTTACCAGAAATCAAAAGACAATCTTTTGCCTGATAAATTTTGTCCTGTAGTTCAGGTTTTAATACTATGGTGCCAAGCTTCTTATCCTTGACGGTAATAATGTCTAATAAATCCGGGTAAGTCATATGCTCCTTTATCATACCAGGAGGTCTACCAAACCATATTCCAGTCTCTGCAATAACATCCAAGTCAATTTTTTCATTGTTTTCTATAATCGCCTTTAATGAAATTCCATCATACTTCTCGTCACAAGAGTCATTAACTTCACTAAAGACCATATCCAATAAAGTTGGCCCCAAATCAATCGCTCTAATGGTACTGGAGTTAACCTGTCCATGCTCTCTTTTTGGATCATAGATTATTAGAGGAATCTTATTACTATGCTCTGAAAAGACACTATTACCTTGACCCCAGGTATCATTTTCAAAAAACTCCATGCCATGATCACTATAAATCACAACAATCGTATTTTGTTCTAAATTATTTTCTTTTAAAAATGATAAAACCTCGCCAACCTGATCATCAAAATTTGTTACAGAGCCATCATATAAGTCAATGATCTGATCTAAATCAAAGGCTTCTTTTGGGTCTTTTTGGCTTTTTATTATTTCCACAGGATCGGAAAGACGTGCCATGGAAAACTTGGATTCTCCCCAATACTCTGGATCAGCATACATTGAGTAATATGGATATTCTGTACCAAATGGGGGATGCGTTGTACTAAAAAAAGTATTTAATAAAAAGGGCTTATTATTTTTAGCTAATCTTCCTAACCACTGTTTCGTCTTGTTTAATAAATAACTCCCCTGCGGTGCGCCACCTAAATAAAAAATCTCAGGGAGACATATTCTGCCTAATCGATTTTTTACAAACAAAGAAAGAAACATGCGAGTATCCTTTGGCCCCTGTCGAATATAATATTTGATGTTCCACTGATCTTCTGAAAGGTCCTGCATCTCGAAACCAAGGTCAAATTTACCAAAGTCCGTACCACACCAATCACTAATAACAGCAGTTGAGTATCCCGCCTTTGCTAGAAGTTTGGGAAAAGGAGTAACATTCAATTTTATTTCATCATGCCCAGCAAAATTATCTCTTATTTGATGCTTCCAGGGCAAAACCCCTGTAAATAAAGAAACTAGACTGGGTGCGGTTCGTGCGATCGGTACAAAGCAATTGTCGAAATAAACACTTTTTTTAATTAATTTATCTATATTCGGGGTAATCGACTTACCATTTCTAATACGCCCTAAGCGATCAGCCCTAAGCGTATCTGAACCAATCATAATGATATTAGGCTTATCAGTTACCTTGCTTGAATTATTTGACTCTTTGCCTTGTGTGAAAACCGGCACAGTCCATGTACTCCAAAAAAAAATCAGTAAATGAATAAGCAATACCGAAAATAATGCTCTTGATTCAAAAACTTCCCCATTTTTATCTAATAAATAGATAGCACTACACACAAGCATTAAAAAAATTAGTTTATAGCCATATTCGATGAAGTTGATTTTTGCAGGTGACAAGATTCGCCATACCTTATAAAAATGCCTCATAGAATAATGTGAAGACAAAGCAAGATAACTGGGTATATATAGCAAGTGCCTTAAAAACTGCACACTTGTGAAAAACACAATAGCTAACAAACCGGAAATGAATGCAAACAATTCAGTGGTAGCGGTAGAATTAATGACTGACAGACTAAAATAAATGAGATTACCTGTACTGGCAAGATAAAAATTAATAAGAATGCACCAGAGAAATAATCGAGACATTGCATACACTGAATAAAATCTATAACTTTTTAAAATTTCTTCTTTTAATGCTGGTCCAGTCCGTGAAAAATCATGGATCGCTTTAATCAATATAACAAAAGAAACCAGCAAAGAAGCTGATAGGCTACCAAAAACCAATGGATAAAAAATCTCCCAGCCCATATCAATCATCCCTTGTTTTGTTGCCAGCATTTAATTTTACGACCTTGCGAAAACCACTTATTTCACCCAGAGTTGCAGCAGATCTGACTAAATAAAAGCGCGAACGACTTAAACTCAAAGAAAAAATGACTTTTAAAAGGTGAGTAAGTAATTTCCGCCATAAATATAACGGCATTTTCGTTACATCCTTGTTTCGGATACAAATCACTGAACGTGTACGTTGAAAACTTTTTGAAAGAATATAAGACAAGCGAAATCTTTCAAGATCAACATAGTGATATTGCACCATATCAGGTAAATATCTTAGCCTTTCTCCACCTGTAACCGATCGTAAGATGAAATCACTATCCTCTCCACCGCCAAGATTATGTCCAGAAGGACCTAATTCAGTATTGAAATTTCCGACTCTATGAAAAACTTCTTTTTTTAAAGCCAAATTGCCTCCTCCCGGAAGAGACACTTGTGATTCAAATTCAAGGCCCTCATCTCCCTTGTCATAACAAGGTACAGGTAAAGGAAAAATGGCGTAGTCTCCTGAATCATGAGCCCATTCAGGTTCTTTACCATTCCAGTCTGGAAGGATCTTGCCAAAAAAAATATCAATCTCTGGATAGCGAGTATATGCTTCAGCTAATACACAAAAATATTGTTTGGAAATCCGATGATCATCATCAATCATAGCAATCAGATCTCCCTTTAAACGAAGACAGACATAATTTAAAGCATGAGATTTTCCAGGAGTAGAAACCTCATGCCACGTGAGGGGAAGTGAATTTTGGTGTTTTTGTTGTTCCTGATAATTTCTTAATATTTGATGCGTATCATCACTACAAGCATTAGCTGCTACGGTTATTGTAATATGACAATCTACTGGCTTTATTGTATCATTCAAGGATATTAGTGTTTTCTTCAATAAGCTACTTCTATTGTGTGAACAAATTACTACTTCAATGTGCATACTATCACTATCCTGGTGAAGGGAACAAAATACTATTGACTCTTAGTTTTGATGTATCTGTCTTTATAACCATAAATCATACCAAAAAGGTAGCCAGTATTCATTTGCTGCCTGAATGCATTATCGCTACCTGTTGTTATTAAAAGTGATATATATTTGAATAATGCATTTAATACTTGTGTAAAAATAAACAAAGGTATGCCTTTAAAGGTACGTATAAACTCACGCTCATCTAATGCAGCCTTTTGGTAACCAGCATTAAAATGTAATGTTCGAAAAAATTTCTTTTTCAACTGATAAGGCAAAATTTTATGCAAGACAATTGCTTTAGGCTCATACCAGATAATCCCTTTCTTTTTAGCCAACTGTTGGAAAAACTCAGTTTCCTCTCCTTTAAATAGTTCCTCCCTTTTTTTGCCTTCCCCTTTACGCCCCATACGTGTATCAAAGCCGCCAATAGCTTCAGCAATTTCCTTTTTGGCGCCCATATTACCACCAAATGGAAATTCATTGATGCCATTCATTTGGAAAGCTTGATCACCAAAATCTCGATGACCAAGGAAGCCGTACATGTCAGGCTTTATCCATTTTGGTAAATCTTCAGGACTTTCAATGTAAATTCGCCCCCCCACAGCATCACAATTTTCGCTAATAAATCGGTTATAGGTTGAAGTCAACCAATCTGGCGTCGCCCTGATATCATCATCAATAAATATGATAAACTCTGCATTAGATTCCCTAATACCACAATTTCTTGCATGAGAAAGCCCTTGGTTAGGCTCGAATAGATAGCGTATATTTATTGAATTTTCTCTCTGAAGTTTCTCGGTTACGGATTTCGTATCATCCGTTGAGTTATTGTCAACAATTACAGCCTCCCACGAAAAATTTTCAGTATTTTTTTGTGCAGCCAAATACTCAACGCATTCAGGAAGATTATCACTTCGGTTATAGGTGCTTATTATTATGCTTATATCCATAATTTATCTCAGCCGTTCTTTAAGACGATTCATGTAATACTTAACAGGAAAACTAATATTTGAATCATTCACTCCAAAAGTAATTTTCTGCATTAATGCTCGCACAGAATCCGTGCCATATATTTCCAACCTTCTTAAGCTAAATAGATCCGCACTAGAGTTGTTAAATCCAGAACGAGTAGAGCAAGCTGTTTTAAACTCTGCTTTCACTGTCGTTGCACGAACAGCATCATCAAACAACCCATAAGGATAGGCAAAATGCTGCACACCTACACCTAAGTTATCCTCGATTTGTTTCTTGCTATCAACTAACTCAGTCAACATTTCAGTGGGACTAATTTCTGGTAATTTTGTATGCGTTACAGTATGGGCTCCAAATAAAATCCCCTGATCATGCATTTCCCTGATTTGCTCCCAAGTCAACATTGTGCGCTGTGGGAATCCGTTATTGTGCATCCAGACATTGGTTTTCCCCATTAAACCTGAGGCTAAAAAAATAGTCGCTGGAATTCCAAATTCCTGAAATACTGGGAAAGCATTTTCAAAATTATCGCCAAAACCATCGTCAAGTGTTATCACGACGGTTTTTTCAGGGAGATTAATTTTATTCGTTATGCTATGCAGCATGTCATCCAAGCTTATAATATTGTATCCGTTTTTTCTCAGATGCTTCATATGCTTATAAAGCCTTTCAGGAGGACAGGCATATCGTTTTTCTTGGAGCGATTTAGGTGCAGATACAATGTGGTACATTAAAATAGTAAACTTGGACATTATTGTGATTTTTCACCTTCTAATAAACTTTATCAAAAAATTTTAACAAACTCTTAAGCAGTTTCGATGGAAGCAAAGCTAACATCATATACTTTAAATCCTTGAGCCCCCACTGACCATTCAGAAATGCTTTTCTAAAGAGCACTAGGGCAGAATCAATATCTCTGCGCCAGTAGGCTGTATAGGCATTTGACAAAACGCTGCCATTAATTAGCTCTTTTATTTCTCTTTTAGTTAGATGTGCAACCAGATCGGAATGTTTTTTAATATAATCATGCCTCACTTTCCATGCATCAATGACTTGCCTTGATTTTACTGCAGAAATCTGTCCAGCTGAATGCCATCGATAAAAGGCTAACACTTCAGGAACTCGCACCAATTTTTTAGTGGCACTCGTCATACGCAACCAAAGATCAAAATCTAACGAAGTAAAATATCGCTCTGAAAAGCCGCCTAACTGCTGGATGATATTTGCTTTAATAAGTGCCGCATGAATAGGCCATGGACAGGATTTCAAAAAGGATTTAACAACGTCTCCTTTTTCATATTCAGGAGGAATGTATGGCTCATTACTTCCGGGCCCTCCCTTACCGACATTTTGCCACCCGCAATACGCAACATCAGCACCACTATCCTCTATTGCCTGCATTAGCAACATTAAACAATCTTTATGCCAGTAATCATCAGCATCAAGAAATGAAATATAAGCTCCATTAGCACGACTTAAACCATAATTCCTGGCTGGGTACGGCCCTTTATTTTCTTGCTTTAATAAGGTTATTCTTGTGTTTTCCTGCGCAACAAAATTTTCACATATTTCATAGCTATTATCACTTGAACCATCATCAATGATGATTAACTCTATATTTGCGTAGGATTGATTGATAACACTACTAATAGCTTCTGATACATATTCTTCAGCATTATAGCAGGGCATAATTACTGAAATAAGCGGTAAAGGATTAGTCACAATAATATACTCGAGTTGAAAATAAACCAACAAATTGGCCAGTTTTGAAATTATTTAGCCTTTCAACATATTCTATCATTCATATTCTTTCCAAAAGACACATAAGTCGCTGCCATGCTAAGGTCAGCATACGAATTGACAGTGTTGATTTTCGGCGTTACTAACGTGGAAATATTAGGCAACTTCTAATCGCTGAATACCCAACTCTCGGTCATTTGATACATTTGCTTGACGGGCAGAACCACCATTGGCAACAACGGACTCGGGAAGACCACTAAAGTTTTCCTGATGGGCATTCAATGCAGGTATAAACATCTCTTTCTGACGAGTTGCCATCTTCAATGGGTAATAAGTAATAAAACCATTTTTTTCAGTACTCAGATTAATCTTTTGCCCATATTGAATATCACGACACCCTTTAACCCGGATAATTCATGAAATATCCGGGTTAACAATGATATCGGTATGTGATTCAAATAGGTTAACGATTTTTTCCCATATCGATCCAGTTTCTTTTTCGATGACTCGACGCTTAATTTGATCGACTACATGCAACGTTAGGTCTCTATAATGCGCTACTTCACAAATCTATTTCTGTTGGGACTCAGAACACAACAGTATTTTCTCTTACCTGCAGAAGACCTGCTTCAGCTTGCTTTAATACAACGCCCAGTAATTTTAGTAAACCTGAGTAAAGTACTTCTCTATATAGCATTTCTTGCATTATAAATTTGGAATGCTAATTAGATAAATGATAAACAGGTTATTCATTATTGACACCTGAATTGTTGTTTAAACAATAAACACCTGAAAATACTTTCAACGGTTAACCCACTTCGTCCAACTTTTTTACATAATGTGTCTATTAAATCAGCTTCGATCAGAGTCAGTATTTCGAGGTGATCATCCAGTAGGTCAGGCAATGATTTAAGTCGAACTCCAAATTCGTGCTCTGAGTAGTTTTCATATATACTTATCTGTGCACCGCGGGTTTCTCGCACGCTATATGCATACTAAATCCTCTTAGTTGGTTTTTTTTCGCAAATTAAATTCAACACAAGCAAGAGGATTTTTTAATGGTTTTCAGTATTATTTCTTTACATATCAAATAATTAAAGATTTATGGACGGGCACTAGCTATAACTCAGGACAGAATCGTATTCCAATTAATACATACGGCATTATAATCTTTTTTATGTTATACATTTTAATGTTACACGGGAAAGAATACCAGATTGGCGCTCGTCCTTTAACTGAGGGACGCGAAAAAATCTATGAAAATCAATAAGATACAATAGCCGCTAGTCTTAAATTAATATACTCTAAGATGCTCACGGTTACTGAGAATTCGATATTATTATGATGGTCACTTTTTAATGAAAAAAAACAAAACTTCCAGACTTTTGATGATAACAGAATTATTCCTACCTACAAAAGGCGGATCAGCATCATCATTTGACGATGATTTTCGTAGACTCGGAGGAAAGGAGATCCATATTATTACTGCAGATGTTCCCGGTGCAAAAGAATTTGACCGTGAACATCCGAATAACATCCACCGACTGACTCTTAAGCGCTGGCCGTGGCTAAAGCCCGAATCTTTAATAATTTACCTTAAACTGTTTCAAAAGTCATTGTGGCTAACAATTACCCGACGCATACAAACAATTTTTGCCGGGCGAGCATTGCCTGAAGGACTGATAGCCTTGTGTGTAGCTCGATTGACGGGTTGCCCCGTACTAATCTATGCGCATGGTGAAGAGCTCACCGGCTGGGGGCGTGGAAAAAAGTTTCAGACAATGTGTTTTGTACTACGCCATGCGGACTGGATCCTTGCAAATAGTGACGATACCCGAAACACTCTGATAAATTTGATTGGAGTAAAGCCCCAAAGCATCATCCTCACCTACCCTACTGTTAACGACGAAAGGTTTAGTCCAAGTTCAAATGACAATAACTTAAGAAACTCAATTGGTCTTGACGAGAAGAAAAAGCTCATCTTGTCCGTAGGACGTCTGCAAAGAAGAAAAGGCTTCGATAATGTTATTCGATCTCTACCACTACTTGTCAAAGAAGGTTTAGACATTGAATATGCTTTAATTGGAATAGGTGAAGACCTGGATTATTTACAAGAACTGACTCGTGAACTTGATGTCACAGACCGAGTACATTTTCTTGGCCATGTAAGCTATGACGACTTACCTCGATGGTATAATACCTGTGATTTATTTGCTATGCCTAATCGAGATATCAATGGCGACAGCGAAGGTTTTGGTCTCGTGTTTTTGGAAGCGGCAGCAAGTGGCAAACCTGTTATTTCAGGTAAAGCTGGAGGTACGGGATCTGCGGTATTAGATGGAAAAACAGGTTTACGGGTCGATGGTGAAAATGTGCAAGAGATTACAAATGCTGCTTCCTATCTTTTACGTAATCCTAACGAGGCGAAAAAAATGGGTGAAGCAGCTCGTTCACGTGTGCTAGCTAATTTCACCCACAAACGGCGTGTAAACCAGTTACGTGAACTTATTTCTAAATCTTAGATACATTTGGCTAAAAAATTAAGGGACTATAATCAAGCTAATAATCCGGAATTTGTTAATAGTTTATTGATTCAGCGATTTAAAACCGCAATAGCTAGAAATGAAATTACTTTTCCGATATAACAGGCTTGCCAAGTATTCGGGTATCAAAATGCTATTGAAATTCTGGTAGCCTTAAGTTAAGTATGATTGAAATATTCTTATGTCTAATAATCAATTGAATAAACATATAAACTTCTCTGTCATTATTGCTGCATATAATGCCGAAAAGACTATAAAAAAAGCAATAGAATCAATTTTAAATCAAACCTATTCAGCGTATGAAATTATTATTATTGATGATGGCTCAACAGACGAAACCAAAACACAAGTAAAACAATTTGGTAGCAAAGTCCATTACCTTCGCCAGGAAAACGCCGGCGTTTCGGCAGCGAGGAACAAGGGGGTTGAATCAGCCAAGGGTGAGTGGGTCTGTTTCCTGGATGCCGATGACTGGTACTATCCTGATAGACTTAAATGGCATGCTGAGTTAATCAATAACCATCCCGAACTGGATTTTATGACGGGTAATTTTGATTATATTGATGAACAGGGAAACATTATAAGACAATCAATGCAATCGACTAAAGCCGGCAGACAGTTATTAGAAAAGGCAAATAATCTACCTTCAACTATAATGGAAGGTGAAGTTATCAATGATTTTATAGCGCAGCACTTTGGTGATACACATACTTTAAGTTTACCCCGTGCTTCTTTTATTCAGCTAGGAGGTTATCCGCAAGGCGTAGCTGTTTGTGAAGATGTGCATTTCTTAATTAGACTATGTGCTATAAGTAAAAAAATTGGTGTATTTGTAAAACCAATGGCCGCCTATTATATTCACAGCGATAGTGCTACTCGCAGTGATCCGCTCAGGGCGCAACAACAGACATTGACATCGCTCAATAGCTTAAAAACTTACATTCAAAAAGTTAATCCATCACTATATAAAGGATTAAGGCAAGGAATACGTCATGCCAGATTGGATCTTGCATATACACTGATAAAAATGAAAAAAAGAACGCAATCTGTTAAAGCAGTACTTCCTCTGATTTATGAATTACCAGGGATTGGTAGTGTTCGAGATATATTGTCTGTGATCAAAGGTTAACTGTGACTGATAATTCTAAAAGCAGATTATTGGTGATAACTGAACTCTTTTTACCGACAAAGGGAGGGACAGCAGTTTGGTTTGATGAATGCTATTCACGTATGGGTAATAAAGAATTACATATAGTGACTGCTAATGTGGAAGGAGGAACAGAGTACGACAAAACCCATAATAATACAGTACATCGTGTTACATTAAACCGCTACAAGTGGCTACGGCCAGAGTCCATAATAATGTATATAAAGTTATTCTTTGTATCGTTCAATATAATTCTTTTCAACAAAATTGATGCTATTCATGCAGGCAAGGCTTTGCCCGAAGGACTAGTAGGCTTCATGGTTGCAGCGATATTTAGAAAACCTTTAGTAATCTATGCTCATGGGGAAGAGATCACAACCTGGCGTCAAACAAACAAGTTCAAAGCAATGAAATTTGTATATCATCATGCTGATAAAATTATTGCCAATAGTCGATTTACAAAAAATGAATTAAATAAAATAGGTATCAAGTCCGATAAAATTGTAGTTATATCCCCAGGAGTGGATGTGGAACGGTTTAAGCCAATGGATGATGTCGAAGATTTGCTTAAATCAATCAATATTACAAAGAAGCAAAAAGTGATTCTATCTGTCGGTAGATTTAGTCGCCGAAAAGGTTTTGATCAAATAATCAAGTCATTATCCTCACTTAGAGCGAATCACATAGATGTCCATTATGTGATTATTGGTATTGGTGAAGATAAAGAGTATCTGGAACAATTGGCCATATCAGAATCAGTACAAAATTATGTACACATGTTAGGTCATATCAGCATGAAAGATTTACCTCGCTGGTATAATGCCGCAGATGTTTTTGCAATGCCGAACAGAGAAATTAATGGGGATACTGAAGGTTTTGGAATGGTCTTTCTAGAAGCATCTGCTTGCGGTAAACCTGTTATTGCAGGCATCGCGGGTGGGACTGCCGATGCTGTTGTGCATAATGAAACCGGGTTAAGAATTGATGCACAATCTGCAAGTAATGTAAGTAATGCTTTATTAACCCTTTTAACTGACAAGAAATTATCTGATCGACTTGGAGCTAATGGGCTTAAACGCACAATAAACGGATATTCATGGGATCTGATTGTCTCCAGGATTTTAAACTCAATTTGAGGTTAAGTTAACGAAATGATTATTAGAACAAAAGCGCCATTGCGTCTTGGCCTAGCCGGTGGGGGCACTGATCTTAGTCCATACTGTGATGAATATGGAGGCAATGTTTTAAATGCAACTATTGACATGTATGCTTATTGTACGCTTGAAGTTACTGAGTGCAATCGCGTTGTTTTTGAAACTACAGACAGAAATGAATCTTTTGAGAGCAAGTCGATAACGACATTGGAGTTAGATGGAAAACTTGATTTACATAAAGGTGTATACAATAAAATAGTAAAAGATTTTAATGATAATCAACCTTTATCATTAAAAATGATTACCTATTCTGATGCTCCTGCAGGAAGTGGACTAGGCTCATCATCTACATTGGTTGTAGCGATGATAAAAGCTTATGTTGAATGGCTAAATCTACCTTTAGGTGAGTATGATATAGCCAAATTGGCTTTCGATATTGAAAGAGAAGATGTTGGCATTATCGGTGGTGCCCAAGATCAATATGCAGCAACTTTTGGTGGTTTTAATTTTATGGAGTTTTACGATAATAAAAGAGTTATTGTCAATCCATTGAGAATCAAAAACTGGATTATTGATGAAATTGAAGCCTCAAGTGTCTTATACTTTACGGGTATAACACGACAAGCATCTATTATTGAGGAGGAAAAAGCAAATACAGTCTCTCGAAATGCTCGAGCACTGGATGCTATGAATCATGTAAAACAAGATGCTTTTGCTATGAAGGAAGCGGTACTAAAAGGCAATATAAAATCTCTTTCCAGGATTTTGAATCAGTCCTGGGAGTCAAAAAAGAAAATGGCATCTTCTATTACTAATCCAGAAATAGATAAAATATATGATGCAGCAATAGCTTATGGGGCCTACTCAGGTAAAATAATGGGGGCAGGCGGCGGCGGATTTATGCTTTTTATGGTTGACCCGGTTAATAAAATGAAACTTGTGAATGGTTTAAATAGAGAGGGTGGAAGAGTCATCAACTTTCATTTTACAAAAGGCGGAAGCAGAGGCTGGAAAATATTGTGAACAAGTTTATCAGCCATCAAATAGAAGACTCCTATAAAATAAAGAAAAAGATTTTAAACGATAGTGCATTGATAAATTTACTTAAAGAAGTATCTCAAAGAGTAATAGACACCTATAAAAGCGGCAATAAAACTCTTATTGCAGGAAACGGAGGAAGTGCTGCTGATGCACAACACATCGCAGGTGAGTTTGTAAGTAAATTTTACTTTGACAGACCCGGTCTTGCGTCACAAGCTTTGACAACAGACACATCAGTATTGACTGCGATAGCTAATGATTACGGCTTTAAAAATCTTTTCTCCAGGCAAATTCAAGCAAATGGCTGTACGGGTGATTTGTTTATCGCGATTTCTACTAGTGGAAATTCTGAAAATATTATAGAAGCTTTGAAAGAGTGCAAAAATAAAGGCATTGTAACCGTCGGTCTGACAGGCGAAACTGGCGGGAAAATGGCGGAAATATGTGACTACTGCATCAAGGTACCTTCTGATTCAACACCCAGAATTCAGGAAAGCCATATCCTCATTGGTCATATTATATGCGCAGCGGTTGAAGAAGCGATCTTTGGCAAAGGATTTTAGTTGGAAGCGATAGTTTTAGCGGGTGGTTTTGGTACGCGTCTACAGTCAGTTGTATCTGATATACCTAAACCAATGGCTCATGTTAATCATAAACCCTTTTTAGAATATGTCCTTTATTATCTGCAGAAAAATGGGATCACAAGAGTCATCTTATCTGTTGGTTATAAACACGAGATTATTAAAGATTATTTTAAAAGCTCATTTGCTGGAATGGAAGTTGACTATGTTGTAGAAGATGAACCCTTAGGGACTGGGGGAGCAATTCTAAAAGCTTTGTCACTCATAAATCAAAGTCATGTATTTGTCATTAACGGGGATACTTTTTTTAATATAGATCTAAAAGAACTGCTGTCAAATCATCTCAACTATCAATCTGATTTGACTTTATCTTTAAAGCCAATGGAAAGTTTTAATCGATACGGTAGTGTTGAGCTTAATCAAAACTTTAAAGTAATCGACTTTAAAGAAAAAGAATTTGTGTTAAAAGGTAACATTAATGGCGGGATATATGTCATAAGTAAAAATATCTTTGACTCATTTAAATTACCAAGCAAGTTCTCATTTGAAGAGTTTATGCATAAAAACATTAATGATTTGAATATTTACGCAACTATTTTCAACAATTATTTCATCGATATTGGAATTCCTGAAGATTATGAAAAAGCACAATACGAATTAATCAACTATTTATGAATAAAGCATTATTTTTAGATAGAGATGGAGTGATTAACATTGAAAAAGAATATCTCTATAAAATAGAGGACTTTGATTTTATTGATGGCTTGTTTGATACGTGCAAATATTTTCAAGATAGAGGATATATCTTGATCATCATAACTAATCAGGCTGGAATTGCCCGTAGAAAATATACTGAAAATGACTTTAAAGTGCTTACCAAATGGATGATAAAAAAATTTGAAGACAAAGGAATTTTCATTTCAAAAGTATATCATTGCCCACATCATCCTGATTTTACGCACACATGTGAATGCCGCAAACCCGAACCAGGCATGATTTATCAGGCACAAAAAGATTTTAACCTTGACTTGCCAGGATCAGTTTTGGTAGGTGATAAAGAAAGTGATATTCAAGCGGGAATTAATTCTGGAATCGCGCAAAACATTTTAGTTCGTTCTGGACACCCCGTTGATGAAATAAAAACGGACGCTTCCATCATTATAGACTCGATAAAAAACTTACCAGAACTAACCAATATTTAAAATTAGCTAGCACATAGGCATATTATATTTGACAGCAACTCCACCGAACAATAAGCATAGGCCAAATAGAAATGCGGCTAATTTTGAATCATATTGATATTTTCTAACCTTGTTTTTCGAATATTCGTGCGCGCACTAAATAGAATAAGTTTTAACTCAAATTTTATATAATATTTTTCGGCTATTTGGCATGAAATTTAAAAGGGACTTTTAGCGTTAATAGTTATCTTTTTTATACTGAGGTCAAATAGCGATCATCTTTTTAATTAAGCTATTGAAAATTATCATGATTAATTATACGCAATGAATTTGTCAATTATTATGGAGTGCTTTGCATGAAAATATTTGGTATCGGTTTATCCAAAACTGGAACAACCAGTTTGGCAAATGCACTGGAAATACTTGGTTATAGAGTAAAGGATTGTTTGGGAGTTACCGATTATAGAAAGGGAGATCTTTCATCAATAGATAAGGCTGCTTTATTGAATAATGATGCCCTGACGGATACACCAATTCCTAGTTATTACCGAGAACTTGATGTTGAATATCCTGATTCAAAGTTCGTTCTTACTGTTAGAGATATGGGCGATTGGCTTAAATCTTGTAAAAAACAATTTAACCAAAAACTTGCAGATAAGCAGACTGAGGCTCACAATCAATTGTTTTTTGATCTTTATGAAAGCACTGTATTTAACGAAGAAAAGTTTAGGGTTGGATATAAGAGATTTGTTGAGGGAGTTTTAGATTACTTTAAAGATAGAACAGATGACTTATTGATTATTAACGTGTCAAAGGGTGATGGCTGGGAAAAGCTTTGTCCTTTTTTAGGAAAATCGATACCTGACGTTCCATTTCCCAAATCTAATGTTACACAAATTCGCTGGTTTAATCTGCATGAGCTTGCCAGCGGGGTACGTAGTTCATCCTCCGGTTTAAAAGATATTTACCAGCAATTTAAATCAAATGTTGATTCTACTGATGAATCAACTAGCACACTTCTATCTTTACTTCATTTGGACCCTATAAGTAAAATAAATAGAAGCGCTAAAAAGGTACAAAAGTTAATTGAAAAAGAGCTGATTCAAGCGAACTCAAATATACCGATTATTTCAAAGAATAAACATGATGTGCCAATTGATAACAGAAAAGCATGGAATCATTTCTGGTTGATTGATTGCTCCGAGGGACAACCATTTTTAAATGATGAAAGCGTTGGATATACTGTAAATATTGCATTAATCGAGGATGGCTATCCATATCTAGGGATTGTTTATGCGCCAGCTCTTGATGTTTTATATTATGCATCATTGGGTAAAGGTGCGTATAGAGTCGAAGGTAATGAGAATCCCGTTAGAATTGAACACGAAAAAAATGAGGGTCTGATATCTCAGAAAATTAAAAAACCTGCTAATTTGTTATCAAACACCAATGTAAGCTGGAAATTGTGTCAGTCTCTGGGTGAACAAGATATTTTAGGTTTGAATGTTTGCGCTAGTATGGAGTGGCAGACTGCTGCTGGACATGCATTTATCAAGGCTGTGGGGCATAATAAACTTCTAGACTCCGTAAGCAATAATGAGCTCATGTACAACAAACGTGATTGGAAAAATCCACAAATTACTGTGGGTGAAAAATGAGAGTTTTATTGGGAACTTTTTGCAAAAACATATTAATTAAGTATTCACTATGAAAAATGAAAAATTTCTTGTTGCAAATTTAACTACAGAACAAACTTATTTGGAAATGGGGCGGATTTTTTACTGTATATTAAACTCATTTGCTATTTCAGGTTACAAAATACTACTACTTGAAAACGAAAAAACAAAATCAGTAACTCAGTATGGTAAACACGCATTTGAAATTAAGGAATTGAAAGTAGTTAACTCGATTCCAGATTACAGTGAAAATTACACATTGCTTTATGATCAAAATGATAGCCAAATAAATGGACGTTCGTGGATCAAACAGATTCATCTAAAGTATGATCTTTATTCTCCTTATTGGCTTGAACAGCCGATTGTTATGCCATTCCCTGTTCACCCCCTTCAATATGTGCATAACACACTTTCAAGGCTCATTGAGCTAAGGCAAAGTAAAAAAAGCTATCGTGTTCTATTTGCTGGTGACACCAAGAACTATCGGCGGAAATGGGTCTATTTTCCAAAGGAAAAACTTCCCAGACTTGACATTGTAAATACTCTCTTCGAAAAGTTTAGTGAGCGCATTGAGCTAGTAAATAATAAGAAATCTTATCACGCAATTATGAATTCAGTATTTCTTGACAAATACATAGTAATTGACAACGATGCTCAGCGCATCGATAGCAAAATTTGGTTCGATGTTATTGCAAAATCGCATTTTTTTTTAAGCCCTCCTGGAATCGTAATGCCTATGTGTCACAATATTGTTGAGGCAATGGGTATTGGAGTTATCCCAATAACTAATTATCCTGAATGGTTTCACCCAAATTTGGAGCATGGAAAGAATTGTATAGTGTTTGATAATGAAACTGATATTTTGGAAAAAATGAAATATGTATTTTCCCTGGATGAAGATGTTATTGCTGAAATGAGTAGCAATGTTATTAAATATTATGAAGACCATTTAAAACCGGAGCAGTTTATTAAAAAAGTGGAAGAAAGTGAGAAGGAAAAGGTTACTGTTTTGTATTACACGGAAGGAAATGTAGCAAAAAATAAAAAAAAATTAAATAAACATTCAGTGCTTATGAGAGACACTAGTGTTCGTATTGATAAGTCCAGCTTAAGATATAAGATAATGAAATTGCTTGGTAGAGGATAGCTTTAAGTGCCTGCTTACCTATCCTCCGATATGGATTTAACTCGTATGGTAATCCAGGGAAATGAACATATTCAACCTGTTTTATCAGTTACAAACGACTCCTAAACTTCCTCTTATTACTGTTGTTATGCCGTGTCATAATGCCGAGAGATATGTTGCCGAAGCAACAAATAGAGTTCTTAATCAAACATGCAGTAACATCGAATTAATCATAGTCGGTGTAAGCGCCCCATTTCCCCACCTACTCATTGAATCGAATCACTGTCCCCGTGTGACAGGATAACTGTCGCCTCTTTTTTTTGGAAGTTTTAAACTAAAGAGGACAAATAATACCCAGAACACACACGCAAGGTTTCAAAGAACAAGCGGTACAAAAAGCGCTCACTCGAGATGATGAGAATCTGAAAACAGTCGCGAAAGAATTAAATATTGGTTACTCTACGCTGCAAAAATGGATACGTGAATATAAATCTGTTAATCCACAAAAAAATAATCAACGGCCACAAGATTGGAGC
>CALZHW010000002.1 GCA_945787125.1 uncultured Ectothiorhodospiraceae bacterium
AGCGCATTTAAATGTACATGAAAAGTGACTGCTTTTCTTTATGTTTTATTTTTGGTGAGAAATATTTATAATTGTTTTGAGATTTTTTCGGTTTATTTCTGTCAGTGACAGATCTACACCCCTTAACTAGAACCCGTAGCGGCAAAACCTTATCGAGAGACACCGTGAATATGTCCCTATAGGCTTGACAGCAGCATCCGTGTGGCACACGGGGCAACACTCTCGATATGGACTTGCCACTACGAGCGCTGATTACGGAGGAAATATTTGAACCTCGATTGTGAGTGATACCAACACCATGATGAGTGCAATCAGTGTTGCCCAAGCACTTTATGCGCTGAGAACAGCGCTGGATAATGTTGATAAATGCCTAGACCGAAGAGATTTTGAGGAAGCGGTTAACTTAGGAAATAGCGATGTATTGTTGGTTTTTTTGCAGCGAACGTTAGGCACTGTAAAAAGTTCACAGCTTGAGAAACAAAAGATTATTCAAACTATAGCCACTCAAACAGCATCATACTATGAAGACGCTGTCCCATTTATAGAGTGAATGATGCCGCCTGCGAAAGATAAAATAATCTGAGTGAATTATAATCGAGAGTCAGTCTCGATTGGAATGGCATCATCAATCGAAACTGACCTACAAATTTAATTTTAGAGATTATTCAATGAACCCGACCCCTTATCTCACGGCGTATGGCGTCGACGTCTGTACATTTAGTCGACGAGGTGATTCCGCAAGTGCCGGTGAGGCAATGGGCGCTGTCCTTGCCCATTCCGTTGCGTTACCTGCTGGCATCGCATCCCGAACTGCTCAGTCCAGTATTGGGGGTTGTAAATCGACCGATTTACTAGGAGGCGTTTTTAGCGACCCTCTTGGAGACTTATCAGCGTTTCGATGCGATAATTCATTCCTAATGCTTAATGGGGAATTTGCTTTGAGTCATCCTGGCAGCCAAGCATGCCGATTAAACCGTTAAGCGAGAATTGAGTCTTGGCAGAATTAAGGAGATTAGCAGGATTTATAAACGTTTGAATATTGTTAAACCGGCTTGACCCCTCTATGTAGTCCATTGTCTTTCCTTTTTATAGATTAAAGTGGTATTTTAACTACAGGTACGACATCTGAAACAACTTTTAAAAATCGAGTTGGGTTTGAGTTATTGCTTTAATGGCTTAGATCAAAATCGTCAGTTTTTAAAATATAATTTAAACTCAATAATTCAAATCTGAAAACTATCTAACCAGCCTCCCAAAGTTCAGTGCTAGTGATTACGCTGGTATTGAAAAAAACTAAACTATCGGGAAACTGAGGTGAAACTATACGCTGGAATTGATCTATATTCAAATAAAGAAAAACCAAGTCAGGCTTGATGATAAGTTAATAATTAAGATAAAAAAACGTTAACCTTTAAATATCTTTGTGACTCAACAATTAAACCTGTACCTGGTTTCTTTTATCATATTGTTTGGGCGCTGAAATTCGACACCGTGAATCGCTACTATTACTACTGAGCCATTAGAAGCCTAATCAACCCTTCTGGATATTCACCTTCTTCGGGACTACACATAGAATCCGTTGTTTCACCAACAGAAGTGTCTAGGCATAATGAGCCTTTTCTTACTATTACTTCAATTGTTTTTTTATAGAGTATGTCTCCTTTTTTTGCAGTTTTAATATCAGATCGAGGTTTGCAAATATCCTTATTGGGTTGTAATTGTCTATTATTCTCACCGCTGCTGCGTAAAGACATGGTTGATGGCTCTTCTCGACGAATAGCCCGCTTTCCTTTGTCAATTCCAACTACGGTAATTTCGCAATCATTACGAAGTAATATTGCGAATCTTGCCTTGTCTTTTTGCATAATATTTGCAGTTTTTATTAATCCTTTCTTCAACGAAGCGGTATCGTTTAAGCTTTTTTTATGGTGGGCGCAGCCTGAGATGAGTAGTGAAAAAAGTGCTACAGTGATGGCTAATATTTTGTAAGTTTCCATTGACATTTCTCCTTTATTATACAATTTTTGGATACGCAATAGTAGTTTTACTAATATTGGCACCCGTTTTAAGAGCCTTTATAATGTTAGACTCAATTCGACTTTATTACACAGTAGAGTTGTTTTTTTCTTCAATTCAAACACGCATTGAATTTTCGCCATTAACTAAAACCGAAGTTGTAGACCTGCAAAAAAAGCTAATTTGGGATAATAGGGTGATGCGATTACTGTTGTGTTTGTTCCTGGCTCTGTGCTTTGATAATGAAAATTTTGTTTGAACAAATTTCGTATTGAAAGATTTATAACCCCAAGTCTTCTTGATAATCGATAACCTAAAGAAATATCTGTTATCCAGAAATAATCTTTGATAACTTTAGATTCATCTTGCGAAGAGATGTCTGTTATTGATTGAGCTACATAAGTAGATTTCCAATGACTGAACCAGTTCGAGCCATGAAAAAAGTGAATATTAAGAGGGACTGTGTTCGTGCTAGAAGCCGCAGGTCTATCCCTTCCTACTCCCTCTTTATAATCCCGTTCAAAACTGTCGAAATGAAATTCTAAATTTGTGGCAATATAAGATTTTGGTGTCCAGTTAATATACGCGCTGTGTGATTGCTCTGTCTGCCTTTCTTTACGAGTTGCACTTTCTCTAATCGCGAGTATGCGCCAACTCGCCTCTAAACCAGTTGCTAGAGATGCTGTGAATTTACGATCCAGGCCAATACCAATTCTTTGCGCCGTGCTACCCAAGTCGTTGTCATATAGTTGATTAAAGCCTGCGATTTGGGTAGGTGCCAATGTTTGATTGTCAGTGAGCGAAGTTCGAATAGTACGGAATGTTGCGAGACGAAGAGTGGTTTGTTGGTCGATATTTAGAATCACGCCAAACTTCGGAAAAAATTTCCAGGTTTTTAATCCACTTTGTTGGTCTATGTCAACATAGTCTGTACCAACAATCAATATTGCAGGTGTTAGAGTTAGATAAGAATATAAATATGCAGTTTTTTGATCTAGATTTTGTTTTGATTCTTTAGAATCAAAAAAAGGAAGTTCCGTTGATGTCGAACTCAGAATATTTTCTGTATTTTCTTTCTTGTTGAGGTAGTTTACACCTGCAACTAGTCTAATCCTTCGATTGCTGTATAAATATTGGGCATCGATGTTGTGCCTAGTGCTTGCATTATCCACAATTTGTAGTATTGGCCCATTAGAGCGTACTGATTTATCATTAATTATTTGCTTGTTAATCGTCGTTAAAAAAGTGTGACGCTGGGAGAGCATATAATTAAAACCTATTCGTTTACTATCGTTGGTAATATTACGTCGAATTGGATCAACTTTTTCTGTAATTTTCAACACCAAATCCCCAAACTCCCCATCCCTTCTTTTATACTCACCTTGTATACTTAGCTTATTCGTCGGGCGTACTTGGGCAAATACATTATCCACTGTCTGATCGTAGTCATTATTATCTCGAAAGCCATCGCTGCGACCCGTGTATCTGCCAGCACTAATCATGCCTTTGTTAAAAAAAGCGCCTGCAGTGATTTCGCCGCTTCTGGTTTTGTTTTTCCCGGCGGTGCCACTCAATAATAATGCATAGTCATTGCTATTAAACAAGGAGTTGTATTCGTTGAAGCCTGCGGATGTCGCGGTTCCCTGAAAATCAGAAAGGTTGGCTTCTCCGGCGCTTGGGCTAATGGGTGAAGTAATTAATGGATTTAGCAATTTTGCTTGTAATAATTCACTTACTCGCGCGATTTCATGTCGAGGTGTATTGACATAGGAGTCAGCGAGAAATTGATGGGCTGAGTAGTTGCCGGGATCGAAGGTTAATGATTTTCTACTTTCGTTTTGTGCCAATCGGTTGAAGCCGAGGTCGCGGTATATTCTGGCTAGATTTGCACTGCGGGTCGCTTGATCTTCGTCTAGTAATAATCTGGATCGGTAGACGGCACGGTTGTCATTTAATAACATCGATTGCTGTAAATTCTGTAACGCTTCAACCGGCTTATTGTCTGCTTGTTTTTGTATTGCGTCGTAAAGCCAAGGTGTAGGGTCATTCGGATCCAGCTCTTTCGCCATCTCAAACTGAACAGCGTCGAGCGGGGAGCGTTTTTCTTCGTAGTAGGCTTTGCCGAGATAGCTACGAATAAGGGAGTTATTTGGATCAAGGCTGGCGGCTATTTCGATTTCTCGTCGGCCATCTTTGAGTTGGTTGTCGCGGATTTTTGCTAAACCCAGACCGAGGCGGGGTAGTGGGTCGGTTTGATCCAGCTTAATTGCCTGATTAAATGTCTCGCGTGCCTTGCTGGTTTTTAACTGGGTTAAGTAAGCAAAACCGAGGATCATCTTGCTTCTGGCATTGCTGCTGTCGAGATCGTTCGCTTTTTCTGCAGATTGCAGGGCTTTGTTTAATTGCCCGATAGATAATTGCAATTCGGCGAGCCGAGCCCAAGCGAGTGAGTTGTTAGGTGCTTTATCAACCGCTGTAGTTGCACTTTTAATCGCTTGATCCAGTTTCATTTGTGACTGTAAGGCATAAGAAAGTGCAATGTAACTGGTGGCGGAATCCGGTGCGGCTTGCACGGCTTCGTTGGTTAGTTTGAGTGCCATGTTATTATCATTGTTAACAATGGCGATGATCGCTTGCAAGGCTTTGGCGTCGCCATTATTGGGTTCAGCGCTTAAAACTTGTTGTAATAATTTACTGGCTTGTTGAACATCACCTGTTTTTAGCAGTGATGCGGCTTGTTGTAATGTTGCGTTTTTATTGTCTGCATCGATGACGGGTGGAAAATACATGGCCCAATTAACCGCATCTCTGGGGCGAATGTTTACAATCTCTTTAGGTGCCTTGCCAGCTTCAACCAAGGCAGATTGGTTGTCCGTTAATAGCACTTCACCGAATTCGTTTTTAGTAACTACTTTACCTTCAAATACAATAACTTCAGTGGTATTTTCAGAAACTTTGACAACAAATTCTGTGCCTTCAACGCCTGCATTGGCATAGGGTGTTTTGATGGTAAGGCCTCTTATTGTTCTGCTAATAAAATGCACAATGCCTTGCAACAAAGTCACTGATGAGTCGTTGCCTAAATCGACTTCAGTTATGCTAACTTCGGTATTTTCATCGAGGCGTAATACAGTGTTGTTTTGTAAGTAGACTACCGCGCGGCTTTGTGGGTGGATTTTAACAACGTCACCATTGCAGAGTCCGTGTTCGAGGCTGGCTTTAAACCATGTTGATGTTTCAGCGCGCTGTATTTCAACGTTGCCTTGAATGGAGTCTATCGTGGCGGTTTTTGGGGTGCATGATTGCTCTGCGTTGACAGGCGAAAGCCAGAATAGCGCTGCTATTAGTAAGAGCAATAGTGAAAATGGTGCCCGGTTATTCATCCGTGAAGCAATCCTCTGTAATAATTTTAAAAGTACTGGATAGTTGGATTACAATCTATGTGTACAAATTATGTTACATGGAAACTTTTGTGTTTGAATAAATCATAGTAAGTAGAGTGCTCTATTACAACAGTATAGTTAGACGCTAACTAAATTCAAACTCTATATTTAGCGTATTCGATTTTTATTCGATAAGGTGTTAACTAGATTACACTTGGTGAAAATATTACAGTGTTTGATGTTTTAGACATATTATGTCGAAATCTTTGTGGCGTCGGTGTTTTTTTGTGTATGAGGTTTTTAATTTAAATTTCTGAGCTCAAATATTTTCCCGTAGTCAGCGCTCGTAGTGGCAAGGCCTTATGGAGAGTGTTGGCAGCAGGGATGCTGCCGTCAAGCCTACAGGGACGTATTCACGGTGTCTCTCGGTAAGGTTTTGCTACTGTGGGCGATGGAAGGTGGCACCTTTGCCGTGATTGAAAGTCGGTTGTGTGTTATGAATTGGGATTTTGGTGGATGTAATGCGCCCGGTATGTGCTTCTATTTTTTTTCACTGAGTTTTATCAATAGTTGTTCAATGCAGATGAAGCGTGAATCTGGTTCATTGAGGGTTTTGGTGATTCGTAGTTTGTTTTGGCCGTCGAGTTTGTAACTTGAAGATTCTTTTTGAATGAGACTGATAATCACCATCGGATCAATGCTGGGGTTGTCGTTGAAAATAATGCGACCGCCTTTAGCGTGCATTTCAATTTTATTGATACCTAAAGGATTAGCACGAAGTTTAATACTTGTAATACGTACCAGGTTTTTCAGCGCGTCAGGTAATAAACCAAATCGATCGATCATTTCAACTTGCAGTTCACGCAATTCGTCGTTGTTGTTGACGCTTGCAATGCGTTTATATAAGGTTAAACGGGCATGTACATCGGGTAAATAATCATCAGGGATTAATGCGGCTATATTGAGATCAACTTCTGCGCCGTGATCTAGTGGGCGATCCAGTTGTGGTTGTTCACCGCGTTTTAACGCGTTTACGGCTTTCTCTAACATTTCGGAATAGAGATTAAAGCCGAGTTCGTGAATTTGCCCACTTTGGCCTTCGCCTAGCAATTCACCGGCGCCACGAATTTCCAGGTCATGTGACGCTAACATGAAACCTGCGCCCAGTTCCTCCAGTGAAACTATAGCGTCTATACGCTTTTTGGCGTCGGCTGTCATGACGTTAGTGGGTGGTACAAAGAGATAAGCATAAGCGCGATGGTGTGAACGTCCAACACGGCCTCTTAGTTGGTGCAGCTGTGCCAGTCCGAGTTTGTCGGCGCGATTAATGATGATGGTATTTGCTGTCGGTACATCAATGCCGCTTTCAATAATTGTTGTGCAAACCAAGACATTAAATTGCCGGTGATAAAAATCAAACATGATTTTTTCCAGCTGCTGTTCTCTCATTTGCCCATGCGCAACTTCAACTACGGCTTCTGGCACAAGCTCCGAGACTTCTCGTGCGATACGCTCAATACTGCTGACATCATTGTGTAAAATATAAACCTGTCCACCGCGTTTTATCTCACGTTGGCAGGCTTCTTTTAGTGTACTGTTATCCCATTGAGCAACGAATGTTTTTACCGCTAGCCGATGAGCCGGCGGGGTCGCGATTATGGATAAATCGCGAAGACCCGACATAGCCATGTTTAACGTGCGTGGAATAGGTGTCGCTGTCAGGGTGAGTAGGTCAACATTTGCAACGAATGATTTTATTTTTTCTTTTTGACGTACACCAAAACGATGTTCTTCATCTACGACCAACAGACCAAGTGCTTTGAATTTAATCGAGTCACTGAGCAATTTGTGGGTGCCAATAACAATATCAACTTTCCCATTGCCCAGATCCGTAATAACTTCATCCGTTTTCTTTTTAGAATTAAAGCGTGACATCACTTCAACACGAATGGGCCAGTCAGCAAATCGATCACAAAAGTTTTGATAATGTTGCTGTGCGAGTAGGGTGGTAGGCACTAATATCGACACTTGTTTATTGCAGTTAGTGGCTATGAAAGCTGCCCGCATCGCGACTTCAGTTTTTCCAAAACCCACATCGCCACAGATCACACGATCCATGGGGCGTTCCATTTGCATATCTTCAATGACACTAATTATGGCGTTTTCCTGATCCGGTGTTTCTTCAAACGGAAAGGCGCTGGCAAATTGTTGATATTCGTTAAGATCAGGTTTAAACGCTATTCCACGACTGGCTTCGCGGCGGGCAAAAATTTCCAGCAATTCAGCGGCAACATCATGAATTTTCTCCGCAGCTTTGCGTTTGGCTCTGTCCCATTGGTCGGTGCCAAGCTTATGTAATGGGGCTTTTTCAGGCGAGGCGCCGGTGTAACGTGAAATTAAGTGTAAAGAAGAAACCGGCACATAGAGTTTGTCACCCTCGGCGTATTCCAGAGCCAAGAATTCAGATTCCAGGCCACCCACAGTGATTTTTTGCAAACCTAAATAGCGACCAACGCCCATATCCAGGTGAACCACCGGAGCGCCGACATTGAGCTCGGTGAGGTTTTTGATAATGGCGTCGCTATCACGTTGAGATGATTTGCGTCGTCGCCTTTGCTGTACCCGCTCGCCAAACAATTGAGACTCAACAATGATGCACAATTCTGGGTTCTGCAGCTTAATGCCTGCATCCAGTGATGAAATGCATAAGCCCAATTTTTGATCTGAGGCCGTAAATTCTTGCCAGTCTTTAAATTGTGTGGGATAAACTCCATTGTCATGCAGCATTGCTAAAACAACTTCTCGGCGACCCTCTGTTTCCGCAACAAGCAGCACGCGGCCATGATATTGATTCAGAAACTGATACAATTCTGCTGTTTGATCACCGTGTTTGGCAATGATGGAAACTTTGGGCGTTACCTGACTATTAAAGTTAAACTGTTGTGCTGTGTCGCCTAAATCCAGATCTAACGCATGCTGCTGAATAGCAATCGTGGAATGCTGCTGAAAACGAGCCTGTAACATATCATTATCGAGATACAAACTCTCTGGAGATAATATTGGCCGTTCAATATCATGCCGCCGTTGTTCATAGCGGTCATTAACTTCTTCCCAAAAGTGTTCTGCAGCTTGCAGCACATTGGATTGGTGGATGATAAGTGTATTTTCACTCAGATAGTCAAAGAGCGTGGTTGTGGCGGTAAAGAATAACGGTAAATAATATTCAATGCCCGGTGGTGTGATGCCTTGGCTGACTTCGCGGTAAATTGATGCGCGTTGCGGATCACCCTCAAATGTCTCACGCCAGGATTGGCGAAAATAAGCAATGGCTTCCTCAGTAAAAGGAAACTCTTTTGCCGGCATGAGTTGAATTTTTTTAATATTCTCAACCGTGCGCTGTGTTTCTACATCGAAGGTTCGAATACTTTCCACTTCTTCATCAAACAAATCGATGCGGATTGGCCGCTCGGTACCGCTGGGAAATAAATCGATGATCGAACCGCGAACAGCAAATTCCCCATGTTCCATGACTTGCGAAACACAAGTATAAGCATTGGCTTCCAGTTGTTGCCGCAGTTGTTGAATGTTTATCGTATCGCCCACATCGATAAATAATGAATTTGCCGCAAGAAATTTTTTCGGCGCTAGGCGTTGCATGAGCATGCTGACCGGGGTGATTAATATGCCTTGATTTATTGTGGGTAAATGATACAAGGTAGCGACGCGCTGCGAGATAATATCTTGATGTGGCGAGAATACATCATAGGGCAGTGTTTCCCAGTCAGGAAACGATAAAATATTTTGTTGCGATTTTTTGCTCTGAAAAAAGCGCAATGCGGTTTCGAGGCGCAAGGCTTCGTTGGCCGTATCCGTCACAACGACAGTAAGCCCCGGATGTTTATTGGTTATATTGCTGATCAATAAGGCATCGCTGCTGCCATATAAACAACCAAGCTGAAGTTTCGATCCTGGCTTACCAGTTTTACCCGGTAGAATCGGCTCAAATACGGAAATTTCATTGGACATAGTTAGTACAACCAGAAGCATCTACAAAAAACGAGGCATATTTTCCCACAGAAGCCAGCGGTTTTATAGTGCGATATGGGTTAAGTAGAAAAATATTCGCTCTGCAGGCTGGTAGCTATCATTTTTTTACCGCATTATGCTAATATTTCGCAACAATTTTAGTGTGTATTTGCCCATGATTGTGGGTGCATGATGGTGGGCTAAAGGTAACACAGACATTTTTCTTTAGGTGTCGATTTTAAACAACAAGAGGTTAGTTAATAATGGAATTGAATTTTTGGAGCGAACGATGGGAGGCGGGACAAATTGGTTTCCATCAATCAGAGTACAATCCTTATTTACTCAAGCATTGGCCTGATTTAGCGGTGGCACCTGGCAGTCAGATTTTTGTTCCGCTGGCCGGCAAGAGTAACGATATGTTCTGGTTGGCGCAGCAAGGTTATCAAGTGTTGGGTGTGGAACTCAGTAGCATTGCAGTAAAAGCATTTTTTGAGGAAAGTAAACTCCCTTATGAAATTCGCAATGAAAATGATTTTGATGTCTATACAGCGCCCAATATCGAAATTTACTGCGGTGATTTTTTTCAACTAACTAGTCATCATCTTAAAGACGTTGCTGCGGTATTTGATCGAGCCTCATTGATTGCATTACCTCCTGCGCTGCGACAGAATTATGTCGCGCATATGCGACTCATTCTGCCTAACGAATGCAAAATATTATTGATTGCAATGCAGTATGCACAAGAGGAAATGCAAGGCCCTCCATTTTCAGTGGGTGACGATGAAGTGTTTGAACTGTATGAAAATGGCTTTCATGTAATGCGGTTGGAATGTGTTGATGTTTTAGTGCAAAATGAACGCTTTCAAGAACGAGGTTTAAGTAAATTACACGAATGTGTTTATTGTATTAAGAAAAAGGGTTAAAAATTGGGGTCTATTTCGCGCACACCGCACGTACCTGCGCTATATCAGTATGCCCCTGCAGAATTTTTTCAATGCCGTCTTGTTTCAGGGTCGCCATTCCTTGCTCAAACGCAACTCGCGTAATTTCCGCTATCGTGCCTTTTTCTTGAATCAGTTTTTTGATTTCAGTGCTGTTGCATAGAAACTCATGCAGTGCGATGCGTCCGTTATAACCTGAGTCTCCACATGCTTCACAACCGACCGCTGCCGGGATGCATAACTCACCATCGATGCTGAAATTTTCTTGCCATTTTTTCAATACGTTGGCTTTAAGTGAGCTAACCTCCTGCTCGCTAAGCGTTGCGTAAACATCAGTGCCGTACTCTGTCAACAAACTTTGAATTTGCTCCTGCGTCGCGGGCTGATTGGTTTTGCAGGCTGAACATAAGCGTTTTGCCAGGCGTTGTGCCAGGATGCCCAGCAATGCATCAGCGAAATTAAAAGGATCCATACCCATATCCAGTAAACGGGTGATACTTTCCGGAGCAGAGTTGGTGTGCAGGGTAGATAATACCAAATGCCCGGTCAGCGAGGCTTCAATGCCTGCTGAGGTGGTTTCTTCATCGCGCATTTCACCGACCATGATAATATCGGGATCTGCCCGTAGAAAAGCGCGCATGGCATTGGCAAAGGTTAAACCAATTTTTGGATTAACTTGCAATTGGCGCAATCCACGTTGGGTAATTTCCACCGGATCTTCCGCTGTCCATATTTTTTTACCCGGCGTATTTATTTTTCCCAGCATGGAGTGCAAGGTCGTTGTTTTACCTGAGCCGGTTGGGCCGCAGACTAAAATTAATCCATAGGGTTTGGTGATTTGTTGGTTGATTTTATCCAGGGTGGGTTTACGAATTCCCATTTCTTCGAGTGGGATGGGTTCACCATTTGCCAATATGCGCATGACCACATCTTCCAGCCCGCCTGACGTCGGCAGTGTCGCAACCCTCAGTTCAATATTGAGGCGACTAAATTTCCTGAAGCTGATTTTACCATCTTGCGGTTTGCGTCTTTCGGAAATGTCCAGGTCACACATTATTTTAATCCGCGAGATCAAGGCATTTCGATAACTTGGCGGAAGTTCGACATACGGCACTAATTCTCCATCTTTGCGGAACCGAACCACGGTTTTATTTTTACCAGGATATGGCTCTATATGAATATCTGAGACCCCTTGCATATAGGCATCTGCAATCATTTTATTGACCAGTTTTACCAGCGCATTATCTGACTCGCCAATGGCATCTTCAATCTCGTCGTCTTCGTCTTTATCATCTATGCCCAGTTCTTGTGCCAGGGCATCGATTTGAGTGCCGAAATATCGATTCAATGCCCATTTAATATCTTCAAGTGAGGCCATCACTGGTTCAATAAAAGTTTTTGTATGAAAACCTAAATCTTCAAATGAGAGTCGGTACAGAGGATTCTCGACAGCGACTATCAGTTTGGAGTCATACATGCACAGAGGCATAACATTGTGACGGCGACAGATATTCTCCGACACGATATTGAGTGTTTCATGGTCAATTTTGAATTTGCGCAAGTTGACAAAAGGAATACCCAGTTTGCTCGCCAGGGTTTTTTTCATGTCTTCGAGGGTTATTGCTTTCATATCCACCAGGATTTCCCCGAGTGGTTTGTTGCGGTCTAATTTTTGTTGTAACAGGGCTTCGTCTAACTGCTTCTCTGTGACTAAATTTTCTTGAATTAAGGCTTCACCCAGGCGTAAATTTGGTGTGTTTTGTTGACGCAGAATAGCTTTTTCTAGGGCTTCAGGCGTTATAATTTCTTCTGCCGTTAAGTATTTCCCGAGTTTTTGGCTGCGTAATTCCTCTTGCTGCTTGAGACCTTCTTTGAGTTTTTCAGGTGCCAGCTTGTTGTCGTCAACCAGGGCTTTTCCCAGTACTGGTCCAATACGGTGATCGCTTAGCGCCACGTGGGGAATAAACATGTGATAATAATTGTAAAACGCTTGGGCGATAAATAGGTGAATGCCGTTATTATCAGAAACATGTCCCATTGTTTCACCGACATCTGTTTCACCATTTTTGTAGTTCAGTTGATATTCCTGCCGCTCAGTGGGCATTGAAATGTGATTTTTGTCTGAACTGATGTATTGTTCATCAAGCACGAAATGTCTGGAGTTTACCAGTTGAAAGTTTTTTATCTGCTCAAAGGGTATCGGTAGTTGTTGGTTGGTATTTTCTTGAAATAAGGTGAGACTTTTTTCTGTTGACAGGTAACGATAGAGAATGCCGGTCAGGGTTTCTCCATTGGACATCGTAACGATCACATCTTCCGTATGATGGTTATTGTTTGCCTCATCTGCCTTGGCACGTGGGGGTGAAGGCAGTTCAATTAATATTGAAGGATCCATTTTGTAAAAGTACTCCGCTACATATTACCTATCCTGCAGGTTATCGGTAACTGGAAAAAGATACTTTAAACTATTAACTCAAGTTTCGGAGTTCAAAAATTTTTCTCGTAATCAGCGCTCGTAGTGGCAAGGCCTTATCGAGAGTATTGGCAGCATGGATGCTGCCGTCAAGCCTACAAGGACGCATTTACGGCGTCTCTCGGTAAGGTTTTGCCGCTACGGGCACTGGAAGGTGGCACTTTTCTAACTTTGAACTCCGATTGTGAGCATTAAGCCTCGCCAGGCGGAATAGATTGTAAACAATTCAAGCGTTCATTAGGGCTGACTTCTTAAAGAGAGGTTGTTTTAGCGACTTGACGCGGTTTACTGAATAAATGATAAAGTGATTCCTGGTAACTTAGAATCACCGGAATAACAAACAGTAAGAGGAATGTGGCAAATCCGATACCAAAGGTAATGGAAACAGCCATCGGGATGAGAAACTGGGCTTGAACCGATGTTTCAAATAATAATGGCGTTAAACCACCAATGGTTGTTAAAGATGTTAATATGATGGCTCTTAAACGGCTACTGCCGGCTTGCAAAATTGCATCATTGACCTCCAGGCCTTTATCTCGCAGCTCTTGATAGACGGTGACTAGAATTATAGAGTCATTAACAATGATGCCCGATAGTCCTATGATGCCAAAAAATGACAGAATAGTGAGCTCGATGCCCATCAAATAATGGCCAAATATTGCGCCAGTGATGCCAAGTGGGATTGTTGCGATGACTACCCAGGGTTTCATATATGAAGCGAAAACCCAGGCCAATATGATGTAAATTAGAAAAAGTGCAACAATACTGCCGGTTATCATATCTTTGATAGTGTCACTTTGTTCTGAAGCGCTGCCGTCGTAGACGTAATTTATACCGTATTTTTCAGTGAGTGCGGGTAAGTAATCTGCTGACAACTCTTTGAGTATGCGATTGGCATTATTAACCGAATTATCAACATTAGCCGACACTCTTACCGTCAACTGCGTTTGGCTATGACGCAGGGCATCAAAGCCTTTTTTGGCTTTAAGTGTGGCAACAGATTCCAGCGGCACAAATTGTCCGTCTGGCAGATAAATATAAAAACGACCTAGATCTGTAATTTTATTTCTTTCATCCTGCGGTAAGATCACTCTCACCTCAAGTTCATCGGAACGTTGTTGAAATACCTGCACGAGTTGTCCATCAAAGGCGGCGCGCATTTGCCGGCCTATCTCTTCGACGCTAAGACCCAATGAGTGGCCAGTGGGGGTGAGTTTGTATATGAGTTGTTCTTGACCCCATGGCAGATCATCTTCAATGGCGGAAACACCTTCATAGGCACTCAATTGTTGCTGTAATTCGACTGAGGCCTGTTTTAATATTTCAGGCGTGGCACCTGTCAGGCGGATATCAACCGCTTGTCCGGGTGGTCCACTCTTGCGTTGTGCAATAGTAAATAGCTCAAGCCCCGGCGGCATTTGAATTAAGGTTTTCCAATGGCTGATAAATTTCGCATTTTTAAAATCCCTTTGATCAGGAGAGATCAATTCAACCAGCATCGAGCCGTATTGATCACCTTGCCGCACTCCCGTGCCTTGCCCACTAGCACTGATCCCGGTTTGGACTACAGCAATCTCAATATTATTGCCGCCGAATTCTGCGTCTGTCTGATGCAGTGTATGTTCGAGGTGATCGAGAAATTGATTAACTCTCTCAGCTTGGGTGCCAGCGGTAAAACTGATGTTAGTGTAAATAATTTTACTTTCAGTGTTGGGGAAAAATGTAAAACTGATGCGATCACCCTTGACCAAACCAATAGCCAGGATCAACAACGCCAGCGCGAGCGCCAGGGTGGTTGCACGATGGGTTATGGCTTTTTGTAGCAATGGCGTAAAACCATTATCTCGCATCCGGTTGAAACTATTATCAAGCTTCGTGCGTATTTTACTGGTTTTATTTTTTTGCGTGTGAATAAAGGCATGGCGCATGTGAGCGGGTAAAATTAAAAAACATTCAACCAGTGACGCCAGTACAACACATATAATGACCAGCGGTATTTCGAACATGATTTTACCGACAACCCCGCCGATCAGCATTAACGGTAAAAATGCGGCAATGGTCGTTAAGGAACTGGACACAACCGGTGCTAGCATTCGTCGGGCGCCGTGTTCCGCTGCATCTCCCGGGCTTTCGCCGTTATTAAATTTTGTGACGGCATACTCGGAAACCACAATCGCATCATCCACTATGATTCCCACCGCCATGATAAGCCCAAACAGGCTAATCATATTTATGCTGCCACCTAATGCAAACATAATCACTAAAGTTGCACTGAACGAAACGGGAATACCGACAGTGACCCAAAATGCGGCTCGGCCGTTGAGAAACAGGAATAATATACCTACCACTAATAACAGACCACCCAGTCCGTTAAATAATAAAACAGAAATTCGTTCCTGAATCAGTTTCCACGATTCATCATAGACTTGAATGTCTACCCCTTGCGGAAAGCCGCTTTGCGCACTGGTCAACCATTTATCGAGTATTTCTGCTGATCTTAAAGCATCACTGTTTTCAGTGCGTTTTAATATCAGTTCGACCCCGGCAACCCCGGCATGATGCAGGTTCATTTGATTTTCTAATGGTCGTTGTTCAACATTGGCAATGTCTTGCAAGGTAACTCTTTTGCCATCGGCATCGCTATAAATGACGATGTCGTTAAACCCCTCAACTGAGCGCTGTTGTTCCATTGCCCGCAACTGTCTCGCGACATCGGAACTACCAACAAAACCGGCAGGTATATTCTGACTGCTGGCTTGCACGGCAGCGGCGATGGATTTCAGTGGCATATTTAAGGATTGCAATGTTTGTTGCGAAACTTCAATGGCGATTTCCTCCTTGGGCAGGCCATTGATGTCTATTTTGGCAATTCCGCGACGCAACAAATTATCTCGTGTTTGATAGACAAATTCGCGCAACGCATTGACATTTTGATTGTCTGCTTGGGTGATAAACAAACGTGCGATATTCTCATAGCGAACAATTCGGGTGACTTCCGGTGTCTCTGCATCGGACGGTAATTGACGAAAACGTGCAATGCGTTGATTAATTTGATCCAGCGCCATACTAATGTCGACATCGTTGGTAAATTCAAGCGTGATGGCTGATATGCCGGTGGCAGAAGTGGAGCTTATTTTGTTTAGGTTATCGAGGGTAAATAATTCTTGTTCCAGCGGTTTGGTAATAGAGCCTTCGACATCTTCAGCACTGGCACCGCTCCAGGCGGTACGAACGTTAACAATATCCAATTCAAAATTGGGGAAAAACTGCGTGTTGAGTTTTTGCAGAGCCCATGCACCGAGGATAAAAACCAGTATCATGAGTAAGTTGGCCGCGACTTTGTGATGGGTGAAAATTGAGATAAAGTCGCGTCTGGTATTTGCTAGCTTCATTACTGCGCAACCGATACTTTTAAGCCATTCATGGCGTTAGCGAATTTGCTAATTAACACTACATCCCCGGCAGCGAGCGCGGCGGATTTGACCAGGATTTTTTGATTGCCTTCAGCATCAATCGTTTCGCCTAACCAATTGACAGGTACTTCGTTGAGTCGTTCATCAACAATGGTATAAATTGTATCGGTACCGTAGAGGGCTTCGTGTGGCAGCAAAATGGCCGCTTCGGTCGGTTGTAGTGCGAGTTTTACTTCGTACGTTCCCCCCAGCACAAATCCAGGGTGCGGCGGGGTATTAAGAAAGGCAAAAACGCCGGCTTGACCCTTTTCAACAAAATTTGCCATGCGCACCAGTTGCACAGGAATTTTTTCTTCACCTATTAAAGTGTAGGCCGGGTTATTGTGTAGTTGCAGATCTTGGGGCAGTGAAGATAAGTGTTTTTCAGGAATTAAAACTTTCAGTTCTAACTGGTCCGTATCAATCAGCGTTAATAAAGCTGAGCCTTTGCGCGCCAGTTCGCCGCCATCGATGGAAATTTGTTTAACGATACCGTTGACGGGAGAGCGTATTTCAGTATCTTGCAGATCTCTTTTTGCCAGTGCCAGGCGAGTTTTCGCCTGGACTATTCGCGCCTTAAGTTGTTTCACTCGAATGGGGTGGCTGGCAATGCTTGATTGACGCTGAGTGATGGCAATTTCACGTGTTAAGGCATCGCGTTTTGCATCTTCCAGTTGCGAGCTGGATGCCATGTTGCTTTTTTCCAGGGTAGTTGTGCGATTAACAGCTGCGTTGGCAATAGCTAACAGGCTTTTTTCTTTGTCCAATATCTGTACATTGTTATCGTTATTCATTTTCTCGTCACTTAACGCCGCTTCCGCATCGCTGACCTCGGCTTGCTGTAACGCGACGGTTTGTTGTTGGATAAACTTATCCAGTGACAGCAATGACTGATTTTTAGTCACCTTTTCGCCAATGTTAACATGTCGCTTGAGTACATTGGCTTCGATGTTTGCCGTCAGGGCAATTTCTGCGTTTGTACTTAATTGTCCATAAAGTGTTAAAAATGGCGCCGACCGTTCAGGTTTGATGCTCGTCGCGTTGACTATCCAGGATTGTTCGGTGCTGTCTTTTTGCTCGGCTTTCGGTTTGCTTTTGTCTAACGCGATAAAGACAATAGTGGCAAGCAACAGCAGTGCGGTCGGAATTAATATTTTTGTTAAAAATTTCATTAGGCAATTATACTTGGCGTTATCGGTTATTTTTTACGGATGTATGCATGTTTTGTGAGCATTTGATTAAACAGCAAGACTTGCGTTTTGTTTCAATTATTTTGAGATTCGCTATTCATTTCATGCCATTAGCCGTTAAAGTAGTATATAAATTCGGCATGACAGAGATAGTCTTTTAATACAATGGTATTGTTATATCTGTTCAATCACTCATTTTATTAAACAAAAGTGTTTATACATCGTCTATTATTAACCGTCTATAATTGGAAGTGTTTCCTGAAAAACCATAAGGTAAATCTATCAGCGTTATGCATCATATTATTCGAACTTTAACAATACTCTGCACGTTATCGGTGGTTACGCTCTTAAATGCGCATACATCGGATGCTTTGGCTAATTCGTTTGTTACCGGTAACTTAAAGTCTAATGTAACACGCTCTTTGGTGTCTATGCCGTATTTTGAGAAAAACCAGGGGCAGTTTGACGCTACGTTATTATTTGGTAGTGATTTTGGGTTTAATTTCTATGGTTTTATGGCAGATGGTTTGTACTCTAAAAATAAAGAAAATAATGCAGAATTGATTCTGAGGTTTAAAAATAGTAAGCCAGTCATTTACCAGCCATCTTTGCCGCAAACGGCCCGCATTAATTATTATCGGGGTGCACAAGACTCAGAATGGGTAAATAATGTCGCGACATATCAGCGATTATTAGGTAAAGAAATTTATTCCGGTATTGATATCGAATATCATTTTAATGATAAGCGTCTGGAGTATGACTTCGTCGTTCAGCCTGGCGTGAGTCCCAAACAAATCATTCTCAGCATCGATTACGCTGATAAATTAAACATCAATCAGGATGGTGATCTGGAAATATCGTCTGCCGATGTCACTGTTGTGCATAAAGCGCCGATTGTTTATCAGCTTGCTGCTAATCAGCAAAAAGAATTCATTTCGGCCAATTATGTGATAAATGATAAAGACATTACGTTTGCCATCGGATCTTATGATCGCTCACGCGTATTAATCATAGATCCAATTATTGAAGTATCTGGGTTACTGGGTGGTGAATGGGAAGATCAAGCTAATGGCGTGGCGACTGATAGTCTGGGTAATATCTATGTGGTGGGTTCAACGGCATCACGTGCAAGAATAACCTACGAAAATTTGATGTCTTTGGTAAATACTGCGTTGCCAACGCAGCAAGATACCACGGGCACTCATTATTTTGATAATACCCATGGTATTTCACCGAACTCTTCGTTTATTAACAACAATGTCATTGATCTTAACAACGGGATTTTACTTGATGCCAATGGAGATGTTTTAGAAGAGCCGTACGGATATGGCTGCGACTATCTCTATAGAGGTTTTTTCAATGCCGATCGACTGATTACCAACTACGATGGTTACATCAGTAAATATAACGCAAATTTTGAATTAATATACACGACCTATTTTGGCGGCTGTCGCAATGACGGCATTCGATCCGTGGTGATAGATGCTAATGACAATGTATATATAGGCGGTATAACGTTGTCCGATGATTTTCCTTTGCGTTCGTCGTCACAATCAAGGTTGGCGGGTTCACGACTTACCAGTGAGCCGGTTTTATCAGATGCTTTTTACGCAAAGTTTGATCCAAATGGTGAGCTGATATACTCCAGTTATCTGGGTGGTAATGGGCGCGATGGCATTAGAGATATCGCGGTAGATGCCAATGGCAATTTATATGTTACTGGTTTTACCCATTCAACAGATTTGAATACTAATTGCATCGTCGGCGCAGTGCCCGTTGTGCAATGTGAACATATTGGTGGTATCAAAACGATCGAAGAGGTCGGTGGTAGTCCAGACATCAGTGTGTATTCTGATGTTTTTGTTGCGCGTATCTCACCACAAGGCAATACCCTGAGTTTTCTCACCTACTTGGGTGGCCAATATGATGACTGGGGGCAAAAAATCAAGCTGTTCAATAATTCGATCTATATCGCCGGCAATTCCTCCTCAGCGGATATAAGCACGTCCGGCGGCAGCTATTCATTCAGTGCTTATCGCGATAACGATGACGTGCCCTGTTCTCGAACGCCAATAAATGACTCTGGTACGTCAACAAATGCTGATTTACACCGTTGTGAAGATGGTTTCGTGACTAAAATGTCGCTCGACGGCACGATTATCAATTTTTCCGCCTATGTTGGCGGCGCACTGGATGATAACATTTACGACCTGGACATCGACACAGAAGGTAATCTCTATGTGGTTGGTACCAGCCGGTCAGCTGCTGTTGCGTTTGATCTGGACAATACCCCAAGCTTTGCAAATGCTGAAGACCAGTTAGCTTATATTGACTTACTCAAACAAAGTTTCCCTGTGTATAAGAATATAAATCAATTTGCAATCGATTCAACCACGCAAATTAATAATGCGTTTTTGGTGATATTAAACCCAAATGCAACGCAATTAATTCAATCAAGTTTCATTGGTGGAGAAGCCGATGATGCTGGCTTGGCGGTGGAGGTTGGGCAACGTCTTGATGGCTCTAATCTGGTTGATGTTTATGTCGCTGGGCATACGATTTCTGAAGACTTCTATCGCCTTAAATCATTTAATAGTCAGGTTGCGCGTAACGATGTTTTTATTATGAAGCTGGTGCTGGATTTTAACCAGAAGAATCGAAAATATAATTTGTCCGCCGAGCCGTTTCTCAGTGACCCTAATGCTTGTTTTTCGACGTCTAACAATGGTTGTGGTTTATACAGTATTTCCTACTCAAGTTTGTTTGGCGGCGAAGCATTGGAAGATTTGAAAGATATGTTGTTGAATAGCGATGGATTATTGCTGACAGGAACAACATATTCTGAAAATTTTCCAATTGTCGGTAATGCATTAAAAAATAAAATACAGTTAGTTGAAAATATAGAATTCGATCCATTTACCCGTGCCGAAATTGATAAATTTGAAGTTGTACCCTCTGATGCTTTCCTGCTCAAAATTAATGATGCCGACGAATCTATTGATCTCTCCATCGGCGTGTCTAATGGTGGTGTGACATCGATTGATGAAAATGAAACAATTGTTTACCAAATCACATTAACAAATCTCGATGTCTTAAACGCGGCTGATAATGTCAGTTTAGCGATTACTTATCCTTTCTTGAGTAACATCGAAAATTTGCCGAATCACGTATCTATTTCAGCGCAGATTGAAGATTGCGTGCTCGAAGTAACTCAGCTCAATTGTAGCTTGGGAACGCTAGCAGCAGATACTATTCATACCATTGACTTTACAATAAAAACCAACAACGCAGGACGCTTGCCAGTCAGTTTTAACATCTCAAGTACGCATGCAGATAATGCGCTGGATAACAATATTGTGAAGCTTTCTGTGGATGTGAATTCCACCTCTGGTGGCGGATCAATAGCGCTATTTAGTTTGATAAGTTTTATTTTATTTGGATTTTATCGAGCAATGTATCGAAAATTAAATTAATCTCCCGCATTTATTACTCAAGTTTCGGAGTTCAAACTATTTTCTGCAATCAGCGCTCGTAGTGGCAAGGCCTTATAGAGAGTGTTGAAACTTTGAGCTCCGATTGTGAGTTATTAAAAACAGAAAATTAGACTGATAAAGGACATTACATTGCCACGACCCAAAACACCCGAAATCACGGTAGATGTCATTATTCAAATGCTGGATAAGCCAAATAGGCCAATCGTGCTCATCGAGCGAAAATATCCGCCGTTTGGCTGGGCCATACCCGGTGGTTTTGTCGATATTGGCGAGCGGGTTGAAGACGCCGCCAAACGCGAAGCCCAGGAAGAAACCTGTTTGACGGTAAATCTAACGCATTTGCTGGGTGTTTATTCAGAGCCTGGTCGAGATCCACGAGGGCACACAGTGAGTCTAGTATATGTTGCTGAGGCTTACGGGGAGCCACGTGCAGAAGATGATGCAAAATCTGTAAAATTATGGGATATCAATGCATTGCCAGAGGTTTTGGCGTTTGATCATGCTGCTATTTTAGCGGATTTTAAGGCCTATGTTGCTACATCTGTTTAAGGTTTACATTTGAAGGACATTAATCGCGCGAAATACCCTGTTAGGAGCCTAAATTCTAAGCATCATGGGGGTAGTTTGTGTGGCTTTAATATTCAACTAATAGTAAATTGAGAAAATCATCCATTAATTATTGACTGAGGTTGTTTGTGGTGAAAGAGTTAAGCAACGTAGAGACCGACAATGTCAATACTGATTCGCACCGCAACCTCCCTGATCGGCGCATACAGCATACTAAATCTTTTTTCTATTCATTCTTCAAGCGTCGCAGAAAAGCCGTTCGACGCACTTCTGAAACCCAAACTAATGTATACGTGGATGTACACGACCCATTAACGGTTGGATTGTTTATCGCCATCATTTTATTTTGTGTGTTTGATGCCATCATGACACTCATAATTATTCAAGCTGGCGGCAAAGAAGTTAATCCAGTCATGAAATACATCATGGACAAAGATGTCATGATGTTTTTCTGGGTAAAGTTCTCAATGACATCGCTGGGTATGCTAATTTTAGTGAGTCATAAAACCTTTGTGATTTGTCGAGGTGTAACCGGCTCAAGTGCGATAAAAAGTATTTTTGTTCTGTATTTTCTTCTAATGATCTACGAGCTGGTGTTGGTGTCTCACTTGCTGGATAGCACTATTTAAAATCTCACAATTGGCATTCAATTTGTCAGGCTGGCCCCACTAGTATCTGGCAGTCGTGGCAATGTTAGGCTAGGATATTTGCCGGTAAGGGTTTGTAAAAATGCCACAATATCCTGAACTTCATGCTCGGTAATCGGGTAGTTAAACTGCACTTCACTCATGATTCTCACCGCCTGACTTAAATCATTGACTGAGCCATTGTGAAAATAGGGGGCGGTGTCGGTAATATTGCGCAATGAAGGTACCCGCCACATTAGTTTGTGCTCTGCATCCAAGCTTGTATGATAACGCCCCAGGTCACTGACAAAATCATATTTTTCCTCATAGCGTGAGCCGCGATAATTAGGGAACATCTCATAGAATCCATCACCCATCTTTAGCGCTGGACCCGGTGCAGGCCCGGCGAAGTTGGTGCCAAAATGACAAGACAAGCAACCTTTGTCGGTGAAAGTTTGCATGCCACGTTTTTCTTGTTCATTCAGCGCAGCCTCATTGCCTTTAATGAATTGATCAAAGCGACTATCAGGAACAATCAGCGTTCTTTCGAAAGAGGCGATAGCCTGGGCGATTGTTTCAATGCTGATCGGCTGATTGCCGAATGCGGCACGAAACATTTGCACATAACCTGGAATAGACTGAAGACGAGCTTGCAGATTTGTGGCGTGTCCCATCGCCATTATGTTGGGGTCAAGAATATGCTCCACCGCCTGTTTTTCGAGGGATTTGGCGCGTGCATCCCAATAGTAGGTGGACATATAGGCGACATTCCAAACACTGGGCGCGGAACGTTTGATCAAGCGACCGGGCATGTTTATTACTGCGCCATCGTCATCACCGCCGGCCGCGAGGTTGTGACAACTATTACACGAAACATCGCCTTTTGCTGACAGTCTCGGATCGAAAAATAAACTTTTTCCCAAATCTATTTTTTCTTGTGTGAGTGGATTATCGGCAGGTGCAATAGGTTTTTCCGGCAATGGCTGGAGATAATCAAAAGCTGGCGTTATCGCGCTGAAACCACAAAGCAGTATGAGCAATACCCCATGTATTTTTGTAAACGTCATTTTTATTTCCATTAGTTATTGCAGTATTGATTAATGCAGGTTTTTTTACAGGATTTTCTGGTCATGAATGTATCACGTTAGATGGATAAATTCGAGCGGTTGAGGCCATAAAACCAACCATCATATTGGATGCTTAAGTTTTGGAATCGTTCTGTCGATACTTGTTCAAGAGATACCCTAATTACCTAAGGAAATTTGGCTAATACAGCCTAAAAACAACGTATTATGACAATAATTGTAGGATTTTTAATCGTAATCATTTGTGTGTTTGGCGGCTTCCTGCTCTCAGGCGGAAGTCTCGTGGCGTTATGGCATCCACCTGAGTTAGTGATTATTGCGGGTGGTGCAACTGGTGCCCTAATATTGGCTAACCCGGCGAAAGTCTCTAAAAAAATAATGAAAGAAATCCCCGCGTTGCTTAAAGGTTCAAAATACACAAAAGAAATGTATATGGATCTGCTAGCGTTGCTGTTTGATCTTTTTACCTTGGCGCGAAAAGAAGGTTTGATGTCATTAGAGGCGCATATTGAAGAACCAGAGCAGAGCGAGGTATTTTCAAAATACCCTAAAGTGATGTCGGATCATCATGCGATAGAATTTATGACCGATTATTTGCGCTTGATGGTAACCGGTGCGGCAAATGCAATGGAAATTGAAGACCTCATGGACAAGGAGTTAGAAACGCATCACAAGGAAGGCGGTATGGCGCATGGTGCTATGCAATTGATGGCAGATGGTCTACCAGGTTTTGGTATCGTTGCGGCAGTTATGGGGGTGGTAATCACCATGGCATCGATTGACCAGGGCCCGGCGGTGATTGGTGCTAAAGTTGGTGCGGCGTTGGTGGGTACCTTTGTGGGTATTTTGTTGTCATACGGAATATTTGGCCCAATTGCTAACGCAATGTCGTATATTGCCGAAGATGAAAGTAAATTTATTGAAGTGATCAAGGTTTCGTTGTTAGCGTCATTGAATGGCTATAGTCCACAAGTGGCCATTGAGTTTGGTCGTAAAGTCATTTACTCAACAGAAAGACCGGGATTTTTAGAGCTCGAAGAGTTCGTTAAAAACAAGTAAATAAACGCTACGGTGCCTGAATGGCTGAAAATCTACAACCAATAATCGTTAAAAAGATCAAGAAGGCAGCCCACGCTGGACATCATGGTGGTTCCTGGAAAGTGGCGTATGCGGATTTCGTAACAGCCATGATGGCGTTCTTTTTGTTGCTCTGGTTGCTATCATCCACTAGTCAGGAAACGCTATCCGGTGTGGCGGATTATTTTGAAAACCCCAGTGCCATCAATGCAGCCGGTGGGACTAGCACGAGTATGATTGAGCTGGGTAGTAATATTGATAGTTCAAAAGGTGACGGCGATCAGGGTCGGGAAAGCGATAGTTTTGAATACTATAGTGAAGCCTTTGAGCAAATGGAAACGGATAAACTTGAGGCATTAAAAGCGAAAATTGAAGACGTGATTGAGAATACGCCTTCAATCACAGAATATAACGATCAGATATTAATTGAAATCACCGAAGAAGGTTTGCATATTCAAATTATTGATGAAAATAATCGCCCCATGTTTGACAGGGGAAGTGCCGAATTGAAAAGTTATGCGAAAAAAATTCTTCGCGAAATTTCTCCTATTCTTAATACCATTCAGAATAAAATGAGTATTTCCGGTCATACTGATGCGAAACGTTACACGCATAACGATACTTATAGTAACTGGGAGCTATCCAGTGATCGAGCCAATGCGGCACGCCGGGAATTGGTTCGTGCCGGCACCCCGAGTAGTAAAATCGCACGGATAGAAGGATTGGCATCCCGATTTTTATTAAAACCGGATAAACCTACTGATCCAGCCAATCGCAGAATTGACATCTTAATGTTGAAGAAAAAATCTGAAGATAGTCTCTACCGGGAAAAAGGTGTGGAACCAGAACCGATGACGCCTGAAGAGCAGAAATTAAATAACCAGAAAAACAAAAAAGTTGAAAATAAAAAAAATCCAGTGGATACTCTTGAACTTCAAGAGGCCATTCGTAGTGGCACTAACCGCAATACCGGTGCGGTGGTACGCTTTAGAGAATAAAAATGAAAAAATTCATACTCATTATCATGTTGTTGCTATCTCATTTTGTTTATGCCCAACCGAGCATTCAGGTGGTAGGTTTGTTTAAAAATAAAGTCCTGCTGGTGGTTGATGGTAAACAAAAGCTGTTACGTGTTGGCCAAACTTTTCGAGAGGTCACGTTGGATTTTGCAAATTCTGATAAAGCCGTGTTAAGTTTCAATGGTGTGTCGAAACCTTATACATTGGGCAGCAGCAATAGTTTTGGGGCGAGAAAAACCTCAAAGGCAAGTTTCTCTGTTGCACTCGATGCTAGTGGCTCCTATAAAACCCCCGGCAGCATCAATGGTAAAGTTGTAGATTTCATAGTGGATACCGGGGCAACAACTGTATCGATCAACTCAGTAGTTGCCAAGTGGCTTGGCATAGATTACAAAAGTGGCAAAGAGGTGAATGTAACAACAGCATCGAGTCAAGTGATAGGTTATCAGGTTACTTTGGATAAGATTTCTTTAGGTAGCATTCGTTTAACGGGCATTGAAGCCACCGTGCTTGAAGGTGAGCATCCCGCCATTGCATTATTAGGTATGTCATTCTTAAAGCATTTAAAAGTGCTCAATGAAAATGGCATGATGCATTTGACGCAGAAGTGAATAGCAGGCTTCTCGGACAGACTCATGGCTATAGCTCACAATCGGAGTTCAAAATTGCCACCTTCCAGCACCCGTAGCAGCAAAACCTTACCGAGAGACGCTGTGAATACGTCCTTGTAGGCTTAAACCTAGATTAATCAGTTGAACCACGATTTCTAGCGCAAGTTCTTGAAGCACCTAACGAATCCAAGAATCTGCTAATCACCAATAAGGTGACCACGCAATTCTTGAATTCACTATCCACTCCAATATCTTACGCTATAAATTCGCGCCAACTGATTATTCTAGGTTGAACGCAGCATCCCTGCTGCCAACACTCTCGATAAGGCCTTGCCACTACGAGCGCTAATTACGAGGAATAGTTTGAACACTGATTGTGAGTTATAACCGGCAGCGCCTAAAGTCTGTGTGCTGACTTTGATTTATTTGATCTTTTCAATATACGCGTAAGCGGAATGGTTGTGGATAGATTCGAAATTTTCTGATTCAATCGTATAAGACGTGATACGGTCATCGGCATTCAAACAGGCAGCAACATCTCTTACCATGTCTTCAACGAATTTCGGATTATTATAGGCACGTTCAGTGACGTATTTTTCATCCGGTCGTTTAAGTAAACCATACAATTCACACGATGCTTGGGTTTCGACGATATCAATTAATTCTTCGATCCAGACAAAACCGCGAGTTTTCACGGCAATAGTGACGTGAGAGCGTTGGTTGTGTGCGCCATACTCAGATATCTTCTTTGAGCATGGGCATAAGCTGGTTACCGGTACAACGACTTTAGTCGTTAATATGGGTTTTTCGCCATTGAGCTCACCAATAAATGTTACTTCGTAGTCAAGCAGACTTTCTACTTGCGAAATCGGTGCGGACTTATTAATGAAATAGGGGAAGCTCATTTCAATATGACCCGCTTGGGCTTCCAGTTTTTCCGTCATTTCAAACAGCATTTCTTTGAACGATTTAACCGTAATCTCTCGCTCGTGCAAATTCAATATCTCAACAAAACGCGACATGTGAGTACCTTTGAAATTGTGCGGTAAATTCACATACATGTTGAAGTTTGCAATAGTGTGTTGTTCACCACCAGTTCGGTCACTGACTCTTACCGGATGGCGAATGTCTTTAATACCGACCTTGTCGATCGCTATTTGACGTGAATCTTGCGAATTCTGTACATCTTCGATGGCTGCCATTACTTCTGTCATTATTTTACCTCGGTATAGCGAACACAGGCTCGCTCAGTCTCCCATATTGTGACAGCGCTCACGTGAATATGTTCTTGGTCAATTAGTTTGCCGATTGCTGCATAGATAAACGCGGCAATATTTTCTGCTGTAGGGTTTATTTTATCGAAGGGAGCAATGTCATTAAGATGAAAATGATCAAGTCCTTCAAGCACTTCATTGGTCGCACGTTTTATTTGTTTGAAGTCTATGCCCATGCCGACGTTGTCGAGTTTGTGGGCGGCAACTTCAACTTCAACTTTCCAGTTGTGACCATGAAGGCGTTGACATTTTCCTTGATAATCTCGCAAAGAGTGCGAGGCAGCAAAGTCTGTCACTACTTTTAGTGTGTATAATCCAGCCATAATATATCTTGATAATTTTACTAGGAATTAGCTTCTACGGGTAGTGCTTCTTCCAAATTAATTGGTTTTAATTGAAGAATCGAGGAGATTATCCCTTGTTCGTCAAGCCCGCAATCGTGCAATAATACATCACGCTCACCGTGTTCGACAAATTTATCGGGTAATCCGAGGTTTGCTATTTTGGGTGGATGGTTGGTTTTGACCAGTAACTCATTGATTGCGCTGCCAGCACCACCAGCGATGACGTTTTCTTCAATCGTGACAATGAGGTCGTGTTGTCTGGCCATCTCAAGAATTAACTTTTCATCCAGTGGTTTAACAAATCGCATATTTACCACAGTGGCATTGAGCTTTTCTCCAGCGCTGATAGCCGGTGCTAACATACTGCCAAACGCGAGAATTGCAATGTCTTTGCCCTTACGTCGGATGTCAGCCTTGCCAAGCGGGATAGGTTGCATGATCTTATTGATTTTTGCGCCTGGACCTTTACCACGTGGGTATCTAACGGCTGCTGGCCCGTTATGCTGGTAACCGGTGTACAGCATTTGACGGCATTCATTTTCATCACTTGCCGCCATGATGACCATGTTGGGTATGCAGCGCATGTAACTCAAATCAAAACTGCCAGCGTGCGTAGCACCATCCGGCCCGACTAAACCAGCACGGTCGATGGCATACAATACGGGTAGTTCTTGCAGCGCAACATCGTGAATGAACTGGTCATATCCGCGTTGCAGGAAGGTAGAATAAATTGCCATGACGGGTTTAATGCCTTCACAGGCGAAGCCCGCAGCCATTGTGATGGCGTGTTGCTCGGCGATGCCAACATCAAAATAGCGTTCAGGGAAACGTTTGGCGAACTCCACCATGCCTGAGCCTTCACACATGGCCGGTGTAATGCCAACTACACGCTCATCCGCAGTGGCAATATCACATAGCCACTCACCAAAAACCTGCGTATACGTGGGTGCAGTACTGGTGCTTTTTGTCTTGGCTTCACCGGTTTCAATATGAAAGGGTGTTACCCCATGAAACTTGCAGGGATTATTTTCTGCTGGGGCATATCCTCGGCCTTTTTGGGTGATAATGTGCAGAAACTGCGGGCCTTTTAAATCTTTCAGATTTTTTAATGTCGCAACCAACATGGGAATGTCGTGCCCGTCAATTGGCCCAATATAATTGAAGCCCAGCTCCTCAAATAACGTACCGGGTACCACCATGCCTTTCACGTGCTCTTCCACCCGGCTGGCGAGTTCAGACATTGCCGGCATGGATTTAAGCACTTTTTTACTGCCTTCGCGGACTTGTGTATAGAGCTTGCCGGACAGAATTTTGGTTAAATAGTTGGATAATCCACCGACATTTTCTGAAATCGACATTTCGTTATCATTGAGGATGACGAGCATGTCGGTATCCAAATCGCCAGCATGACTTAGTGCTTCAAATGCCATTCCGCCGGTTAATGCACCATCTCCGATGACGCCAACCACTTTACGTCGACTGTTTTGCAGGGTGGCACTGAGTGCCATGCCCACTGCAGCACTGATTGAGGTGCTGGAGTGGCCAGTGCCGAAGGTGTCATATTCGCTTTCTTGTCGATGCGGGAAGCCAGATAGACCCCCTTTTTGCCGTAATGTCGGCATTAAGTGTTTGCGGCCCGTGAGGATTTTATGCGGATAACTTTGGTGACCCACATCCCAGATGATTCGATCAAACGGTGTATTGTAGACGTGGTGCAGTGCGACGGTAAGTTCTATTGTGCCGAGACCCGATGATAAATGCCCACCGGTATTACTTAAACTCTCAATCATGAATTGGCGTAATTCAGCCGCAAATTCATTCAATTGTTTTTCAGGTATGGCGCGCAATTCGGCAGGTGAATTAACCTTATCCAATAGAGGGAATTTGCTTATTATTGTCATATAGATTGTTGCCTAGTCACACTTCAATTTCATCTAAAAGTTGGGATGATGACGTTTATGTATAGTATATGCAAGTTTTTTATTATTATGCTGCAGCTTATTTTTACTCAATCCTGCCAAGCATGAAAAAAATCAGCCCTCGTCGGGTTTCGGTTGTTAAAATCAATGCTTGCGAGACACGATGTATTCTGATATCTGGCGCAAAGTATCGGCTTTTTCATCAAAAATTCTTAATGCCTCAATGGCCTTGTTATGCATATCTTGCGCCGCCTGTTTTGCGCCATCCATGCCAAGTAAGGCAGGGTAGGTTGGTTTGTTTTTTGCCTCGTCTGATCCCTGAGATTTACCAATCACAACGGTATCGCCTTCGATATCCAGAATGTCATCTTGTATTTGAAATGCAAGGCCGATGCAGGTCGAATACTCGGCGAGAGCATTGATCTGTGTTGGTGTAACGTTGCCCGCTGAATAGGCCCCTAACAAGGTGCTCGCTTTGATTAAAGCGCCGGTTTTGAGTGAATGCATCGTTTTTAATGCCTCTAATGAGAGGTTTTTGCCAACAGCGTACAAATCAATGGCTTGACCGCCCACCATGCCCTGAGAGCCGCTGGCTGTTGCTAGCAATTTAATCATTGTTAAGCGGGTTTTATCGTCGATTAAGGGGATTTCCTCTGCTGCGAGAACCTCAAAGGCGTAGGTAAGTAGTGCATCACCGGTTAAAATGGCGGTGGCTTCGTCATAAGCGACATGGCAGGTGGGTTTGCCACGACGCAAATCGTCATCATCCATGGCTGGCAGGTCATCATGCACCAATGAGTAGGCATGGATTAATTCAACTGCCATGGCGGGTGCTAGCGCTTGCTGCATGTTTGCGCCCAGAGCCTCTGCTGCAGCAAATACCAAGATGGGTCGAATCCGTTTTCCACCATTTAACACCACGTAATGAATGGCCTCATGCAGCCTTTCAGGCACAAGCTCTTGGCTTAGTAGCGTGGTATTGAGCCCGGTATCAACAACTGATTGATAAGTTTCAAATTTTTCTTGAAGTGCCAGCATCTATTTATCATCTTCAAGGTTTGCAGTAAAAGGCTCAATGCTTAAATTGTCTTCCTTTTCCAGCAGTTGGCTAACCTTTTGTTCGGCGGCTTGTAGCGCTGTTTGACAATCGGACGTTAGTTTGATGCCTTTTTCAAAAGCGCTGAGTGATTCTTCCAGGCTCAAGTCCCCGGATTCCATTTTGCTCACAATTTCATCGAGCTCGGCCAGTGATTCTTCGAAAGCTTTAGGCTCGGATTTTCGGGGCATGACGATTCTCACTGTGAAAAAACGCGTACCATATCTCAGGTATGAATTAAGGTCAAACACTAGGAGCCTGACCGAGAATGGAAGTCGTTACGAGGGAAAACCGTTTTAGTGCGGATTTTTCGATCGTTTGAAGTTAATAGCCGTAGCTATTCGCTGAAAAGGATCGGAAAATATGTGCAAAACGGGTTTTCCGCACGACTGCATGGATGCAGGAGGTACGAGCCCATGGATGGGCGAAGGTAGAGCAATAATGCAGGAGCAGTTGCCGAGTAGGCTTTCCATTCTCGGACAGGCTCCTGGGCATATCCATTTGCCTGGAATTTTGCTAGCCTATCTCTATTGTTAACACACTTTATATTTGGATATACCATTGCAAAAAACAACCAATAACGCTTTGACTTTGATCTTGCCGCAACTTTTATCCCACGTGAAAAAGAATTCATCGATGGATTGGAAGTACTTGAGCATGATATTGGCCAGAAGCCAGTGTCACGATTTGCGTTTATCAGCAAAAGATTATGCGTTGCAATTATTTGGTTTGCCAGATGCCAGTGCGGCGGCGGCCTTGAATTTATTGAATGCTGGTTATACGCTGGAAGATAAATTCGCGTGTTTTGCTGAGCCAGCAAATATCCAGCCCAATCGAGATTTTTTGTATGTGACGACCACGGATTTTAGCGACTTAACGACCCAAGAAATTGCTGCGTTGATAGAAGAATTGAATACTTATTTTGCAGAAGACGGTTTTCAATTTCAGGCATTAACGCCACAACGATGGGTGTGCATTTTACCGGAGAAAATGAACTTACCAACCGTTTTCACGCGAGATATAATCAGCGAAAATATTTTGCCACACATGCCCGATACCCCGGATAATTTTCGTTTCAAAAAATTCCTCTCCGATGTGCAGATGGTGCTGCATCATTCGAAAACCAACCAACAAAGAAATCAACAAGGTAAAGTTGAAGTCAATAGTCTCTGGTTAAGCGGTGCTGGCTGCTTGCCACGTGAAGTCAAAACTAATCTTACTTGCGTATATACAGATAATATTGAAGTGATGGCCTTGTCCCAGCTCGCCGGAATCGATCTTAGATCGGCTAATGAGTTTTCGATGCTTAAGAAAAATTTTACTGAGGAGAGTTGTCTTTTCCTCGACCTGCAAGCCGATTTTCAAATTTCAGTTAATCCAGCTGTGTTTCAAACGATATTTGAAGCTGTCAGGAATAAAACGCTGCATGAAGTAAAGCTAATCATCAATGAAGAACAGTTTTTCCTGTTTAACTATAGCGCATCCAAACGGTTTTGGAAGCGGAAATTTCGATTTTAGTGGATTAACCTTTGAAAGGAAGGGGATCTACTTCCGTAGGGTTCATCTACGCACCATCCTTCGTGTCTAATGTCAACGAATTCGGGTCTAATTATTGCTGTGTTAAAACCGCTTGAGATGGGTTGATGAGTTGAAGAGCTCAAAAATATAGCGGTGATCAGCTTTTTATGCTCAAGTTTCGGCGTTCAAATGTTTTTCCCGTAATTAACGCTCGTCGTGGCAAGGCCTTGTCGAGAGTGTTGGCGGCATGCATGCTGCCGGTAAGCCTTATATGATTAATTTTAGTAACCAAAAGCTTATGCAGCGGAACTAATTTCAAAGGGATGTATTCACGTCGTTTCTCAGTAAGGTTTTGCCGCTGCGGGTGTTGGAAAGTGCCACTTTTGCACCTTTGAACTCCAAATGTGAGTAAATATAATTAGTGAAAGAAGTATCGAAAAGGGAAAACGGCGTACTATTAATATGACAGAAAATTTCCAGAAAATTTTGCTTAGCCCGTTGTTCATGGGGCGTGAAACGGAATACAAATTACATTTGTGGTTGGATTCTAATCCCCCAGAAAAAATGAATGTTAGCCCATTTAAGCAAATCGTGTTTGAGGATGGTGTGCGTTGCTTTGAAGCGGAGCTGGAATGCGGTGACGGTTTTCTGACTAAAAAAGTTTTCTTGGGTTTAATCGGCGAAAATCCGCCAAACAAAATCTTTCACTCTGAGCTCATGCAGCTGATCAAGGCGAGTCATTTACCAAAGCAGGTAGCGATGGCGTTTGGCGATGAGTATCCGTTCACTATATTTCCATTGTTATATTGCCGTGAAAAAAATGATTTCATGGCCATACCGACTAAGGATAAAGGCAAACCTTTTTCTCAGCTACTGGCATCGATTGACAGCAGCGAAGAGGCAGATGATTACGCTTGTGTTAATTGCGCTGAAAGGCCAAAGTGTTTTGGTATTGAGCGCAATGTAGAACAGGCTTTATCGATTTTCAATGCGGGCCCAGCAGGTTTGTTTTTGCTGGATAATTATCCGCTTAATCTGCTGGAGTCGTCGCAACTTATTGGCTGCAGCGATACCGAAGATCGCGCACTTTATCTGGAAAACCTGGCTGAACAGCAGCCTGCCCGGGTTGATTACCTTAAAGGTTTGACATTTCAATCCTACAAAGAAAGAAATGTAACGCAAACGACGGTTGAGAAGTTACGCCTATTTGAATCTGTCATCAATTACCTGAAATCTTTAGTGCAAGAAAATAAGGATGTATTGTCAATATTTCAACACGATCAACTTTATGTCAATGATAGCTGCGCAACTTCGCAGACGTTAACTCTTTCATTGCTGCCTTTTTCCAGCAAAAAGCCCATTGAACATCAAGAGACACCTAATGGTTTTAATAGTGCAACCGCGCGGATCTTTGAGGAGCAGCAGTCTTATTGTATTGAATTTAGAAAAAACCTGAGCGACTTGTCGGTATTGGCCGTTGGGGACCGTTGTTTAATAGAGCTAGAAGACGATGGAAGTGGGTCTGCTAGAGTATTTTGTCAGGTGAATCGGGTTGAAAATGATTTTTATCAATTAGATCTGCAGCTGCAAAAAGATCAATCACTAGAGGATGTTCTCGTTTGTTTTCCGCAAGAGATGTTTAAACCGGTGAAATATCTTGTTGTGGAAAAAATGCCAGTTTTATCCGATCAGTTATTCATGTGTTTTTTAAGTATTTTGCTGAAAAATTCCGTATTGGAAGAGCAAGAGTTACGTCATGCTCAGCAAATACTTTTACCGCTTTTGAAAACGCAGAAAAATCTTAATGCCAATGATATGGCGCAAATGATTAATACAAATAGTGCTTTATCGGTGGTATTTCGTCAGGAAAATATTTATTACAAACCATCAACGAAAGTCGGATACAAACTTTCATCTATTCACTGGTTAAAAATTATCGTCTGGATGTGTCAGACCGCTTATTATTTTGAAAAGAGTGCTGATGAGAAAGAGTCTGCAGAAATTATCGAATTTTTTGATTCAGCCTGCAATGAATTGGGGAGTTTGATTGATGAAATTGAGGCGTGTGTGCTCGATCCGGAAGTAGAGACTGATGATCAGGATGAAATATTAAAGAAAGTACTGACAGAATTAATTGCTGATGAGGTTTGGTTAAACGCTGTCCTGGCGCTGGATGAACCGGATGAAACTCCTTTGCATATAGTGGCTGACATCCCAGATGATGATAGTAGATCCTCGCGTAAGGATGAAGTTCCACTGCAAGCATCAAACCATAAACTTGATCAAGACAATGATCGTACAATGATAATGCCGGCAAACAATGCATCAAGAAACCGTTAATTCACCCGATTTATCTATGTTGATGCTTAAGCTGAGCGATCAGCCAATGAGTGTCAAAACACGTGCGCTGAAAATTTACTGCCTGTCGCAATTGCGTTACATATCGAGAAAAGAGATCATGACATTTCTTGCCATGGCTAACAGTACGTCGACAATTGATTATGCATTATTACAAGACGGTATTGATGCGTTGTTGAAGTCATCTCGCTTGATTCACAATAGATTGCGTGAAAAGTTGAACGCGATTAATCAGGAACTATTTGCTGAAACCTTGCCTGACGAAAATGACGATCAATTGCTGGGGAAGTTATCAGTTCAGCTTTTTGATGTTAAACAGAAAATTCTTACAGTAGCGCAGGCATCGAATGAAAACATGAATTCACTGCCGCAGGCATTAGAGGTGATTGAGCGCCAGGCGGCTAATCGACAAAAAGCGATGTATGAAGCCGTGCAAATCATTATTGATCGACTGATTGACTCATTTGATCCGGAGTCATTCGAGAAATTCATCGATAAGAAAGTCATGAGAGTTGGCCCGTTAAAGAAAGCGGCGATGCTTGATGTGGCGAAAGATAAATATGAGCAAGTTGCTGCCTACCAGAAAGAGGGTAAAATGTTACGTGATTTCAAAGTGCACTATAAGTCTCAGTTGAAAAAACTAAATCAGCTGAGTGAAAACCCAGTAAAATAATAAGTCTAATAGCATCGGTATATTAAGTTATAATATGCCCAGTCTTTTTTTAAGCCTAGAATTTAGTCCGCAGATGTAGATAAAATCCACTATAACCCTTGATTTTATAAAATAATTTACCTATGATACGCGGTCATGGGCATATGGCTCTTTAATGAATAAGATTTTAAATTATGAAGAAAGCGCAATTATGATGTAAATCAAAGGCTTAGCGCTTGGTTGTTACTTCAATGACCAGAGTTTGTGACTCTGTGTTTGTAATTTGAAGAGAATTTAAAAAAGTGGGCCATTGGCCCACTTTTTGTTTACAGGGGTTTCATGCGTAAGAATACAGTACTGGAGAGCATGATTGAGCCGGTTGTATCCGGGTTAGGGTACGAGTTTGTTGGGCTTGAATATATGCCACAAGGTAAACATTCCATATTAAGGATCTTTATCGATTCTGAAAATGGGATCACCCTGGATGACTGCTCAGCGGTAAGCCGCCAGGTCAGTGCAGTGCTGGATGTAGAAGATCCCATTAGTGGTGAATATAATTTAGAGGTTTCATCGCCGGGTGTAGATCGACCGCTGTTCACCCTGGATCATTTTAGAAAGTTTGAAGGTCATCGGTGTGTGGTTCGAATGAAAGTACCCATTGATGGTCAGCGAAAATTTACCGGGATTATTCGTGCTGTGGAAGATCAGCATATCGTTCTAGCGATGGCAGATAAAGAAGTTAATTTAAGCTTCGATCTTCTGGACAAAGCGAGTTTGGTGCCTGAATTTTGAATTTTATGTTTGTAGATATTAGTGCTTTGGAGACTGGAAGCAATGAGTAAGGAAATTTTACTTGTAGTCGATGCTGTGTCGCATGAAAAAGGTGTAGAGAAAGATGTTATTTTCGAAGCCATTGAAGCAGCACTTGCGACTGCGACACGTAAAAAATACGGAGAAGATATTGACGCCAGGGTTTTCATAGATCGGGTTAGTGGCGATTATGAAACCTTTCGTCGCTGGTTAGTGATGGCTGATGATGATGTGAACTTTGATCACCCATCCCGCGAGATGTTATTTCCGCAGGCAAAATCCATCAATCCTGAGATCGAACTAGGTCAGTATATAGAAGAGCCCATTGAATCCGTCGCGTTTGGACGTATTGCGGCACAAACTGCCAAGCAGGTTATCGTACAGAAAGTTCGGGAAGCAGAGCGGGCACAGATTGTCGAGGCTTTTATTGACAGGGAAGGCGAGCTGGTAAACGGGGTTGTCAAACGCGTCGAAAAAGGCAGCGTGTTTATTGATTTGGGAAGCAATGCTGAAGGCATTATTACCCGCGACAATATGATTCCTCGTGAAGTCATGCGTCCAGGTGACAGGATACGTGCTTATTTGAAGGAAGTGAAAAGCGAAGTACGTGGACCACAAATATTTCTTAGCCGAGTTGCGCCGGAATTATTAATCGAATTATTTAAACTTGAAGTCCCTGAAGTCGGTGAAGGTTTAATTGATATTGTTGCCGCTTCACGAGATCCAGGATTACGGGCAAAAATTGCGGTACGCGGCAATGACTCCCGGATAGATCCTGTGGGCGCCTGTGTCGGTATGCGTGGCTCTCGAGTTCAAGCGGTGTCCAATGAACTAAACGGTGAGCGGGTTGATATAATCACCTGGGATGAAAATCCCGCGCAGTTTGTTGTCAATGCCATGTCTCCGGCAGAAGTTCTGTCAATTGTTGTTGACGAAGACAAGCATACGCTGGATGTTGCAGTAGCAGAAGATCAATTATCTCAAGCGATTGGCCGAGGTGGGCAAAATGTCAGACTCGCTGGCGAGTTGACCGGCTGGGATATTAATGTAATGACTGAGTCTCAAGCGGAAGAAAAAAGCGAAGCTGAAACCCTGTCCACATTACATGGCTTTAGGGATCAGCTCGGTGTCGATGAAGAAGTCGCGGCGATTTTGGTTGAGGAAGGATTTTCAAGTATTGAAGAGATTGCCTACGTACCGAAGCAAGAAATGTTAGGTGTTGAGGAATTTGATGAAGATATGGTTGACGAACTTCGTCAACGCGCTAGAGATGTGTTACTTACGCAAGCGATCGCCAAGGAAGAACTGGGCGGTGCCGAGCCACAACAGGATTTACTGGAAATGGAAGGCATGACTGCGGAGCTAGCAAAAGAACTGGCGAAGAACAAAATTTGCTCGATGGAAGACCTCGCTGAACAAGCCGTTGACGAGTTGGTCGAAATTTTAGATATTGACGCAGAAAAAGCGGCTAGCTTGATCATGAAAGCACGTGAACCTTGGTTTGCTGCTGAAGAATAAAGGGAAAGTAAAAGAGGAATGAGCATGTCGGAAGTAACGGTAAAACAGTTTGCGGAAGTCGTTGGGATCCCAGTGGATCGACTTATCTCGCAATTAAGCGATGCAGGTCTGCCGGTTAAAACGTCGGAAGAAACTATTACCGACGATGAAAAGATGCAGTTGCTGTCCTTTCTGCGTGGTCGGAGAGGTGATTCAGCGGTAGATGCTACACCAAAAAAAATCACTCTGAAAAGAAAATCAGTTAGTGAAATCAAACAAAAAACCGGCACCAGCGGTGGTATAGGTCAGGGTAAAACCGGCTCAAGAACCATTAGCGTAGAAGTGCGCAAACGACGTACCTACGTGAAACGTAGCGATGCGGTAACCGATGAAGATAAAGCTGCGTTAGAAGCCGTTGCCGAAGCAAAAGTTCGTCAAGAAAAAGAGCTTGAACAAGAAGAGCAGAAACGTGAGAAAAAACAAGAACAAGTGCGTTTGCAGCAGGAAGAAGTATTGATTGCACAAGCCAAACTAGAGCAAGAACAAGCGCAGCAGGCGGAAGAAGTTAGCGCACCGGTTGCGACAGCAGCAGCCCCGGCTGCCAAAGTCATAAGCAAAGAGCCAGAACTCACAGCTGAAGAAAAGGCAAAAAAACAGGCGGAAGAAACGCAAGCGCAAGCAGCAAGAGAGGAAAAAGGCGCCAGTAAAAAGAAAAAACGCAAAGATAATAAAGGTCGTGCTGGCGACGAAGGTGGTCGTAAGGAGTTACATGTATCTTCTGATAAAGCCGGTAGACGCAAGAAAAAAGGTCGCCAGACACGCAGTACTGCAACGAGTTCTTCGCCCCAACAACATGGTTTTGAAAAACCGACCGGCCCGATCGTTAGAGAGATTGGTGTCCCTGAGGCGATTACCGTTGCAGAATTGGCGCAGAAAATGTCAGTTAAAGCCGCCGAGGTTATTAAAGTATTTATGCGACTCGGTACCATGGCGACTATCAATCAGGTGCTGGATCAAGATACCGCAACACTGGTAGTGGAAGAAATGGGCCATATTGCAAAACCCGTCAGTGAAAATGCACTCGAAGATGCATTAATGCAGGCAGAAAATCTAGGCGAAGCCGTAACACGCCCTCCAGTAGTTACAATTATGGGGCATGTTGATCACGGTAAAACATCGCTGTTAGATTACATTCGTCGCGCTAAAGTCGCATCAGGTGAGGCAGGTGGTATTACCCAGCATATTGGTGCTTACCATGTTGATACGGCGAAAGGTACGGTAACTTTTCTCGATACACCAGGGCATTCGGCATTTACCGCCATGCGTGCGCGTGGCGCAAATGTGACTGACGTGGTTATTCTGGTCGTTGCTGCTGACGATGGTGTCATGCCGCAGACTAAGGAAGCCATTCAGCACGCCAAAGCTGCAGGCGTACCCATGGTAGTTGCTGTCAACAAAATTGATAAAGAAGCGGCCGATCCTGATCGCGTTAAAAATGAATTGGCGCAAGAAAAAGTCATTCCTGAAGACTGGGGTGGTGATACGATGTTTGTGCATGTGTCAGCGAAAACCGGTGAAGGCATTGATGAATTACTCGATGGTGTATTATTGCAATCCGAAGTATTGGAACTCAGGTCCATTGCCACAGGCCCTGCTAAAGGTGTCATTGTAGAGTCACGTTTGGATAAAGGTCGTGGTCCAGTTGCGACATTGCTGATTCAGTCAGGTCAATTGAAAAAAGGCGATATTGTACTGGCCGGGCAAGAGTTTGGTCGGGTGCGGGCCATGATGGATGAGAATGGCAAGCCTATATTGACAGCGGGCCCTTCAATGCCGGTTGAAATTCTCGGTTTATCCGGCACACCGGAAGCCGGCGATGAAACGATAGTCGTACCTGATGAGAAAAAAGCGCGAGAAATTGCATTGTTCCGCCAAGGTAAATTCCGTGAAATCAAACTTGCCAAGCAGCATGCTGCCAAACTTGATAACTTGTTCACTCACATGGAAGAGGGTGAAGTCTCAACCTTAAATGTCCTGTTGAAAACCGACGTTCGCGGTTCATTAGAAGCCTTATCGGACGCATTGACCAACTTATCCACTGATGAAGTGCGGGTTAAAATTGTTGCCAGCGGTGTTGGTGGAATTACCGAATCTGATGCTAACCTGGCATTAGCCTCAAGTGCAGTAGTGATTGGCTTTAATGTCCGGGCAGACAATGCCGCTAGACGTTTAATCGAAGAAGAAGGTATCGATCTACATTATTACAGTGTAATTTACGATGTAATTGATGAAATTAAATCAGCTATGAGTGGCATGCTTGCACCGGAATTCAAAGAACAGATTCTTGGTTTGGCAGAAGTCCGGGATGTTTTCCGCTCACCCAAGCTGGGCGCAATTGCAGGTTGTATGGTGACCGAAGGCAGCGTAAAACGTCACCTTCCCATTCGTGTTTTACGCGATAATGTGGTTATCTATGAAGGTGAGCTTGAGTCATTGAGACGCTTTAAAGACGATGTCAGTGAAGTGAAAAATGGTACCGAATGTGGGATTGGCGTTAAAAACTACAATGATGTCAAGCCCGGTGACCAAATTGAAGTTTATGAACGAGTTAAGGTTGAGCGCACAATTTAATGGAAAGTGGAAATGGTCGCTCACGCCGGGTTGGCGAGCAAATCCAGCGCGAGCTGGCGCAACTTATTCAATTTGAAGTTAAAGATCCTAGGGTACAATGGGTGACACTTTCTGCGGTGAATGTTACAAGAGACTTTTCTCATGCCACGGTGCATTACACTGTGTTAGGGAAAAATGCCAATGAGATTGACCCGTCTGTCGAGGCCGGTTTGAACAATGCGGCGGGATTTCTTCGTCGGGAACTGGGTCGGCGGATAAAATTGCGTTCTATCCCGCAATTACATTTCAAATATGATGATTCTATCGAGCGCGGTAATCGTCTTGTCAATTTAATCGATCAGGCCATTGAAGCCGACAAAAAATAAATGGTGTAAAGTTTAGTGGGTGGTAACCGAAAGCGTCGTGGACGTAATATCAGTGGACTCTTGTTGCTTGATAAGCCGCAAGATATTTCATCAAACAGAGCTTTGCAGCGAGTTAAAGGTATATTCAATGCAAGTAAGGCGGGGCATACAGGCAGTTTGGATCCTTTAGCCACCGGTTTGTTGCCGATTTGTTTCGGCGAAGCCACCAAATTCTCACATTATTTACTGGACTCCGATAAAACCTACGAAGCCACATGTTTGCTAGGCGTTACAACATCAACGGGTGATAGTGAAGGTGATGTGCTTGAAGAAAAAGCGGTACCAGAAATTTCTCAGGCGCAGTTAGAAGCACTATTCGCCGGTTTTTTAGGTGAATATGAACAAACGCCACCGATGCATTCAGCAATTAAACAAAACGGTCAGCCGTTATACAAGCTCGCGCGACAGGGCATTGAAGTTGAGCGTAAATCGCGTCTAGTTTCACTGTATTCAATTGACTTATTGGGCTTTACTCCACAGACGATAGATTTTCGTGTTTCCTGCTCTAAGGGTACTTACATCAGAACCTTAGCTGAAGAGTTCGGAGAAAAACTTGGCTGCGGCGCACATATTAGGGCATTACGCCGTACCGGCGTGGGTGAGTTTAATTTAGATGAAGCCGTATCGATGGATCAGTTGCAAGCACTGCGCGATGAAGATGCATTTGATTTGCTCGATGAATTATTATTGCCAGTAGAATCTCTGCTGACAGACTGGCCAGCCGTCACGCTGTCACCAGACGCCGCCCACTATGTCAAACAAGGGCAGCCCGTTATTGCGCCGCGCGCACCCACAGAAGGTTTGGTAATGCTTTTTGAGCGCGAAGGTGCTTTTATTGGCGTGGGTGAGATATTAGATGATGGAAGGGTGGCGCCTCGTCGCATGATAAATGCAGCATAAACGCAATACCTATCTAAAATCACATGAAATCACACAAAATCATATGAAATCAACAAATTTTGCGCTATATCGCTTGTTCCTTAACTATTGTAAAGGTAATATACGCGCAGTTTAAGTCACACCTGAATCTGTGAGTTCACGACTGCGCTTAAATACACGCTCGACATCACGGCGGTTTAAAAATCCCTTGTTTTATGGTAATAGAACCTTATTTTTAGACTATACTGTGATCACAATAGTGCGTTGTAGCAGCGTTGAAATAACAAATCCAGGTAGCATCATATTTTAGTAAATAGCAGGAGTCAAAAATGGCATTAGACAATGTAGCCAAAGCAAAAATCGTTCAGGACAACCAAGTCACAACTGATGATACTGGTTCACCTGAAGTACAAATCGCTTTGTTATCCGCACGTATCGACGATTTATCTGTACATTTCAAATCACATATACACGATCATCACTCACGTCAAGGTTTACTGAAAATGGTAAGCTCACGTCGTAAATTGCTGGATTATTTGAAAAAGAAAAATCTTGATCGTTACCGCAACTTGATTGCAAAACTCGGTTTACGCAAGTAATACAGCAATACGCAGCAACATCTAAGGAATAAATTGTGCCACTAATCAGCAAAAGCTTTCAGTTTGGAAATCAGACGGTTAAGATTGAAACCGGTGAAATTGCCCGCCAGGCATCCGGTGCGGTCATGGTGAGTATGGGTGATACGATCGTAATGGTCACATGTGTCGCTAAGAAGGAAGCCGTCGAAGGCAGAGACTTTTTTCCATTAACGGTTAATTACCAGGAAAAAGCCTATTCAGCCGGTAAAATTCCAGGCGGATTCTTTAAAAGAGAAGGTCGTCCCACCGAAAAAGAAACGCTGACATCACGCTTGATTGATCGTCCTCTGCGCCCGCTTTTCCCGAAAGGTTTTCTAAACGAAGTTCAAGTTATTGCCACAGTAATGTCAATAGATGCGGATATCGATCCGGATATCGTTGCTATGATTGGTGCTTCTGCTGCCGTTGCATTGTCCGGTGCGCCTTTCGCGGGCCCGATTGGTGCAGCAAGAGTGGGTTACAAAAACGGTGATTTCATGTTGAATCCGTTGCGCTCAGAATTGAAATCTTCTGATTTGGATTTAGTGGTTGCCGGTACCAATGATGCCGTTCTGATGGTGGAATCTGAAGCGAACATATTGCCTGAATCAGTTATGTTAGATGCTGTCATGTACGGCCATGAGCAAATGCAAGTCGTGATTAATACCATTAACGAAATGGTTGTTGAAGTGAATGCGCCGCGCATAGATTGGGTAGCACCTGCTGAAAATACGGCGTTAGCAGCAGCGGTTAAAGAGAAAGCAGAGTCTGTCATCAGCGAAGCTTATCAAATCAGCGATAAAATGGATCGACAATCACGTTTATCGACCATTAAAGCTGAAGTGCTTGCTGAATTGCAATCGGCAGACGACCCAGAGGGTTGGTCAGCAGGCGAAATTTCGAAAGCTATTGCTAGCCTGGAAAAGAAAATTGTTCGTAGTGCGATCATTGAACAACAACCGCGGATTGACGGACGTGACAATGATACCGTTCGTGCAATAGCGGTGAGAACTTCCTTGTTGCCACGGGTACATGGCTCTGCGTTGTTTACGCGCGGTGAAACCCAGGCCATTGTGGTTGCCACACTCGGTACTGAACGTGATGCACAAATGATTGACGCCATCGAAGGCGAATATCGCGACTCCTTCATGTTGCATTACAACTTCCCGCCATCCTGTGTGGGCGAAACCGGTATGGTTGGTTCGCCAAAAAGACGTGAAATTGGTCATGGCCGTTTGGCAAAACGGGGTGTCATGGCAATCATGCCAGATATGGAAAGTTATCCTTACACCGTACGTATTGTCTCTGAAATTACTGAATCCAATGGCTCAAGCTCGATGGCATCGGTTTGCGGCAGCAGTTTAGCCTTGATGGATGCTGGCGTTCCGATAAAAGCCCCGGTAGCCGGTATTGCTATGGGCCTAATCAAAGAAGATAACGGGTTTGCCGTATTGACTGACATCCTTGGTGATGAAGATCACTTGGGTGATATGGATTTTAAAGTAGCTGGTACCGACGGTGGCATAACCGCATTGCAAATGGATATCAAAATTACTGGTATCACCAAAGAAATTATGCAAGTTGCGTTGGAAAAAGCCAAAAAAGGTCGATTGTTTATTCTTGACGAAATGAACAAGGTGATCAGTGAGCCACGTAAAGAACTCTCTGAGTACGCACCGCGTTACACAACTTTACAAATAAATCCGGATCGTATTCGTGATGTCATTGGTAAAGGTGGTGCAACAATTCGTGCAATTACCGAAGAGACCGGAACCAGCATTGATATTACCGATGAGGGTGTGGTTAAAATCGCTTCTATTGATCGAGCTGCAGGTCTAGCTGCCAAGAAACGCGTTGAGGAATTAACCTCTGACGTTGAAGTCGGCATGATTTACGAAGGTAAAGTCTCTAAAATAATGGATTTTGGTGCATTTGTTAGCATCTTGCCTGGCAGAGACGGCTTGGTACATATTTCTCAAATATCCGAAGAGCGAGTTGAGAATGTGAACGATAAATTGTCGCAAGGTGACACAGTTCGCGTTAAAGTGCTCGAAATTGATAAGCAAGGCCGAATTCGTCTAAGTATGAAAGCGGTTGATGCACCTGAAGCATAAATTTAAATAACATTAAAAAGCCCGGAGCTTAATCTTCGGGCTTTTTTTTGTCTCATATCTCATACATCTCATGATATTAGGCGTAAAGACTAAAGCCTAATACATTTTGTGCAAATTGTTTTTTTTCCAGGCTTTGCAAATCTTCATATTCATTTAACGCTTGCTGGCTGAAATAACTTTGCTTTTCTTTGATAACAAGAGCAACAGATTGTTTTTGCGGAAACGCATCGTGAATCAGCAAGGCACGATTACTTTGGCTCAACTCGTCGAAAGATGGTTCTATTTGGGGTTTGAAATCTTGTTGGTTGTTAACGGTTTTTTTGTTATCAGGACTTAAGGCAACATCACGTTGCCCAGTGTGAAAAAGTCCAGTGTGAAAAACTGGGCTGGATACATGCACACATCAATTCCTTCGAAAGAGAGGTTTAGGTGGGTGAGGACATGATTGTGTTTTGCATCACAATCAAATGAGCCGCGATCGCGTTGTATATTTTACATTAAAAAGACTGTCGAAATACAATCACGCCCTCACGATAACAATATAGTAATAATACAAGAGATTGATTTATTGCGTTAGCATACCTCCCTGAAATATCGACTATGGTTTGAACTATGTTATCTACAACCTGTAACACATTGTTTTTAGTGTGTTACAAATTAACTATAGTTCATAAAATTTTAATGTCCAGGAAATAGGTTAAAAAATTTCTAATCCAGACGTTAGGAGTTATAAATTTAAAAAAAACAATATGTTAGCGTTTGTAATTGTCTGCTTTAGCAAATCCACTGGCGGTTTTGAGGTTCTTGGCGGTAGCCAGAAAAGTTTTGAATAAGTTGGCACCGCGAAAGTCTGACTTGTGGATATCGGCTCCACGAAAATTGGCATGGCGTAAATCCGCCATCAGGTAACTGGTCCACTTACTATTGCTAGTCGATAGATTAGCATGCTGCAGTGAAGCGCGTTTGAAGCTAGCGCGAGACAAATTACTGCCACTTAAATTTGCATGATTTAATTTACTGAAAGTAAATTTCGAGAACTCTAAATTACTGTTTGAAAAATCACTGTAGTTAAACGTACTGTCTTCCAGGATTGACTCTCTAAAATCGCTTTGGCTAAAATTGCCGTTGATTATTGTGCTACCTTCTATGGTTGTGCCGATTGCATTACTATTTTCAAATTTCGAATCTGAAATTTTACTTTGAATAAACTTGGAGTTAGTTAATAAGCTTGCAGAGAAATTAGTGTTCGTAATACTAGCGTAATTGAATTGCACACTTGTCATATTCGCTTTTTCAAAATTACTGTCCGTGATTTTAGTTTTAGTGAAACTTGAGAGCCTCATGGTATTATTGGAAAAATCAACCCGGTTTATTTGACTATAATCAAATGATGCTCTAAAAAAATCTGCTTTCACAAAGGTTAATTTTTCCAGTTTGGCATTTTTCAGGCTGACTCTGCTTAGCAGGGTATTTTCAAACCGACTATCAATGATGACGCTGTCATTCATTCTTGCGCCGTTGAATTTAACATTTTCGAAGCGGCAGTTTTTAAATAGGGCATGAGATAAGTCGGTGCCAGAAAAATCGATGTCGGTAAATGTTGTATTGATAAATTGGGTTTTCTTCATCGAGCTTGCATGAAAGATCACATTGTTCAGTACCGCGTTTTCGAAACGGCTCTCATTGAATGTATTAAAACTAAGGTCTGCAAAGGTGATCGTTTTGTTAGAAAAGTTAATGCCCGACATGTTGACGCGCGAAATTTTAATATCTTCTGATGCAGGTGACAATCGTTGCTCAACATCCGCTTGGCTTAGCTGTGGATAAGAGGCATTCGGGTCAGTATTGCGGCTCATACAGGCTGATAATAATGCTAATACAGCAACAACTACGAGCAATGTATTTTTCATTGTGTTTTTACCATATTATTTGAACCGTATGCTACCTGATTTTTTCGCATCCTCTAAACCGATCACAGTCTCAAGATTTTTCACTCGCTTCATATTGGCTTCTGTTAGATTACTCTCGGTAAATATTGTTCCATTTAGGTCTGCCTCCTGAAAATTGACTCTCTCCAGGTTCGCATCGGTAAAATCAACCGCCTGCAATGAAGCATTTAAAAAGCTAGATTGCAGCAAGTTTGCGCTTTTTAACAACGTTTTCAATAAACTGGCTTTTACAAAACTGGTATTTTCCAAGTTTGCCCCGGTGAGGGAGGTTTCATGTAGTTCCGCAAAGTTTAAATTGACCCCAGGCATATAGGCGTTTTCGAAAACAGCATTGTTTAAAATTGCGTGCTCCATATTAGCTTTGCTGAAATCAGGGCTAATCAATTCGCTATTCTGAAATAGACTGTTCTGCAAGTCTGCTTTTTTAAATATAACATCAGTGCCCAAAGTATATGAGAGATTGGCTTCATGTAATATGCAATGGCTAAAGTCACTGCGAGTAAGATTGCTGTTAGAAAGATCAGCCTCTTGAAATTTAGAATTAACAAACTGAATGTTTGATAGTTCCGCTTGCTGCATTGAAGCAAACTTAAAATTCGTGTTAATAACTACCGCATTGTGCATATTGCTATTTTGCATGTTGCTTGCTTCAAATAGCGATTCTGAAATTTTCACAGAAGTCAGGTTTGCATTGATTAGATCAGCGTTGCTGACTATTGTTCTTATAAGAACCGACCCTTGAAGATCTGCGTTATCCAGTTTTGCGGCAGATAAATTGGTGTTTTTAAAGTTAGCATTTCGAATTATCGCGCCTGATAAATTTGCGTTACTTAAATTGGTGTTTTCCAAATTGGCGCGACTCAGGTCAGCGCCACGGAGGTCGGCGCCTTGCAAATTTGCGTCGCTTAAATCTGTTTTATACAAGTAGGCTGACGCCATTTTTGCGTTCTGCATGTTTATTCCGCTCAGATTTAATCCCGATAAATTAGCTTCAATGAAATTGATGCTACGCTCATTAGCGTTGAGGCGTTGTTTTATTTCCAGTTGGGTTAATGGAGAACCGATGTTAGGATTGCTCGGTGGTGGTATATGCGCACAAGCGTTGACCGTCAGGCAGATGCACAGGAGTGTCATTTTTTTCATGTTATATACTCATTCATGTCGTTGAGGTTTCTTTGCCACGTCATTTCTTAAGTAGACCGGTAACGCCAAGTGTGCGGCCTTATAGTCTTTATGGGTGAATTTTTTAGCAGCCAGGTTGGCAATTTGCTCTGCGGAAACCAGTCGCTCTTTATAAATATGAGTCGAGTTTATTGGGCTTGATTGGTTGCTAAAACTGTCTTGGTACATGTCCCAGCCTGATCCTATGCCGACGACCGGGTTGGAAGGTTTAGTGAAATTTAACAACACATCATCTGGGCGCGATAATGTTTCACCATTAAGTGGTTTAATGTTTTTTGCCAAATCGACGGAGTAGCTGGCCCAATACACTTCTTGCATTCGGGCATCGATGATTGCCAGCACAGTTACCTGTTGCTGCCGTTCGCTGACATCCGCCGCGAGTGCTTCCAGTGAAGAGATATCAATGATAGGCAGATCACAAGAATAGGCAAGACCCTGTGTGACACCAGCGCTAATCCGCAATCCGGTAAACGAACCTGGCCCACGGCAAAAGGCAATAGCATCAACATCCGCCAGCGTAATTTGTGCCTCTGCTAATAGTTTGTCGCACTGAGTCAGTATGTGTTTAGAATGCGCTTGTGGCGTTATTTCAAAAAGAGTGCGAACGCTGTTATCAATCCGCAGCGCGGCTGAGCAGGCTTCACTTGAGGTATCGATTGCGAGGATTTTAGTCATGGCGAATTGGCTTAGTAATCTTAAGTGGTAGGATTTTGTTGTGTGGTTGGCATTAAACCATTGTTGTGTGTCCAGACCAAGTCGGATATGATTTTAAATTTTGCGACTGACATCGCTCCGCGTTTGTTTCTTTTACTGGAGGTTTGTTCATTGAGAGCCTCAAGCAAAATCGCTCTGCGTGCTTCATAGATTTCGGTAACTTCATACTCTTCATTCATAAGAACCAGTATGACGCTATCCCATTCTTGTTCTGTTTTAAGCTGACCAATGCGTTGTCCGGATTTTTGTTCGTCAAAAATGGCGCGCCCTTTGATTTGGATACGTTGACCTTCACGCTCTCCTTTACCAATGGCGTCATAACCTTGGGAGCGATCATCGCATAGTTCCAGGTTTAATTTTGACGCTGCATCGAACTCAGCAATTTCGGTACTGATACCTAAGGCTTTGCCGGTAGCTTTTTTGTATTCAGCCGCCAAACGTCGCGCTTCGGTAACAAGTTTTTCTGTGGAGTAAACGCTCATAAAGTTAATAAATCTATTTATTTATCTAAATCTTTGGAATTACAGAAAATTTTAACATTTCTACCCATATTACGCATCAGCAATTCAGAATTCTACTGAACTATCTCTGTTGACGGTATTTTGTTGAGATAATTTAACCCGGATAATTCATGGATTACACGATTTCTCACTTGATATTTGATTCTACAGAAGATTATCTTCGGCAAGCTGCTCCTCGATAACTGCTCCTGCGTTATTCTCGGCAATTGCTCCTGCATTGCTCTACCTTCATCCATCCATGGATTTGTACTTACGGGCGTCCTGCCCTAATGCATTGTTCTACCTTCGCCCATCCATGGGCTCGTATCTTCTGCATCCATGCAGTCGTCAATCGACCGTACGCACGGGTACGGCACTCAATCAGATAATCTTCTGTAAAATCAAATCTCTTGGCGATAATCTCGTGAATTCATGAAATATCCGAGTTAAGGGTTTGTTGATTATGTATTGGTGGTCAGTAGAAAAAACGAGCGATTCATATAAGGTCATTGTCACACTTAACACTTAACACGTTCCTTATTCAGTGGTTACATAACTTAGAATTTCGACCACTTGTTGGGTTGTTGTTGCCCATGCCATGGCAGAACCATCGACTTCTTTTAATGGGTGAATGATGTCCTCTGCATGCAGGGTGATATATGGTTTGCCTAATGCGGCACAATAACCTGCATCAAATGCTGCGTTCCATTGTTTATATTTATCACCAAACCGAACCACTACGATGTCGCTTTTTTCAATCAAGGCTTTTGTTCTTAGGGTATTTATTTTTGCCGATTTATGATCGCGCCAAAAAGTGTTGCTTTCTTGCCCGAGGTGATCGCCGGCCGCATCGCTGGCTGCATGATCTGTCACTGCAGAGGTAAACGTGATATCTAAACTTTTGACTACCGCGCCTTGTTTAATTTCTTCACGCCAGCTGCTGTGAATTTCCCCGGACAAATAGACGGTTAAGTGCATAATAAAACCTCATTATAGTGAATTGGTGGCTATATTACCGTTTCAGGCAACGACTGTGAAGGGTAAAAGCCGTGTTGTTTTACTCTCACTCAGGTCGATTATGTTATTATGCCGTTTTGGCTGGCTAGTCAGTATATTAAGCGTACTTTCCTACGAAAAAGAGAAAAGAGAAAAGGACAAAGAACACTAATGATTCGAATAGCAATAACGGGTGCCGCAGGGCGTATGGGCCGTAATTTAATGGAAGCGTGCCGCATGACTGATGGCATGGTGATCACTGCAGCCATTGTAAAACCTGGCAGTAGTTTGGTGGGTACTATCGCAGGCGATTTAGTGAGTGACTCTGCTATCAAATCTGTCATCGTTGATGACATGAACACTGTGCTGGATGATTTTGATGTATTGATTGATTTCACTTCGCCGGAAGTCAGTTTACACAATATTGAAATATGTGTAGCCGCAGGCAAGAAAATGGTCATTGGCACTACTGGATTCTCGGAAGCTCAAAAGCAAAAAATATCTGCCGCCGCTAAAACGATTGCTATTTGTTTTGCGCCCAACATGAGTGTTGGGGTGAATTTATGTCTGAAGCTTTTAGAGACCACAGCTAAAGTCATGGGTAATGATGTGGATATTGAAATTATCGAAGCGCATCATCGTTTCAAAAAAGACGCACCCTCTGGCACCGCATTACGCATGGGTGAAGTTGTTGCTGAGTCGTTGGGACGTGATCTGGCAAAGTGCGCGGTTTATGGTCGGCAGGGTTTAACCGGTGAACGGGAACGTGAGACCATTGGGTTTGTCACCATTCGCGCAGGTGATATTGTGGGTGAGCATACGGTTATGTTTGCCGGAATGGGCGAGCGGGTTGAAATTACCCATAAGGCCTCCAGTCGTATGACTTTCGCCAGCGGTTCGGTGCGAGCCGCAAAATGGCTGTTCAATAAACCATCAGGCCTATTTGATATGCAAGATGTATTAGAGCTTTCATAGTTTTCTGCTTTATTTAGGGTGATTTCTACAAGCTGATGGATTTACTAACAATTTGTCATAGACTCACTATGTCAGATTGAGTAAAATTCACCGATATTATTTAATAAAAGCGAGCAGACCCGCCTGCATTTCTCACCGAAAAACCAAACAATGAAAGGTGAAAAATGCAGATTGAGTGTGTCTCGCTTTCTGTCTATTTGTCCGGGGGATAATTTGCCACAGCAAGCTCTTTTAGCCTTAGAAGACGGTAGTGTTTTTTATGGAGACTCTATCGGGGTAGTTGGCCAAACGATTGGCGAAGTCGTATTTAATACGGCCATGACGGGTTATCAGGAAATTCTCACTGACCCATCATACAGTAAACAAATTGTCACCTTAACCTATCCACACATTGGTAATGTCGGGGTTAACAATGACGATGAAGAATCAAAAGCTGTTGCGGCTAGTGGTTTGATTATGCGTGATTCTTCATTTATTGCTAGCAGTTGGCGCAGTCAAAAAACGTTGCCGGAATATCTACAGCATAATAATGTGGTCTGTATTGCGGGTATCGATACCCGTCGTCTGACACGAATTTTAAGAGAAAAAGGCGCACAAAATGGCTGTATTATCGCAGCTGATAATCTTTCAGAAGCGCAAGCCAGAACACAAGCAATAGCAGCGGCAAAAGCTTTTCCAGGATTGCAAGGCATGGATCTGGCAAAAGAGGTTACAACGCAGGAAGCTTATCACTGGAACGAGGGCACGTGGAATTTAAACACGGGTTTTGCAGCAGCTACTCAGCAGGAGAGCGACCAAAAATATCATGTCGTGGCCTACGATTTTGGGGTGAAGCGTAATATATTACGCTTGCTCGCCGATCGTCATTGCAAATTAACCGTTGTTCCGGCGACTACCTCAGCAAAAAAAGTTCTGTCGATGAAACCTGATGGCGTCTTTCTTTCCAATGGTCCAGGTGATCCGGAACCGTGTGATTATGCTATTGAAGCAATCAAGCAAATTTTGGCAGCGAATATTCCAATCTTTGGCATTTGCCTTGGGCATCAACTATTGGCGTTAGCCAGTGGGGCAAAAACACTAAAAATGAAATTCGGCCATCATGGGGCCAACCATCCTGTGCAAGATCTGGTAACCGGTGAAGTCTTTATCAGTAGTCAAAATCATGGTTTTGCAGTGGATGAAAGCAGTCTTCCCAGCCATTTAAAAGCCACTCATAAATCCTTGTTCGATCAATCATTGCAAGGCATTGAGCGCACGGATAAACCGGCTTTTAGTTTTCAGGGTCACCCTGAAGCCAGCCCTGGTCCGCATGAGCTTGAACCTCTGTTTGACAAATTCATCGCCTCAATGAAAAAATTCAAAAAGTATTGAAACTATGCCAAAACGTACAGACATAAAGACCATTTTAATTATCGGTGCTGGCCCTATTGTCATCGGCCAGGCCTGTGAGTTTGATTACTCAGGTGCACAAGCGTGCAAAGCCTTGAGAGAAGAAGGTTATCGCATCGTTTTGATTAATTCAAATCCTGCCACCATCATGACCGACCCGGATATGGCAGACAGCACGTATATCGAGCCCATAACCTGGAGCACGGTAGAGAAAATTATTGAAAAAGAAAAACCTGATGCCTTGTTACCAACCATGGGCGGACAAACAGCACTTAACTGTGCGTTGGATCTTGCACGTGAAGGCGTTTTAGAAAAGCACGGGGTTGAATTAATTGGTGCATCACAAGACGCTATTGATAAAGCCGAAGACCGTGATCGTTTTCGTCAGGCCATGGAAAAGATTGGCCTGTCTACCCCAACCGCGGCACTTGCTCATAGCCTGGAAGAAGCCGAACAAGTCCAGGCGCAAATCGGCTATCCCGCAATAATCCGTCCTTCGTTTACCATGGGTGGCAGTGGTGGTGGCATTGCTTACAACCGTGAAGAATTCATTGAAATATGCACCCGCGGATTGGACTTATCGCCCACCAATGAGTTGCTGATTGAAGAATCTGTATTGGGTTGGAAAGAATATGAAATGGAAGTGGTGCGTGACCACAAAGACAATTGCATCATCATTTGTTCCATTGAAAACTTTGATCCAATGGGTGTGCATACCGGCGATTCCATCACTGTCGCACCGGCGCAAACACTTACCGATAAAGAATATCAGATCATGCGTGATGCTTCATTGGCGGTATTACGCGAAATCGGAGTAGATACTGGTGGCTCTAATGTGCAATTTGCCATCAATCCAGAGAATGGTTACATGATTGTGATCGAGATGAATCCGCGAGTCTCACGTTCATCAGCACTGGCTTCTAAAGCGACAGGTTTTCCCATTGCGAAAATTGCGGCCAAATTAGCGGTAGGTTTTACGCTTGACGAATTACAAAACGACATAACCGGTGGTGCAACGCCGGCGTCATTCGAGCCGACGATTGATTACGTGGTTAGCAAAATACCGCGGTTTACTTTTGAAAAATTTCCGCAAGCGGATGCCACCTTAACCACGCAAATGAAATCGGTAGGTGAGGTGATGGCGATTGGTCGCACCTTTCAGGAATCGATACAAAAAGCCATTCGTGGCTTGGAAACGGGTAACAATGGCTTTAATGAAAAAGTCGCGCAGGATGATCCTGATCGCAATGATATTTTACAAAAACAACTCGCCATACCCGGTGCCGACCGCCTGTGGTATATCGCTGACGCGTTCCGTGCGGGAATGAGCGTGCAGGATATTCATCAATTATGTAAAGTGGATCCCTGGTTTTTAGTGCAAATCGAAGACCTGGTGAAAATTGAAGAAACCCTAAAACAGCAGTCGTTGGTTGATTTGGATAAAATGGCTTTATTCAAAATCAAACAAAAAGGTTTTTCCGATACACGGCTGGCACAATTGTTGGCGCAATCTGAGAAGGCTATTCGAGACTATCGCCATTCAATTGGGGTAAAGCCAGTCTATAAACGCGTTGATTCTTGTGCGGCCGAGTTCAGCACCCAAACGGCCTATATGTATTCTACCTATGAAGAAGAGTGTGAAGCCGCGCCAAGCAATAGAGAAAAAATCATGGTGTTGGGTGGTGGTCCAAACCGTATAGGTCAAGGGATTGAGTTTGATTACTGCTGTGTGCATGCCGCGTTGGCAATGCGTGAAGACGGTTACGAAACCATTATGATCAATTGCAATCCTGAAACGGTTTCAACGGATTATGATACGTCTGATCGACTCTATTTCGAACCATTGACCCTGGAGGATGTGTTAGAGGTTATTGCCATAGAAAACCCCAAAGGCGTTATTGTGCAATATGGTGGGCAAACCCCACTAAAACTTGCGCGTGATTTAGAAGCCGCAGGCGCACCCATTATTGGTACCTCACCTGACGCCATTGATCGGGCCGAAAATCGCGAACGTTTCCAGGAAATGATTGATAAATTGGGTTTGAAGCAACCGCCCAACTGCACTGCACGAAGCCCGCAGGAAGCTGTTACGCTGGCGGATGGTATTGGCTATCCTCTGGTTGTTCGTCCGTCCTATGTTTTAGGTGGCAGAGCGATGGAAATCGTTCATAATCGTGAAGACTTAGAGCGTTATATGCGTGAAGCTGTTTCCGTATCTAACGATTCACCGGTATTACTGGATCATTTTCTGGATGATGCGGTTGAAGTGGATGTAGATGCGATTTGTGATGGTGATGCGGTATTGATTGGCGGCATCATGGAACATATTGAACAAGCAGGTATCCACTCTGGTGATTCCGCTTGCTCACTGCCCCCGTATACCTTGTCATCTAAAATACAAGACAGGATACGCGAACAAGTTGGGCAGATGGCCAAAGAGTTGGGTGTGGTTGGTTTGATGAATACCCAATTAGCCGTTAAGGGAGATGATATTTATATCATTGAAGTTAATCCTCGCGCTTCGCGCACGGTGCCTTTTGTCTCAAAAGCGATAGGCTCACCATTGGCGAAAATTGCTGCCCGTTGCATGGCAGGCAAAAGTTTGAAAGAGCAGGGCGCTGAGCATGAGCGCATACCGACGTTTTATTTTGTCAAAGAAGCCGTTTTTCCTTTTGTGAAATTCCCTAATGTTGATCCCATCTTGGGTCCTGAGATGAAATCCACTGGTGAAGTAATGGGTGTGGGCAGTGATTTCGGTTCTGCGTTTGGTCGCGCACAGTTGGGTGCCGGGGTGAATTTACCCGTTACTGGTGTCGCTTTTCTGAGCGTTAAAGACAGTGATAAGGCCAAAGCAATTAATGTCGCGCGGGATTTGATAAAACTGGGTTATGAAATCTGTAGTACAATTGGTACATCACAAGTATTAGCCGATGCTGGTATTAATACTCAAGTTGTTTATAAAGTCACCGAAGGTCGACCACACATCGTTGATAAAATCAAAAACGATGAAATTAGTTTGGTTATTAATACCACTCATGGCAAACAAGCACTGGCTGATTCGTTTTCTTTGAGACGAGCAGCATTGCAGCACAAGGTAAGTTATACCACAACTATTGCCGGCGCTGTCGCTACCATACAAGCATTAGAACGATTGGATAATAAAGACGTTCATCGTTTACAAGATCTTCATAAGGAGTTTGATTAATGACTAAAGTCCCATTAACCGTTCACGGCGCTCAAAAATTAAAAGAAGAGCTCAAGGAATTGAAATCTGTCGCTCGTCCTCGGGTTATCCAGGCTATTGCAGATGCAAGAGCCCATGGTGACTTGAAGGAGAATGCCGAATATCATGCCGCGAAAGAGCAGCAAGGTTTTATCGAGGGTCGCATCGCAGAAATTGAAGGTAAACTAAGCAATGCACAGATCATTGATGTACGTGAAGTTGATGCCGGTGGAAAAATAATTTTCGGTACTACGGTTGAGTTATCCGATGAAACCACGGGCAATGAAGTGACCTATCAAATCGTTGGTGACGACGAAGCGGATATTAAGGAAGGTAAAATTTCTGTTAGTTCACCCGTTTCTCGCGCTTTAATTGGCAAAGAAGAAGGCGACTTTGTTGAAGTGCAAACGCCTGGCGGTATTAAAGAATACGAAATTTTAGCGGTACGCTATGAGTAGCTAACTCACCATCAGAGTTCAACAATTGAAAATGCAAAAGTGTCACCTTCTTGCGCCCGTAGCGGCAAACCTTACCGAAACCTTACCGAGAGACGCCGTGTACGTTCTTGTAGGCTTGACGGCAGCAGCCATGCTGCCAACACTTTCGCTAAGGCATTGCCACTACGGACGCTGATTATGCAGAGTAGTTGAACTCCGATTGTGAGTAACTAAAATGAGTAACTAAAAAGAAATATATAGGCGGGTCGAAATAGTTCGAACCGCCTTTATGCTAGAAATGATTTTTATCTATTACTCACAATCGGCGTTCAAACTTGTAAAAATGCCGCCATCCAGCACCCGTAGCGGTAAGGCCTTAATCGAGTGACGCCGTGATACCTCTCTGTAGATACTCATATCGTTGTCGTTGGTATAGGTAATGTCTGCAAAACCTGATACATTAGATCCGTTCGCAAAACTAACCGTTGGTAGTGTCGCTAATAATGAAAAAATTAGACGCTTGTTCATGGTAATACTCCCTCGTTTCTCTCAAAAAATAATTTTTTAGGTAGTTGTTGAGTTGGAAGTTATCGGGATTCCACAGTAAAAGCAAGTGAAATGGTGTTTTATTTGATAATTATTTCAATTAATTCAATAGCTTATATCCGAGTGGAATACTCAACTTTCGCCGTGGTTTGTGACCCACGGCTGAGTTAATACATATTCTGCTCGCCGTAAATACGTGCTTAATCTTCCGGAGGCAGAATAGGTAAATCAATAAATAAGAAGTCGAAATATTTTACAAACTTAACCTAATTACTAACTAAAAATTTTTAAATCATTGTTTATAATAATAATTATTCATTCATTAATTCATTTACAACTTGCAAGTGAATGTCAATCAAGTGGGGCTACCAATGAAATTTTTTATGATGACTGTTTTGTTGTTAATAACAGGTGACTTATTTGCGTCAAACCTGGGGTTGAAGAAATCTGAGAAAGAGCTTCAATGTATGGCGTTAAATATCTATTTTGAGGCACGTGGTGAGCCTGTTACAGGTCAGCTTGCGGTGGCGATGGTTACCATGAATCGAGTAAAATCAAAACGCTTCCCCTCAAGTATTTGTGGCGTAGTTTGGCAACGAAAACAATTTAGCTGGACACATGATGGCAGAAGCGATCAGCCCACTGATCAAAAAGCCTGGAAGCTAGCTAAAGAAATTGCTGATTTTGCATATTACAAATATGACAAACTAAAAACAATGAGCAACGGTGTATTGGATCTGACAAAAGGTGCGTTACATTATTATGCTCCTAAGTTTGCCAATCCATATTGGGCGAAACACAAGCAGGTAACACTGGAAATCGGTGGACATGTATTCCTTGCGGAGAATTCTTGATTTTAATGGCATTTGAATAATTAAGGTTGTTCAAATGCTTTTTTGCTGCCTTAACTGTCTCTCGATTTATGCCACCAACGCTTGACTTTCATCTTAAATAATTTCCCAATATCGAGTACTCATTACATTCATGCAATTCTAAATACTTCAAACCCCGAGTAAAATTGCTATATAATTTATCGACAACTAAAATAGGGGTGTAGCCAGTGCCTTATCAATCTAGCGAACAAATTGTAAACGCATTTCCGCGATACCCTGAGGCTGTTGTCCAGGCCAGCGCACATGATCAACAGGGTAGTTTTCAAAAAGCGATAAAACTCAGTGCAATAGTTTTCACTATTGTTCTGCTGCCATTGCTGCTTTTTACTTTTCTGCGACCTGCTATATATCTCAGTGAGGCCAGTCTGCTCATTGATAAGTCCAGCAAACCTTCAGAAACAAACTTGCAAACATCGCATAACCTATCGATAGAAAAAAGCGTGCTGCTATCGCAAGAGTCACGGTTGAGTATCATTGACGGATTAAGACGCAGCCAATTAATTTCCGCTCAGTCCGCTATGGACGTCAATCAGTTGTCAGAGATGCTTTCTGTTAACATCAACGGCAATAATTTATTGGAGCTGCAGGTCAAGGGAGAAGAGAAAGACTTATTGTATCCGATTATGGAATTATGGATAGGCAACTACGGACAAAGACGTCTGGCAATGAATGAAAATTCTACTGCCAATCTGGACAACGAACTTGGCGCAAGCATTATTGAACTAGAGAGCAAGGTTGAACAAAAAAGAGCAGAGCTAGTAACATTTCGTGAACTGAATAATATTGAATCCACCCAACGTGAAGAAAATCAAATTGTAGCTCGACTTAAAAAAATTACCGAATCCTTAAACATTGCACAAGACGAACGAGTAAACAATGAAGCACAGCTCAGCTCATTGCACGCTTCAATCCAACGTGGAGAGCCTATTTTATTGCCCGCTGATCAAACTGCATTGGCGCGACTGGGGCAACGTTCGATGGAGTTGCGGGAGCAAATTGCCGATATTGAAAGCCAATATACGCCGGCATTAGTGGCAATTACACCCAAATTGCAAGCAGTTTACGATAATTATCAAGATATCCAGCGCGATATCAATAATTCTCGGCAAGCAGCACTCGAACAGGCACTAACTGAAGCGAAAAATCGTATTGAAAACAGTGTATCGATTATCAATAAACTAAAAAAACAACGTACTGAATTGAAACAAAAAGCATCAGATTTTAATTCGAGTTTCGTTAAATATACGGCGCTCGAAGAAGAGTTAAATCAACTTAGCGAAATATTACGCCAGTCAAAAACGCAACTTGCTGAAAATGAATCTCGCAGCAATGCCAGTGATGTTAAAGTTGAAATATTAACTATGCCAAGTCAGCCTGAATCACCAGTCTCTCCTCTGTACACACGAGATACCTTGTTGAGTATTGCGGCGGCAAGTCTATTGGGGTTGGTCGTCGGGTTGTTCTATTTCGTATTGATGCGCCCCAGGAGCCCGCTGCTCGTGCCGCATAAACAACAAATATTTTATCCTGTGGCAGGTGCCGGCATAGTTAGTAACCCTGGTATTGAAGGGTCAACGGTCAATCATCTAAACCATCATCTAAATCATGCAGCGTCAATAAGCTTACCCCACTTTGCTCAGCGTGAGGTTTCAGAGTTCGAACTTCAGTCGTTATTGGAAGTGAGTGATCCACTTACACAATTATTAATTTATATGATGATCGCGGGAAATAATCCAGATGAGATGAGCCAATTGACCTGGCACGATATGCTAACTAATGGGGGATTAATACGTCTCCCTGAAGATTTTATATTGCATTGGCCTGTTGAAAATAAATTAACTCAACTAGTCAGTAAATTATCGAAAAGTGAAGATGAAAGTCATTATGTCTGGTCTGATTCAAAAGCTCATCCAATGGATGTTAATCAGTTAAACACACTAATTAGCGATGCAGCGCATGATGCAGGTTTAACCGAACCTCAATCATTTAACTTGCAGGTATTACACTCAAGTTATCTAGCATTTCTAGCGCGTCAAGGTTTGCGGATATCATCGCTAAGTAAATTAACCGATCAAATCACAAATGAAAGCAAAGAAACATTAAGCCGCCTCTCACCGCCCGGCAAGAAAAAGTCTTTTGCAGAAATTAATTTATTGCATCCGATTATTGAGTGTTAAGTTCAGTATCCTGCAAGGGCGCATTTGATGCACCATAAATCTTTGGGCTGTCCGGGATTTTATTCTGCTTATCTATCAGTTGGGAATGTTGGGCTTCGCAAATCGCACTCAGCCCAATCGGTAATCTTTAACTGAATGACTTCGTTAATTTGAAAAGACCCTGGCTCTACTGAATTTTAACAATACTGCCAAACTTAATAATAACAACCATGATAATGAAGCGCTTGCACTCGTGCCATTCGAAACAATTACGTTATTATTGTCATTGGATCCATTCGTATCAAGACTATCTTCGGTAGTTTGATCTGGCGTGTCTGGTAAATCGATTTGAATAGCAGCTTCTGATGCGGCTATCACAGCCACTTTTAAAGCGGCAGTATCTGTCCCACCTTGACCATCATCAATGTGATAATCAATCAGATCTTCACCAATAAAGTTGTCAGGTGGTGTATATCGAACAATACCTTTGTTGTTCACGGATACTGTACCGCCTTCTCGGCTATTACTAGAGTCTATCGACACTTGTAAGTTGTCACGATTGGCATCGTTATCGTTTGATAAAACATTGATGCTGATGGCCATGTCGTTCGGTGTTATCGCTGTATCATCCGTAGCAATCGGCGCTTCATTTACTCGCTCTGCAAAGCTGATGCTTACTGTTGCAGGCTGTGACTCCACAAGACCATCAGTGACAGTAAAATCAAAACTTACATTTCCACTTGCGCTTGCATTTGTATCAGTAGTGTAGATAAGGCTGCCTGTTGCTGGGTTAAACTCTATAATTTGACCTTCTTCAGGTTCATTTTTTATTTTGTAAAATAGCACGTCATCATCTGCATCACTTGCAACTAATAATATTTGTATGGATCGCTCTATGTCTAGTGATAATTCCATAGAACTTGCTTCGGGAGCGCTATTTGACGTGGTTGGTAATATTGTAATGTTAGCAGTACCTTCGAGTGATCTTGCCTCTCCTTCATCGAGCTTTGTTTGCAGGTTTACAACATTAAAACCAAAACTATCTGTATTATCTAAGCCTTCTTTAGCATGATATAAAAGTTCACCTGAATGCTCGTCCAACCAAAGTATTTCACCTTTCTCGGCAGATAAGTCTGGCTGCAGACTAAATGAGAAATCGCCAATAGCGTCACTTTGTAAATCAATATTTGCGATTCTTCCAGCTTCAACAATCACTGCGGGGTTTGTTAAGGCAATAAGATTGCTGGTTTTAAAATAAATAATCACAGAGGCTGGTCGCGAGAGCAGCCCACCGGTGTCTTCTACTGCATAGGTAAAACCATCAGACCCGCTCGCATCAGCGTTGGCGATATAAGAAAAACTCCCATCAGGACTAATTGTAATATCTCCCATCACAGGTTCAGTCCCAATGATATATCGCAATTCAGTTTGCTCTGGGTCATAGGTGAGTTTCGAGTGAGTTGAGGTGGATAAACCGCCACTCAAATCAGAAATTAAAGTTTCGCCTGGTAAAACAAGAAATGATTGAGAATAAGCAGTCGGTGGTAGGTTTTGTTCAGTAATTTCTACCATGACAATTGCCGTTTCAGAATGAATTGTTTGATTTGTTGTGGGATCGATAACACTGACGTTATAGCTAAACCCAGTTTCGCCTATAAAGCCTGATACGGGAGTAAAATATATAAAATCAATCATACTCGTATTGTTTGCCTGGCTGCCTTTGCCTACATAGACTGAAACAGCATTTTGATCCAACGGTTGTACAGACGTTATATTAAATGTCGCAGCGCCACGTTGTAATGGATCATTATCATTCGCGAGTAAATGTGGAAGCGGTATAATGATCTCTTCATAAAGTGCTTTTAGTATGCGATCATTTCGCGCGATGGGTAAGTTATTTTTATTGCTGGAAACCCCTTTAGTATTAGCCGCTGTTTGAAATGCACCTGGATCACAGGCATCAACATCTCGACCAAATCCACGTTGGTCGTTTGCGTTGCAATCGATACCTGAACCTATCGCGTTGCCGGATAATAATGCGAGAGTGGGTGGGAATGTGACATCGGGTAATTCGTTACCCGGTATACCACTATTGTTTGTTAGTGTTCCAAGGATGGCGCCACTTGTAGTAGCGTTTGTATTCGGCTTGGCATTCGGCTTAGCGCTCGTGGTTGACAATAAACACGTGCCGCTATCATCAACATTACCACCAATATTGATAATATAATTATTAAAGCTCGTGGTGCCATTGCAGGCATCGGTGCTTGAAGCGTCTCCTACAATAGTATTCAGTAAAGAAATTCGCCAAGGCAAGTTTGTTTGGGGATCAGTATTTGCTTCCGTGACATCCAAATATATTTCACTACCACCAGTGGCGTCGGTAGAGGTGGGTGTACCGACACCCCCCACGGAGGAACTGGGATCCGCAGAGTTGCCAGTTATGGTAGTATTTATAATATCTATAATTCTGCCAGAATGATAAATACCGCCGCCTTTATTCGGCAATCGCGGCAGCCCATTATCCAGGGCCTGGTTATTAGTAAGAGTCACATTTGACAATTGCAGTGCGGCCAGGCCCAGATTATAAATTCCACCTCCGGCGAATTCAGCTTGATTATTATCGATAGTTGAGTTGCTTACAATCATACCGTAATCAGTAAGTTGTCGCGTCGTAAAATTCCAGTTGCCGGAAACGTTAAATATCGCTCCTCCCATAAAAGCTTGATTACCTGTGATTTGGCTATTTTCTATAAAAACTTGTTCGTCTCTGAGTTGTGCAATTATTGTTTGACTAAAAATAGCACCGCCAATTTGAGATCTATTATTCGCAATAATGGATCGACGTATCGTTAGCTTACCACCCATGTTGGTAATGGCCCCGCCCATACCACCCCCGATAAATTGACTGTTATTATTGAACTGTCCATTCTGTCCACCCGTTCTTCCAATAAAAAAAGACGAGGAATTATCGCGAATCACACTATCTTCTATAGTTAGTACGCCGGCATTCATTATTCCAGAGCCGCTGATTTCATCATAGTTGGAGTATATTTCAACATGACGAAGTATGACGTTGGGGCGCGTCGTATCGCTATTGGAAAATTCGTTACCTGGATCAAACGTGGTGTTGATTTCAGGCGTTGTGGAGCCTAAACCCGTCGGTTGAAAAGCATTACCATTGTTTACAATACATTTGATACAAATTCCACCACCACCTGCTCGGGTATCTGTCCCACGGCCACCGGTTATAGACAGATAATTCAGTTCAATATTGATTACCTTGCTTTCTGAAAGTATGTGCATCACCCGATCGGAAGCACCACTCGCATCAATCACTACAGCATTTCTGTCTGATGCATTGCCATTTATAGTCAGATGGTCAGTAATATCCAGGTCTCCGCTGGCAGACAAATTTTCTTGGGTTCCAGGAATAGTGAGTCGATACACGCCGTCGTTGAGATTGATGATGTCAGGTAATTCTTCACCATTTAGTATGGTATTAGCATACGCATTAGCTTCCATAATGGCAGCACGTAGGGAGCAAGGGGATCCCGATAAAGCAGTTGCACAAACGCCGTTACCAGGTGCGGAATCGACCGCATCGAGTGTTGTATTGACGGTGAAAGTTGTTGCGACGGCCTGGAAAGAAAAAAGCACGCAGCACGAAAGAAGTAAAACGACCTTGTTTTTGCTAGTCATCATAAGATCTGCGTCCTTTATTAAGTATTCATAAGGACTTATATCGTTTACTTAGGTAATTACTTGATGGTTATCTGCTTATTTTGCGTGTATTTTCTACAGTTAAATAGGCTTCGTTCTAAGCTTGTATTGGTTGTAGCTGATTATATTATTTTGAAATTACAATAGCTTGTGGGTGCAAATTCAACAATATTCACATGTGCTGCAATGGACGCCAGCAGGAAACATTGTTGCAACGGTTAAACTTCGATTGGGAGTTAGAATGTAACTAAAGACAATGATTTAAGTGCTTGTTAATCAACTAATAAATCAGTCTCTAATTTCCGAGAAGTTTTCTCTACGGGTTCCAGATCCACCATGTCTTTTTTGGTATGTATGCCCATTTCCTGGAATTTTTTTGCGCTGGGAATTACGCGGGTAGTGAGGGTGGCGATGGTTTTATTATAATTATCGACACTTTGATCCAAGCTTCTACCTACTTTATTCAGGCTGTCAGTAAAAGTGGCCATGCGGCCATACATTTCTTCACCCAGAATACGAATTTTTTCGGCGTTTTTAGCCAGTGATTCTTGTCGCCAGCCATAGGCGACCGCGCGGAGCAATCCTACAAAACTGGTTGGGGTGGAGATGATAACTCGGTTTTTTAACGCGTCTTCCAGTAGGTTGCGGTCTTTGTCCATGGCGGCATTGAGAAATTGATCGCCTGGAATAAAAAGCACCACAAAGTCGGGTGATTGCTTGAATTGCTGCCAGTAGTTTTTACTGGCGAGCTCTCTTACCCGTTGTTTGACATGTCGCACGTGGCGTTCCAGTGCGAGATCTTTTTCGATATCGTTTTTCGCTTCGATTGCACTGAGATAAGCATCCAACGGTGTTTTGCTGTCAACGATAATGTCTCGCCCACCGGGTAATTTGACAATCATGTCCGGGCGTAGAGCAATGCCTTCGTCAGTGGTTACCGTGGGTTGTTCAAAGAAATCGCAATGTTCTACCATGCCTGCCAATTCTGCCAGACGTTTTAGTGTCATTTCACCCCAGCGGCCACGCACTTCTGGGCGGCGAAAGGCTTGTACGAGATTACGGGTTTCTGAGTGCAAAGATTTATGGGCTTCGGCCATGTGTACAAGATGCTGATTGAGTGAACCGTAAGCTTGTTTGCGTTCTTTTTCCATCAAATGGATTTGCTGCTGAGTTTTTTCAAGTGTCTCTCTGATTGGCTTTACCAAGGCATCGATGGCTTGTTCTTTTTTATCTATTTCACCTTGGGCTTTGACGTGAAAATGATTAAGGTTTTGCGTGGCCAAGCGCAAAAAAGATTCGCTGTTTTGGTGTAAAATACGTGCAGACAAAGCTTCAAACGCTTCTCGCAATTGTTGTTTTTGCAATTTAAGTTGATCGCGTTCTTGTACGCGTTGCTGTTTCTCAGCATCCAGTAATACAATTAACCGAGTATTTTCCTGATTAAGTTTATTTTTTCCCATTGCGGCGCGAAGGGCACCAAACAGGTAACCTATGATAAGACCCAATGAGAATAAACCGCACCCAATCGAGATTATCAGCGTTTGTGTCATTGTAAGTATGTGATTAATTCCTCAGGTTGATTAATGTAAATATCGGCCATCCATTCAGTGGGATTTTCATGCGGTTGGATGTAGCCGAACAAGGCCGCCACGGTTTTCATACCGGCAGCGTTGCCCGCCTGAATATCACGTTCAGCATCCCCCACATAAAGACAATTAGTGGGATCTATGCCGGCTTGTTGGCAGCCGTAAATAAGCGGCTCGGGGTGAGGTTTGGCTTTTGCCAAGGTATCACCACTGACTATTGTTGCAGCACGGCGAGTGAGTTCCAGTGCTTCCATTAGTGGGTCGGTCAGCCAGCCTGGTTTATTGGTTACTACGCCCCATACAATGTTGCGGGCTTCTAACTCGGTAAGCACTTGCTCCATGCCGGTAAATAGCCGGGTATGTTTGGCGATATTATCTAAATAGGTTTGCAGAAACTGCTCACGGATCGCAGTATAGTCTTGGTCATCTGGGCCGATATGAAATGCTAGACGAATCATTGCAATGCCGCCGTGCGAAACCACGGGGCGAATTGTGTCGAATGGTAAAGCGGGTTTTTGATGCGCTAGCAAAGTTTGATTTAACGCATAGGCTAAATCTGGCGCGGTATCGGCAAGCGTGCCGTCGAGGTCAAACAAAACACCGTTGATCATAATTTCCGCGCGTACACCATGTAGTTGACATCAATGTCCTGGGTTAATTTGTAGTGTTTGGTGAGTGGGTTATAACTTAGGCCAGTCATGTCCACCAGCTCCAGACCGGCATGCCTGATCCAGCGGGCCAGCTCCGATGGTTTGATAAATTTCTGGTAATCATGGGTGCCCTTGGTTAACAGATTCAATAAATACTCTGCACCCAGGATGGCATGTACGTAGGATTTTGGATTGCGATTGAGTGTTGAAAAGAAGGCATGGCCACCCGGTTCCAGCAGGTCTGCACAGGCTTGAATGATGGCTTGTGGATCAGGTACATGTTCTAACATTTCCATGCAGGTGACAACAGCAAAAGCCTCAGGGTTTTGAGTGGCGAAAACTTCCGCTGATATTTGCTGGTAATCCACGTTTAATTCAGATTCAATTAAATGCAATTTGGCAATTTCGATAGGGCCTTGTCCCATATCAATGCCACTGACCTTGGCGCCCTTACGCGCCATGGATTCTGAGAGTATGCCGCCGCCGCAACCCACATCGACGACGGATTTTCCGCTGATATGCGCGCGCTGATTGATGTAATCCAAACGCAGTGGGTTGATTTCGTGTAACGGGCGAAATTCACTTTCCGGATCCCACCAGCGGTAGGCGACTTCTTCAAATTTTGCGATTTCTTTCGGGTCTAGATTGGCTGTTTCAGTATCAGGCATGTTGACTACTTTCTCTTAATTTTTGATTCCATACTTTGGCTTTGTGTAACAGATTTTGCTCGTTTAAAGTGGTTAGCTTGCGTTCGTTTAATACACATTTTCCGGCAATCCATACATGAGAAACCTGTTCGCGATTACAGGAGTATACTATGTGTGACACCGGATTGAACACTGGTTGTGTTTCTATTGATAATAAATTGAGCGCAATCACGTCAGCGGCTTTACCTATTTTAAGTGAGCCCACCTTGTCATCGATGCCCAGCGCTTTTGCGCCATTGAGCGTGGCCATTTCTAATGCCAGGTGTGCAGGAACGGCCTGCGGATTACCGGAAACCACTTTTGCCAGCAGGGCGGCACTGCGCATTTCACTGATCATATCCAGGTCATTGTTGCTGGCTGCACCATCGGTGCCGATGCAAACATTTACGCCGGCTTCGTGGAGTTGCTGCACCGGGCAAAAGCCGCTGGCTAATTTCATGTTCGACTCCGGGCAATGCACAACACTGACATTATTTTCGGCGCACAAGGCAATTTCGTCGGCGGTCAATTGTGTCATGTGAACCGCCAGTAGTCGCGATGAAATAACGCCTAATTCATTGAGTCTTGCTATTTCTCGCGAGCCTTTTTCATGAATGGCTTGCTGAACTTCAAATGCGGTTTCATGTAAATGGATATGAATGGGTATATCCAGCTCTTCAGCATACGTTACAATTTTTTGTAGCGGTTCATCAGAAACGGTGTAAGGCGCGTGAGGCGCTAATGTGGTGTAAATGCGCTCATGGTGGCGCAATTGATCATGCAGCGTAAGGCCTTTTGATAAATATTCATCGGCATTTGCGGCCCATACGGTGGGGAAATCGATAACAATGAGTCCAATGCAAGCGCGAAATCCTGATTCATCAACCGCTTTCGCCGCTTCATCGGGAAAGAAATACATGTCATTGAAACACGTCACGCCAGAACGGATGGATTCTGCAATGGCCAATTGTGTGCCGTCATACACAAACTCCGGCCCAACAAATTTTGCTTCCGCGGGCCAAATATAATGTTGCAACCAATCCATCAGCGCCAGATCATCGGCAAAACCACGCAGCAAGGTCATGCTGGCATGAGTATGTGCATTTATCAATCCTGGCATAATGGCGTGATGTTCCAGCTCCACGGTTTCATTAGCCTGGTATGATGCTCTTGCCTCTGCTTGAGGTAAAATATCGATAATAATTCCCTCGTTAATCACCAGGCTATGGTCTTCAATAATCTCATGTTCGCCTTCAATCGGGATCAGCCATTTGGCGTGTAAAACTTTATCTGTGACTTGCATAGTGCTTTTGCTCTTGCGATGGTTTAGCTAATAGTATGAAGTTACTGAAAAAAAAAGAATTCAGCAAGTGAATTATGGCAATTGTAGCGCTTTCCCTGTGGGGAATAATCAGGAGTTTTGCATGGTAAAGTGATGAATATAGGTTCAAAGCTTAGCTTATGAGTGCACCTGATTAGACAATAAAGTGAGTTGCTGTACAGTGTTTTTTCGGAACTTGGTTTTCTTCATTAATCTGCTATGCTAATTATATCTTGACCGCTTTGTTTGGGTATTATTCTCGTTTTTTTGATTCACAACGCTATTTGTGATCAATAGAAATTAATCCAATGTGTTATTGCGTAAAGATGATTTGCGTTGTATTTCATTGAAATAATTAATAATCAATACGGGGTGTTAAAACATGAAGAATATAACTATCTTAATTACTGTGGTTTTGCTCAGTTTTTTATATGCAGTCTCAGCAAATGCTGGTTCAAATAATGTATTCAATACGAAATTAAGTGGCGCTCAACAAGTGGTTGCCACCGATGTCAATGGTGTTTCAATACCGATCAAAGGGCTTGTGACCGGTGCCTTTGGTAAAGCGGCATTTCGCATATCACCCGACCGAAGTATGATTGCTTACAAGCTTAAGGTGGCCAATACGGCGACACCCATATTTATGGCGCATTTACATCTTGGGCCAAAAGGACAAAATGGTCCAGTTGTATTGTGGTTATATGGCAACCGGGGGGTTAATGCTAATTTCCCACGTGACGATGGTGAATTCACGGGAAAAATTGAAGGAACATTGATGGCTGATGCATTTGTCCCGCCCACTGATTCGGAAGGCCGAGTATTGATATCGACATTTGAAGACTTGGTTGCAAATATTGCCAATGGAAATACCTATATCAATGTCCATACAGTCGCTCATCCTGGCGGTGAGGTGCGAGGTCAAATGGGGCAACGCCATCATGGCCGCCATTGATTACTTTTTGAATAAACGTATATCCGTGTAAGGCTTATCCCTCCTCTTCAATTAAAAAGGAGGGGAGGGTTTGCGATATTATCTCGGGAATTGTAGTGGTCAAGTAAATCTACACATCTTGCATCCTAGTTTAGACTCCTCTTCGACTAAATGGTATTTGCACTTAGGGGTGTCCTGCTTTAGTACGTTGTTCTCGACAATTGCTCCTCGATAACTGCTCCTGCGTTATTCTACCTACGGGCGTCCTGCCCTAGTGCGTTATTCTACCTAAGGGTGTAATGGTCAAGTGCATTGTTCTACCTTTATCCATCCATGGCTTCGTACCTTCGCCTATCCATGGGCTGGAATTTCCTGCATTCATGCAGTCCTCACTCAGTAAGTCCAAATAGAAACTAAATCTGTGTGCAACTTATGTGTCAAAAATTCTAAACTCTTGTTATAGGTAAATCTGACTGCCTATAGGTTTTAATCTTTGTTACGGACTAAAAAAAGGCCCTCCAAATGGAGGGCCTTTGCTAAGATTAGGCTTCAAACTAAATCATCAAAATGGCAACTTCTTCCACATCGTCGTCCTTTGATGTACCATTTCAATAAATATAGTAAGTATAATAAGCCTTATTTTCCATCCTTATGTATGGTTATCAGACTTGCCATCTTTGTCATAGTCATGATCATGACTATGATCACCGGATCTATTATCCTTGTCGCACTTGTCAGAGCTACTATGGCTGCCGTGACGCCCGTCCTTGTTACAACTGCCGCCAGAAGAAGGTGGCATCATATCAATGGGACACATAAACCCACCGTTACGGCTATAACCTTCAATGACTTCAAAATCACCGGCAACCAACCCAGGACCAACAGCTACGGAACAGCTGGTATGAATCCTTGCATTGACACTGCCGTTTACACTAATGCTGATTTCAGTGCCTAAGGTTGCCTTTTTGTCCGTTCCAGAGAAAGTGAAGTGCTCGCCGGGTTGAACCATTGCATCAAATACCACGCCGTCTTTTTTCTGTTCAACGACCACATGCGCCGCCTGGCTGCCATTATATTTCAGCGTCAGTTTGGTGACTTTGCCATCACAGTCCTTGCAGGTATCACCAGGGATCATTTTTTCAAAGTAACCAAAGTCAATCGTTACATCACTACTAAAATCATTGGGTAGCGTGACGTCAAATGGGCTATTGTTACTATCGACTGAGCCATCCAATCCAACCATACTCGCTGTTGGAATAACGCCGGCCAGTAGTGAATTAGGATCCACTTCAATACTATACTCACCTGCACAAAGACCGACGAACTCATAAAATCCGCTTGAATTTGTCATCGCTGTAGCAACTTCGACATTTTGGCTATCCCTTAGAATAACCTTAACATTAGAGATGCCCATTTCAATCAAGTCCTGGATCCCGTTCTCGTTTTCATCCAACCAAACATAATTACCGATATGGCCGGCACAAGGCGAGTTGTAACCAAAATCAATGCTTAGATTTTCAGAGCTATCTGTTACCAGAGCAACAGCAGTGCTGTTTTCATTACTGTCAACCGCTGGGTCAGATCCTTGAAGCACGGGGCTAGCAACATAATCCGCAGGCAGTGTTGATACATCCACTTCTACGATGTAGTCATTGGCACATAAACCCATGAACTCATAAAAGCCATTGGCATCGGTGGTTGTGCTGGCGATTACTGAATTTTGACTGTCTTTCAGATTGACCGTCCTGGTTGGCCGGTGGTAAAAGAGTCGAGAGTTGCGCTAATTGCTGCCGGGCTGAGTCCGAGCAGAAGTGCTATTAATATTAACTGCGGATATATTCGATGCATTATTCGACTGAAAAAACATTTTGCTCATGATTTTTCGCCCCAAAATATATCTAATTGTTAATTGGCAACAAGATGTCAGTTATGCCTGATCTACCCCGTCACTGGGTTGATCAGGCATAACTGACCATGCAATTGCGGTTTCATAGTGAACTGCATTGATCATGGAAGTTGCGGAGTATTTCGGTCAAATTCAGTCCTCCCTCTATATAAGGAGGACTGAGTTAGAAGGTATATCTTAGCTATTGTTGGTTTTACGACGACGTAAACCCAGCATGCCAAGTAAACCGACGCCAAACAGCATTAATGCACCGGGTTCTGGTACCGTAACGGTTGGTGGCGTATTACCAGTAGTTGCGAGAAGATCCAGCGTCAAATCAGATGCTGGACCACCGTCAATGGTCAATGACAGCAAGTCAATAGAGCTGAAATTTACACTAGCAAAATTAGAGAAAGCTACAGTTTGCGTGCCGACGGCTGCACTGGAAAAAATAAAGCTGTCAGAACCGCCGAAGGTATCTTCCACAAATAAAATTAGATCGACATTACCTTGATCGATGCCGAGAATTTCAAAACTAAAAGTGTTGTCTATTAAACCTTCGACGAAATCAATACCACCAAGACCGCCGCCCCAAGTGATTGTGCTGATTGCTGGTGTCTGTGGGCCCGAACTGTGGCCGAAGAAACCTGCTATAACACAGCTGAGGCGCTAAGCGGGCCAGGAGATGTCATGCCAATTGTACGAGATCCTCCTAATGCGCCTGCGTAGGCAACGGTGTCATCGGCAGCTGGAACAGTCACACTCTGATCGCCACCATTAAAATCATCGATTACAAGGGCATTGGCATTACCTGCAATCCCTATTGCTGCAAGCATTGAAATACCTAATATGTGTTTTTTCACTTGAAATACTCCTGTAAAATATATGTTTTTATTCAAAATTTGTGAGTATTTAGTGTCTGCCCAAATTTATTCCATTTATTAATATAGATTTAAGAAACATGATTGGCGTTCAGAGCTATCTACTCGCGACCAGTTAGACAAAATTTGCGCCATAATTTTATTTTCTTTTTTTATCAGTAAGTCAAGGAATATTTTAATTTTAGAGTAATTATTTGGTGGGCAATTTGTAAAAAAATCCGACAATGTAGAGGGTGTCGACCGGGTCACATGAGTTTACGTTTTAGGTGCTAGTCAGTATGTCAAGAGCCAATTTATTCGCTATTCGAAGATAGTATAGTGAAAATCCACGTTTTTAGAGTGTGGATTTTTACTTCAATTGCGAGCCCATAATTTGAACTGTCGCACTTATGGGCTAGCATCTGGCAGTAAATAAAATAATAAGAAGGCTATAGTCCAGAGAGAAGCTAGAGTAAAGATCAATCCTATTGCTATCTCCATCTCTTTGTTAATATCAACTAAGTGAATAATGCGTGTGATACGCCGGCCTACTAATTGCGAAAACTCAATAACCAATGTAATAAGCATGTCCATATTTAATCACATGATAGTTATATTCTATGGGAGTATAAGTAAGAGGATGCAGGTTATAAACACAACTTGGATCAATATTACTTTACCGTAAAATAACGGTTTAACACTACCTTTCGTTGAAAACTCTATGGCGTATAGATATTTAAATGCGAAGTAAAACATTGCTGCGCCAACTATCGGCGGAATAAAAAATAACGTCCAGTGATAGCTTGATAAAATTAGGCCGATAAAAATGCAACCCAGCTCAGTGGGCAATCCAATAAGAAATACTTTACCGTTGGATAAATTTGGTTTTTCAAGCACTAAGCTCATTCTCATTCCTCTAGTAAATATTACTTAAGTTTCGGGGTGCAAACTTTTTCTCGTAATCAGCGATCGTCGTGGCAAAGCCATTAAAAAGGCGCTAATTAAAGCGCCTCTTTAATAAATGGACAGCAATATAGTTAATGGTGATGTCCGCCAGCACCATGTGCATGGCCGTGTTCGATTTCTTCCGCAGTTGCATCACGCACTTCAAGCACGGTTACATCAAAATTTAAATGTACGCCTGCTAAAGGGTGGTTGCTGTCGACGGTGACGTTATCACCTTCTACCTGTGCTACGGTGATAACTTGCATATTGCCTTGTTCGTCAGCGGCTTGAAATTGCATACCTGTCTCGATAGCCTCGGCGCCTTGGAACATTTCCTTGGGCACAACTTCCAAGAGTGCGTCATTGCGTTCACCATAGCCATCTTGTGGTTCGATACGTATTTCAATAGCGTCACCGATTTTTTTACCCGTCAGCTCATTTTCTAAGCCAGGAACAATGTTACCCATGCCATGTAGGTACGCTAAGGGTTCGTTGCCTTCGGAGCTGTCTATGATGTTGCCTTTGTCATCTTTGAGTGTGTAATCAATGGAGACGACTTTGTGTTTTTCGATTTGCATTTGGGTGTCCTTTGGGTGTCCGTGGTTTCGTTTTGAATAGTTTCGTTTTGAATATTTAGAGAGATTAATCTTTAATCTACTCACTATTTTATCAGAATGTTAAAGCGATATACAAACCATGGGGATTCCGTATGCTTGTCGCTCTGCGATATAATAGATTTTTTGCGTTGACAAGAGAGTGATTAATGACCAAATCAAAATTTGATCGCATACGACCCGTGAAATGGGAAAGCAATCAGTTAATGTTGCTGGATCAGCGCATTTTGCCGAGTGAGTATGCTTACATAGCCTATAAAGATGCAAAAAGTGTTGCTGATGCTATTACTGACATGGTGGTGCGGGGCGCCCCGGCGATAGGCATCACTGCAGCATTTGGCGTGGTGTTGGCGGCACGAATGCATTATGCCCATGATGCAGATAATTGGAAAAAATCAATTGTTGATGACCTGGCTTATTTGCGTGCTTCACGCCCTACGGCAGTCAATCTTTTTTGGGCGCTGGATCATATGCAGCATATTATTAATCAATGTGAATCAAATCCTGAGCCGCTCTTGTTGCAAGCTGCATTAAACATTCTTGAAAATGATATCAGTAACAATAAAATCATGGGTGATGCCGGTGCGAGCGTTCTGCAGGGCAATAATGCGGTATTAACGCATTGCAATGCGGGTGCATTGGCGACGGGGGGTTATGGTACCGCCTTGGGCGTGATTCGCAGTGGATATCAACAAGGTAAAATCCAACAGGTTTATGCGGATGAGACTCGGCCGTGGCTGCAGGGTGCGCGTCTAACCGCCTGGGAGCTTATGCACGATGATATTCCGGTGACTTTGCAGTCTGACAGCGTTGCTGGCTATTTGATGCAGCAAGGCAAAATACAGTGGGTCATTGTCGGTTCGGATAGAATTGCAGCAAATGGTGACGTGGCGAATAAAATTGGTACATACTCGCTGGCGGTGTTAGCGAAATTTCATAAGGTCAAGTTCATGGTTGTTGCGCCCACATCAACTATCGATATGGCAATCAGCTCCGGTGATGAAATTCCTATTGAACAGCGTAATCCATCCGAAGTGCTGAGTCTTGCAGGGCAGCGTATCGCGGCGGAAAATACCTCGGCCTGGAATCCTGCGTTTGATGTCACCCCGGCGGCATTGGTAGACGTGATTGTCACAGAAAAGGGCGTGATTCATCAGCCAGATAAAGAAAAAATGCGTGTATTAATGAGTTGAATTAAAAACCCAGCAGTCATGTTATTGGCTCGCTATCGGCTTTCCTTGTGTTGCAATAATAACCGTCGGTGCTGGCTGGCGCATCAGTTAAGCATCTTAACCATTGGAATGCCATTTACAACGAGTTTTAGCCTGCAGCTTAGTGCAGTCACGTATATATAATGGTATACTTCCGCGCTTATTTATCATCGCTAGTGGTTTTTGGAACTAATTGAAATCTATGGAAACATTTGCCAAAGAAATACAGCCTGTAAACATTGAAGATGAAATGCGTCAGTCCTACATGGAATATGCCATGCGGGTTATTGTTGGACGTGCGTTACCTGATGTAAGAGATGGATTGAAACCGGTGCACCGCCGGGTTTTATATGCTATGCATGAGTTGGGCAATGACTTCAACAAGCCCTACAAAAAATCTGCCCGTGTGGTTGGTGACGTTATCGGTAAATATCACCCGCATGGCGATACCGCTGTTTATGACGCGATCGTTCGTATGGCGCAGCCGTTTTCAATGCGTTATGTGTTGATTGACGGGCAAGGAAATTTTGGTTCAGTGGACGGCGATTCGCCCGCTGCAATGCGTTATACCGAAGTGCGGATGGACAAGATTGCACACGAATTGCTCGCTGATCTTGATAAAGATACCGTAGATTTTACGCTCAATTACGATGAGTCTGAGCGCGAGCCGTCAGTTTTACCGGCGAAAACACCCAACTTATTAATCAATGGCTCATCAGGCATCGCTGTTGGTATTGCGACCAATATTCCGCCGCATAATATAACTGAAGTGGTCAGCGCCTGTTTAGCGATGATCGACAATCCTGAGATTGATCTTGCCGGTTTGATGGAACACATTCCAGGGCCTGATTTCCCCACCGCTGGTATTATTAATGGTGCGCGAGGAATTTTAGAAGCTTACAAAACGGGTAAGGGCCGCATCTATGTGCGCTCCCGTTCTCATCTTGAAACAGAAGCCAACGGCAAAGAAAAAATCATTGTCACCGAATTGCCTTACCAGGTTAACAAAGCGCGTCTGCTGGAAAAAATCGCTGAGCTGGTTAAAGATAAAAAGATCGATGGCATCACTGAATTACGCGATGAGTCAGATAAAGATGGTATGCGCATGGTGATTGAATTGCGCCGGGGTGAATCTTACGATGTCATGCTGAATAATTTGTATCAATTGACCCAGATGCAAAACGTATTTGGCATAAACTTGGTGGCGTTGTCCGGTGGTCAACCTATTTTGATGAATTTGAAATCCATCCTGGAAGCTTTCATTCGTCACCGTCGCGAAGTTGTTACTCGACGTACTATTTTTGAAATCCGCAAAGCGCGCGAGCGTACTCACGTGCTGGAAGGCCTGGCAGTTGCTCTGGCGAATATAGATCCTATTATTGCCACCATCAAAGCCTCGCCAACTGCTGCAGATGCCAAGGTTGCTTTAATGGCACAGGGTTGGGCGCCCGGCATAGTGATGGATATGCTGGAGCGTGCCGGTGATGATTTATCCCGTCCGGAGGACTTGAGTGCTAATTACGGCCTGATCGACGGTGGATATCGTTTATCTCCGGCGCAAGCCCAGGCGATTCTCGATATGCGCTTGAATCGCTTGACCGGCCTGGAGAAAGAGAAAATTCATGCAGAATATAAAGAACTGCTAGTAATAATCGAAGATCTTTTGGATATTTTGCTAAACCCTGAGCGCTTAATGCAAGTCATTCGTGACGAACTCAGCACCATCAAGGAAACTTATGGTGATGAGCGTAGAACTGAAATAATTACCAATCATCAAGATTTATGTCTGGAAGACCTGATCGAAGATGAACCGATGGTGGTCACACTTTCACACGAAGGTTATGTCAAAACCCAGCCACTTGATGCCTACGAATCTCAGCGTCGTGGTGGTCGAGGCAAAGCTGCCGCCAGCACTAAAAGTGAAGATTTCATCGATAAAATGTTTACCGCGAATGCGCATGACACCATGTTATGTTTTTCCAGTCGCGGCAAGATCTATTGGATGAAAGTGTATCAAGTGCCGATTGCATCGCGCACAGCGCGCGGCAAACCGATTGTAAATTTGTTGCCGCTGGAAGAGGGCGAGCGCATTAATGCTGTCTTGCCAATCCGTGAATACACGGATGATAACTTTGTCTTTATGGCAACCTCAAACGGTACTGTCAAGAAAACCCCATTGAAAGAATTTTCTCGACCGCGAGCCAATGGCATCATCGCGATAGATCTTCGTGAAGATGATCAATTAGTCGGTGTGGATATTACAAATGGCAAAAGCGATATATTACTTTTCTCCAGTGCCGGTAAAGTGACACGTTTTAATGAGTCCACTGTGCGTTCGGTTGGCAGAACAGCCGCCGGTGTTCGAGGTATTAGACTGAATGAATCGCAACGAGTCATTGCGTTGATCATCTCTGACGAAGGCACCGTATTAACCGCGACTGAAAACGGTTACGGTAAACGTACTGAATTGAGCGAATATCCGACCAAAGGTCGTGGCGGACAAGGTGTAATTTCTATTCAAACCGCTGGTCGTAACGGTGAGGTGGTTGGTGCTGTATTGGTTCGTCCGGAAGATGACATCATGTTAATTAGCAATGCAGGGACTCTGGTGCGAACCAGTGTTGATCAAATTTCGATAGTAGGCAGAAATACCCAAGGGGTACGATTAATCAACCTGGGCGGCGACGAAAAATTACAAAGCATTGACCGCATCTGTGAAATTGACGGTGACGAAAAAGAAGATAATGGCGCAGAGTCAGAGTCAGCTGACGGCAGTGATAACGGCGATATCGACACCAATACCGACACTGGCACAAATGACAATGCTGATAACAACGATAATACGGAAACGTAACTGTTAAATACTCAAGTTTCGGAGTTTAAACTATTTCCGGTAATCAGCGCTCGTAGCGGCAAAACCTTATCGAGAGTGTTGGCAGCATGGATGCTGCCGTCAAGCCTACATGGACGTATTCACGGCGTCTCTCGGTAAGGTTTTGCCGCTACGGATGCTGGAAAGTGTCACTTTGGCAACGTTGAATTCCGAAACTTGAGTTAAATAGTGGGTGTGTGAAAGATTCCTGGATTGAGACACCCAATTCTAACCTGGAGTGATTTAATGGCACGTGTTTTTAATTTTAGTGCAGGGCCAGCGATGGTTCCCGAAGCAGTGTTAAACCAAGCGCGAGAAGAAATGCTGGATTGGCAGGGCAGTGGTATGTCGGTGATGGAAATGAGTCATCGCAGTAAAGAATTTATTTCCATTGCCGGACAAGCGGAAAGCGATCTGCGCGAGTTAATGGCAATACCGGATAATTATAAAGTCTTGTTTTTACAAGGCGGTGCCAGCAGTCAATTTGCGATGGTGCCATTGAATTTATTGGGCGATAAAACCTCGGCGGATTACATTAATACGGGTGCCTGGTCAAAAAAAGCGATCGCTGAAGCAAAGCGTTTTTGCACGCCGAATATTGCAGCAACGACCGAAGCCGATAACTTCATGCGCGTGCCTGATGTAAGTGAAATTCAGTTGAATTCTGCTGCGGCTTATCTGCATTATACGCCCAACGAAACCATTGCCGGGGTAGAGTTTCAAACCATTCCTGAAGCAGGCCAAGTTCCTTTGGTAGCGGATATGTCATCGACAATATTGTCTCGCCCGATTGATGTTTCAAAATTCGGTGTAATTTATGCCGGTGCGCAAAAAAATATCGGCCCAGCCGGGTTAACCGTGGTTATCATACGTGATGATTTATTGGGGCACGCAAAAGCATCAACCCCTGCTATGTTTAACTACAAAACGCATGCTGATAATGATTCCATGTACAACACACCGCCGACCTATGCTTGGTATCTCGCTAGTTTAGTCTTTCAGTGGATTAAAGCGCAAGGTGGGCTTGTTGCGATGGCGGAGATTAATCAACGCAAAGCAGGCAAGCTTTATTCTGCCATTGATAATTCAAGTTTTTATCAAAACCCGGTGGCGGTTAACTCTCGCTCCTGGATGAATATACCTTTTACCCTGGCGGATGCCGAGCTTGATAGTCTATTTCTCAGTGAAGCAAAAGCGCTGGGTTTAACTACCTTAAAAGGACATCGTTCGGTGGGTGGAATGCGCGCAAGTATTTATAATGCAATGCCAGAAGCCGGGGTGGATGCCTTGGTACGTTTCATGGCTGACTTCGAAAAACGTAACGGCTAATCCGAGGCAAACGCATGTACAAAGTCTTAACGCTTAATAATATTTCGGTGGCGGGTCTGGAGCGTTTAGCGCGTGACAAATATGAAATCGCCTCTGAAATTCCACACCCTGATGCAATCATGTTACGTTCTTTTAACATGCATGATATGGAAATTCCCGCAAGCTTGCAGTGTGTTGCACGCGCTGGTGCCGGGGTTAACAATATTCCGTTGGAGAAAATGAATCAAGCGGGCATTCCGGTATTCAATGCGCCCGGTGCGAATGCTAACGCAGTGAAAGAGTTAGTGGTTGCCGGAATGTTGTTGGCATCGCGAAATATTTGTCAGGCCTGGCAGTATACTCGCACGTTGCAAGGCAGCGACGTCGAGCTTGGAAAACTGGTGGAGCAAGGCAAGAAGCAGTTCGCGGGTTTTGAGCTGATTGGCCGAACTTTGGGCGTGATAGGTTTAGGTGCGATTGGGCGTCAAGTCGCTAACGCTGCAGAAGCCTTAGGAATGAAAGTGATTGGCTTTGACCCAGGAATCACGGTTGAAGGTGCCTGGCAATTGTCATCCACCGTCGATAAGGCAGCAAGCGTTGATGATCTGTTATCAAAGGTAGACTTCGTTACGTTTCATGTGCCATTGATGGATGCAACACGCAATATGATCAACGCCGAGCGCTTAAAAATCGTGAAAAATGGCGTCAGCATATTGAATTTTGCGCGTGATGGCATCGTGGATGATGCTGCCATGATTGCAGCATTGGACCAGGGTAAGGTTAACGCTTATATTACTGACTTTCCCAGCAATACCACACTCCGTCATCCGAAGGTTGTAAACTTACCGCATCTTGGTGCTTCAACCAGTGAAGCCGAAGACAACTGCGCGATTATGGTCGCGGATCAAATGCGGGATTTTCTGGAGAGTGGCAATATTCGCAACTCTGTCAATTTCCCCGAAGCCATAATGCCACGAGGTCAAGGGCAGCGCTTAGTCATTGTGAATAAAAATGTACCGAATATGGTCGGCCAAATAACCACTAAGCTGGCGGATGCTAAAATCAATATTGTTGATCTGTTGAATAAATCTAAAGGCGATATTGCTTACACGTTAATCGACATTGAAGGTGAGGTGGATGATGTTGTGCTTACTTCAATGACTTCCATTGATGGTGTTTTGCGGGTGAGGGTACTTTAATTGCCATGAATAAAAACGATCCTTTATTATCACTGCGTAATCAAATTGATGCTATTGATCAGGAAATCCAGGCACTCATTAGCAAACGTGCTGAATGTGCTGTTGAGGTCGCTAAAGTCAAACAAGCCGCCGGTGATACTAATTTTTATCGTCCTGAGCGAGAAGCACAGGTTTTACAAAAGGTAAGAGATCGAAACAAAAGTTTATTAAGCGATGACGAAATAGCGCGTTTATTTCGCGAAATTATGTCTGCTTGCCTGGCTCTGGAGCAGCCATTAAAAGTTGCCTACTTAGGCCCTGAAGGCACTTATACCCAATCAGCCGCGTTGAAACAGTTTGGTCATTCCGTTAGTACCTTGCCTTGCGCCGCCATAGACGAAGTGTTTCGCGAAGTAGAAGCCGGAAATGCAGATTACGGCGTTGTGCCCGTCGAGAATTCTACCGAGGGCATGGTAAACCAAACCATGGATATGTTCATCACTTCGCCATCCATCATTTGTGGTGAAGTATCATTGCGCATTCAGCATCATTTGCTTTCTCGTTTATCGAATATGGCCAATATACAGCGTATCTATTCACATCAGCAAAGTTTTGCTCAATGCCGTGAATGGTTAAATTCACATATGTTAGGTGTTGAAAGAATTGCGGTAAATTCAAATGCTGAAGCCGCCAAACTTGCCGCTGCGGAAAATAATTCAGCCGCCATCGCCGGTGAAACTGCCGGTGAGATTTATCATCTGCAGTCGTTAGTAAAAAATATAGAAGATGATCCGGAAAATACCACTCGCTTCCTGGTTATTAGTCGCCAAAAAACCGAGCCTACCGGTAACGATAAAACTTCAATTTTGTTGGTTGCGCAAAACGACCCCGGTGCTTTGTATAGTTTGTTGGAGCCATTTCGACGTTTTGCTGTGAATATGACGCGAGTTGAGTCGCGGCCTTCACGTCGTGGAATCTGGGAATATGTTTTTTTCGTCGATATCGAAGGCCACTTCGACGACAAGAATGTGCAGCTGGCATTGAGTGCAGTTAAAGCCGAAGCGTTAATGTTTAAATGTTTGGGCTCTTATCCTAGAGCAATGATGAAATAGGGCAGTCATGAAATAATGCCAAAATCTGTTGAAACATTACCTTATTCATTGGCGCTTCCCGGTGTCCAGGCACTTACGCCTTACGCGCCCGGTAAACCCATAGCAGAACTTGAGCGTGAATATGGTGTGACAAACATCGTTAAGCTTGCATCCAATGAAAATCCCTTGGGCATGAGCCTGAAAGCCAAACAGGCGATTAGCGCAGCGATACCGGAAGGGCATTTGTATCCCGACGGCAATGCGTATTCCCTTAAAAAAGCGCTCGCCCAGCGACACAATGTTGAGCTTGAGCAAATTACTATCGGCAATGGTTCCAATGATGTGCTGGAGATAGTTGTGCGCTGCTTTGCTGATGCCTCCTGTGAGATTATGTATTCCGCTTATGCGTTTGCGGTTTATCCGATTCTTACTCAGGCAATAGGCGCCCGGCATAATATCGTTCCGGCCAAAAACTGGGGGCATGATCTGGATGCCATGCTGCATGCCATTACTGAAAAAACAAAAATAATTTTCATTGCCAATCCGAATAACCCCACAGGGACCTGGTTGGTAGATAATGATATCCAGCGTTTTTTAAACCAGTTGCCAGAAAATATTACTGTTGTAATCGATGAGGCGTATCATGAATATATCGCCAAAGCAGAATATGCCAGTGCGGAAAAATATTTAACTCAATATCCGAATCTAATCATTACTCGAACATTTTCTAAAGCCTATGGCCTGGCGGGTTTACGCATTGGTTACGGTTTGGCAAGCCCTGCGGTAACTAACTTGCTAAATCGTGTGCGCCAGCCATTTAACGGCAATTCATTTGCTTTGGCCGCTGCAGAAGCCGCGTTGCAGGATAACGACTTTGTTCGGCAGTCGGTACAAGTAAACAGCGATGGCATGCAGCAATTAGAGACCGAATTTATTCGCATGGGGCTGGACTATATTCCTTCCGCAGGAAACTTTATTTCGTTTGATGTGGGGCGTAATGGCAATGATGTTTATGAAGCATTACTGCGCCGTAGCATTATTGTGCGACCGGTTGGGCCTTATAAAATGCCGAATCATTTACGCGTTTCAATTGGCTTAAAAAGCCAAAACGAAAAATTTATTCGCGCGCTGCAGGAGGCATTATCAGAGGTATTGCCAAAGGTATTACCAGAGGCATTAAATGAAAAATAAGCCATTGTTTCAGCAAATGACTATCGTCGGTGTTGGTCTGATCGGCGGGTCGGTAGCGCGCAGCCTTAAAAAGCACCATCAATGTGCAACGATAGTGGGTTATTCACGCAATGAAAAAGAATTAAAAAAAGCGCTCGCGTTAGGCGTGATTGATAGTTATTCGACTGATATAAAACGCGCGGTGCAAGGTAGTGAATTGATTTTATTATCAACTCCGGTTGGTGCATATAAAGCCATACTCGATGAATTGAAAGATAATTTAAGCGAAAATACAGTTATTACCGATGTGGGTAGCTCAAAGCAATCGGTGATTAACGCAGCAAAAGCAGTCTTTGGTTATCTGCCGCCGACATTTGTTCCGGGGCATCCCATCGCCGGCACGGAAAAATCAGGTGTAGACGCCTCAATTGATAACTTGTTTGCTCAACGCTGCATCATTTTAACACCGCTGCCGGAGACCAATCGTGAAGCCATTGATAAAGTGCGGGCAATGTGGCAAGCCATTGGTGCTGAAGTTGTGGAGATGTCGCCAGAGCACCATGACCATGTGTTGGCAGCGACCAGTCATTTACCCCATGTATTAGCGTTTTCTCTGGTCAATACGTTGGCGCAAATGAATGAACACAATGAAATATTTCGTTTTGCCGCAGGTGGGTTTCGCGACTTTACCCGGATTGCATCCAGTGATCCCACCATGTGGCGTGACATCTGTATTGAGAATAAAGAAGCGATTCTCGAATTGATGCAAATTTATGAAAAGCAGCTGAAAGTTTTAGAAGCAGCAATTCAAACCGGTGATGCCGATAAAATTCTGAGCCTGTTTAGTCATGCGCGTGATGCGCGCGATGAACATGTTATTCAATAAAGTTTTTGAAGAGTAGTTTTAATGTCTAATAAAATAATCAATTATAAAGTGCAGCCCGGTGGAAAATTCACGGGTGATATTACCGTGCCTGGCGATAAATCCATTTCCCATCGCAGTATTATGTTGGGTTCGCTGGCTGATGGCATCACTAAAGTCAGTGGTTTTCTCGAGGGCGATGATGCCATTGCAACACTCAATGCGTTTAAAGCTATGGGCGTTAAGATCGAAGGCCCAATTAATGGCGAAGTAAGCATTCACGGAGTAGGCATGCAGGGTCTGCAAAAACCTGCGGCAGATATTTATTTGGGCAATTCCGGTACTTCCATGCGTTTGATGTCGGGTTTGTTAAGTGGTCAGGATTTTGATGTCACGCTCACGGGTGATAAATCATTATCTGGTCGACCCATGAAACGTGTTACTGATCCGTTGGCTCGTATGGGTGCTAAGATTGACACGGCAGATGGTAAAGCCCCATTGCGTATCCACGGAGGCAATACATTACACGCTATTCAATACGATATGCCGATTGCAAGTGCGCAGGTAAAATCCTGTTTATTATTGGCCGGCATGTATGCGCAAGGTAAAACGACCATTACCGAACCCGGTATAACACGTGACCATACTGAACGTATGTTACAGGCATTTCAATATCCGGTTGAGGTGGATGCTAACAAAGTTAGCCTCGAAGGCGGTCATCGTTTGAAGGCTTGCGAGTTACATGTTCCTGGCGATATTTCCTCTGCTGCATTTTTCATGGTGGGCGCGAGTATCGCTAAAGACTCAGCGCTGTTATTGAAAAATGTAGGCATTAATCCCACGCGTACTGGCGTGATTGATATTCTAAAATTAATGAATGGCGATATCACCATCGTTAAAGAATATCAGCGCGGTGGCGAAGTGGTAGCAGATATTCTGGTTCGTTCCGCGGAATTGAAAGGTATAAATATTCCAGCGCATTTAGTACCGCTCGCCATTGATGAATTTCCGGTGTTATTTGTCGCGGCGGCATGTGCCGAAGGGCAAACTGTTTTGACTGGCGCAAAAGAATTGCGCGTTAAAGAAAGTGATCGCATTCAGGTGATGGTTGATGGTTTACTAACACTAGGCATTGATGCTAAACCCACTGAAGACGGCATTATCATTCAGGGCGGTCAGTTAACGTCGGGCACCGTGCACTCACATGACGATCATCGCATTGCAATGGCGTTTGCCATGGCGGGTTTACGTGCTGAAGGTGAAATAATTATTGAAGATTGCGCCAATGTTGCGACATCTTTTCCAGGTTTTATTGAGATGGCTGCTAAAGCGGGTTTATCGATTGCTGCGGAAACGCAATCATGACAGTTAACTCATCAAAATCGATGCCGCCAGTAATCACCATTGATGGGCCGGGAGGATCCGGCAAAGGTACTGTCGGACAACGGCTTGCATGGAAGTTCAAATGGGAATTTCTCGACAGTGGTGCCTTGTATCGATTGGTCGGTTTGTCAGTGATGAATCATTCAGTGGAGATGACAGACGTTGCCCGTATTACTGAACTGGCTCGGAATTTGGATGCACAGTTCGCGGTGCGTGATGGCGAGCAGGGCGAAGAATGGATTATTCTATTAGAGGACCAGGATGTTTCTGATCAATTACGCACCGAAAGTTGTGCCAGCGCCGCCTCCCAGGTTGCACAATATGATTCCGTCAGATCGGCATTGCTGGAACGGCAACGCGCCTTTCAAGTCCCGCCGGGATTGATCGCTGATGGCCGCGACATGGGGACAGTGGTATTTCCTGACGCTGGATTAAAGGTGTTTTTAACCGCTAGTGCAGATATTCGCGCAGAGCGGCGATATAAACAGTTGAAGAGCAAGGGTATTGGTGCTACCCTTAGCGCGATTTTGACCGATATACAGGCACGTGATGATAGAGACAGGAACAGAGTCGTTGCGCCGTTAGTTCCTGCCGACGACGCAGTCATTGTTGATACCTCTGAAATGAGCGTTAATGACGTTGAAAATCACGTGCTAAAATTGGCTAAACAGAGATTCCGACAGTTGGAAAACATAGGCTAATTCATAGACTTGAATTGGCCTTTTATTGTTTTTTGTTAAATTGTACAGGGTTTATAAAACGTAGGAAACCTAAAACATAGTAGTGGTAATACAGGTTTCTGACAACATTTTTTGAGGTTATTTATTTCATGGGTGAAAGTTTCGCAGAGCTGTTTGAGCAAAGTCTGAAAAGTGATAGTTTACAACCGGGTGCTATCCTGACTGGCGAAGTGGTGAGTATTGATAATGGTTTCGTAACCGTACATGCTGGTTTGAAATCTGAAGGCATCATTCCAATTGAACAGTTCTATGATGAAAAGGGTGACTTAGAAGTCAGCGTCGGTGATGAAGTTACCGTAGCCCTGGACTCGGTAGAAGACGGATATGGCGAAACACGCTTATCGCGTGAAAAAGCTAAGCGCGCCCAGTCTTGGGTGGATCTGGAAAAAGCTCATGAAGCAAATGCGACCATAACCGGTATTATCACTGATAAAGTTAAAGGTGGTTTTACGGTTGAAATTAACGAAGTCCGCGCCTTCTTACCGGGATCGTTGGTTGATTTACGCCCAGTGCGAGATACTACCTATTTAGAAGGTAAAGAATTAGAATTCAAAGTTATTAAAATTGATCGTCGCCGCAACAATGTCGTGGTTTCGCGCCGTGCTGTGGTCGAACTGGAAAATAACGTTGAACGCGACTCCTTGTTAAGCAATCTTGAAGAAGGTCAAGTCGTTAAAGGTATTATCAAAAACCTAACTGACTATGGTGCATTCGTTGATCTAGGTGGTGTTGATGGTTTGCTTCACATTACCGATATGGCATGGAAGCGCGTTAAACACCCGAGCGAGATAGTCAATGTTGGTGATGAAATTGAAGTCCGCGTACTAAAATTTGACAAAGAAAAGAACCGCGTTTCTCTTGGTCTCAAGCAACTTGGCGAAGATCCATGGGTTGATATCGCGAGACGTTACCCTGTTGGAACACGTTTGCAAGGTAAAGTCACTAACATTGCGGATTACGGCTGTTTTGTTGAGATCGAAGAGGGTGTTGAAGGTTTGGTGCATGTGTCTGAAATGGACTGGACCAATAAAAACATTCACCCGAGCAAAGTCGTTCAACTTGGTGACGAAGCAGAAGTCATGGTATTGGATATCGACGAAGATCGTCGTCGTATCTCGTTGGGTATCAAACAGTGTGATTCGAATCCTTGGGAAGAGTTTGCTGCATTGCATAACAAGGGCGACAAAATTGCCGGGAAAATCAAATCCATTACTGATTTTGGAATATTCATCGGTCTGGATGGCGGCATTGATGGCTTGGTTCACTTGTCTGATATTTCCTGGAACGAAGATAACGAAGACTCCATTCGCAAGTACAAAAAAGGCGATGAAGTTGAAACCACTATTTTGGTTATCGATCCAGAAAGAGAGCGTATTTCTCTGGGTATCAAGCAGCTAGAGCGTGACCCATTCTCCAACTTTTTGTCGGACAATCAAAAGGGTGTCATCGTTAAAGGTAAAATCATCTCTGTTGACGCCAAAAGTGCGACGGTTGATCTGGGTGAAGGTATTGAAGGTAGCATCCGCGCCTCAGAAATCTCGCGCGATCGCGTTGAAGATGCACGTAATGTGTTGAAAGAAGGTGATGAAATCGAAGCGAAATTCATTGGTGTTGATCGCAAAAATCGCATCATCAGTCTTTCGATTAAGAATAAAGATTCAGATGCCGAAGCTGAAGCAATTAACGACTATTCTCGTGGTGCACCCGGCCCTGCAACAACAACATTAGGTGATTTGCTGAAAGAGCAATTGGAAAACAAAACCTCGTAACAAACCCCGCCTTATCTATATGCGGGCACATGAAAGTACTTGTAATCATTCATGTGTCCGTATATTATTAGTAACTTCATGATTTAACGGTTGTTTTTGTTGGCGCTGTGCATTTCTGGCACGTCATTTGATATATAAAACACTAACTAAAATATCAAACCAAGTTTATTCAATTCTGACTAACTTTGCAAAATGATGGTGGCCGCTCTATGGAGACAGGAAATACGCACGAAAAAACACTGACCAAATCCGAGTTAATGGATATATTAGCCAAAACTCAAACTCAACTAGCATACAAAGACATAGAATTAGCAGTAAAAACAATTCTTGAACAAATGACGCAATCTTTAGCGACCGGTAGTCGAATCGAAATCCGAGGTTTTGGTAGCTTTTCGCTACACTTTCGACCACCAAGAATGGGCAGAAACCCAAAAACTGGTGATGCAGTACCGTTGTCGGGTAAATACGTGCCACATTTTAAGCCAGGTAAAGAATTACGGGAGCGTGTGAATAAATCCCTGACGCAAGAGTAGATTTCTCTTCTCGCGTAAAAACACGTTAAAAACGGCTCCTAATACTTGGCCTTTGCGGGTCACTAGTGTAGATTATGGGGTTTGGATACTATGACAATAAGAGCTGGGAGGACGTATGTTTAAAATATTAGGGTTATTGTTTTTATTGGCGTTGCTGATTGTGACGGTCGTTTTTACTACGCTTAACGTGCATGCAGTACAATTAAATTATTACTTCGGCAGCCAAGATGTTCCGCTAGCTATGGTAATGGGCGGAACGCTAATTGTTGGTATATTATTTGGTGGCTTAGCAATGATGATGCCTTTGATGAATTTGAAATTAAATACTTCCAAACTTCGCCGTAATCTTCGTTCTAATCAGAAAGAAATTTCTATTCTTAGAACACAACCACTGAAGTAGTAATAAATCGTCTATTGACGACTTGTATTAGTTGTTATTCCAATTGCAGCATACCAACTGGGTATGCTGCAATTGAACAACAAAACATATCTGCCAGCGAGTTACCGCCACCGCATTGGCGAAGTGGATCGCGCTATCCGCCTGAACCCCACAGAACAAATTCGTATTAAAGAGATAATCCCTGTTGTCTAGTTCAAAAATAATTGTTGCATTTGATTTTGATAATAAAACGGACGCGCTATCGCTTGTAAAACAGCTCGACCCAGAATTATGCCGCCTGAAAATAGGTAAAGAACTGTTTACTTTGTACGGTCCTGACATCGTTAAGCAAGTTCAAGATTCAGGTTTCCAGGTATTTCTTGATTTGAAATTTCATGATATTCCTGCCACTGTCAGTAAAGCCTGCAAAGCGGCTGCTAATCTGGGTGTCTGGATGTTAAACGTGCACGCACTGGGCGGTGCAAACATGATGCGTGCCGCTATTGAAGCCGTGCAGGACTCTGCACATTCACCCCATTTAATCGCAGTCACATTATTGACCAGTCATAATGAGCAAGAACTTCACCAACTGGGTTTAACGGGTTCCGTGCATGAAAATGTTTTACGTTTGGCATCGTTAGCATTTGAAAGTGGTTTAGCAGGAGTGGTTTGCTCTGCTCGAGAAACGATTTTGTTGCGGCAAAAAATATCCAGTGATTTTTTACTAGTCACTCCAGGCATACGGCCGGTTGGCGTGGCCAGCAATGATCAACAGCGCGTTGTAACGCCGCATGATGCAATCATCAATGGCTCATCTTACTTAGTGATCGGTCGACCGATAACGCAAGCCGATAACCCGGCCGCCGCTTTACAGCAGATAATTACTTCACTTCCCATCTGATCCAATTTCAACAATTAGCAA
>CALZHW010000003.1:0-69920 GCA_945787125.1 uncultured Ectothiorhodospiraceae bacterium
ATGACATAACTGGTAAAGGGACGTACCAGTTTAAAAGGTTTTCCCTTGAATAACACATCATAGAAACCCCATTGCGCGGCACTTAAAGCACTGGCATAACCTGTCTCACCATTGACGGCCATCAACGCCAAACGTACTGCCCGTGAGGTAGCATCACCCGCTGCCCAGGATTTACGCCAGCCGGTGTTAGGTGCGTGACGATAGGTGCGTAGCGCGCCGCCATCGAGCCAGGCATTAGAGAGACCATTGATGATCGCGTTTTTATTGCCACCGAGTAATGCGGTGGTCACTGCACAGGAGGCAATTTTTACCAGGATGACATGATCGATACCGAGTTGGTTAAAACTGTTTTCCAGCGCCAGCACGCCCTGTATCTCATAGGCCTTTATCATAGCGTACAAAACATCTTGCATGCACAGAGTTTCTGAATTGTGCTGTCGGTTTATATAATCGGCACAGGCCAGGATGGCGCCAAGATTATCTGACGGGTGGCCCCATTCAGCGGCTAACCAGGTATCGTTATAATCCAGCCAGCGTATCATGGTGCCAATGTTAAATGCAGCATGAACAGGCTCAAGCTTAAAGTCTGTGCCCGGTATACGTACTCCATTGGGCAAGACCGCATTGCTAACCACCGGACCAAGTCGCTTGCGGCATTCATCATCATTTAGGGCAAGAATGGCACAGCCCATGGCATCCATTAAACAATATCGCGCCGTTTCAAATGCCGTGTCACTCTCAATGTTATAATCACAAACGTAATCGGCAATCTTCACTAATATTTCGTCAAACGGTGGGCAGGCATTGTTGTTTCGCGTAAAGTTGTTTTGCATAAAGTTGTTTTGCATAAACCTTTAGCCTTTTATTGGATAAGGGCGAGGCGCCGGCCCAATATATTCCGCGTTTGGACGGATCAAGTGATTATCGCCACGTTGTTCGATGATATGGGCGGCCCAGCCACTGGTGCGTGCTATAACAAAAAGTGGTGTGAAAAATACCGTAGGTATTTTACAAAAGTGGTAGGCTGAGGCGCTGTAGAAATCGAGATTGGGGAACAGGCCTTTTTCCCGCATCATAACTTCTTCAATGCGCTCAGAAATTTTAAACAGTAATTGTTCACCGCGTTTATCGGCTAACTGTTTAGCACGAGATTTCATGATTGACGAGCGTGGATCGCCATGACGGTAAACGCGATGGCCAAAGCCCATGACCAGTTTTTTGTCGTCTAGCAACCGTTTAATTCCAAGCTCGGCGTCGTGCTCCGATGAAAATCCGCTGATCAAATTCATTGCCGCCTCATTAGCACCGCCATGCAAGGGCCCGCGCAATGTGCCGATTGCGGTGGTGATGGCGGAATAGAAATCCGACAGGGTTGAGCTGGTTAAGCGGGCGGCGAAGGTCGAAGCATTGAACTCGTGTTCGGCATATAGAATCATCGAAACATCTAACGTTTTGCGATCTTGTTCATCCGCCGTTTTGCCCAGCAGCAGTTGCAGAAAGTGACTGGGGATTGTCTCATCATCGGTTTGGGTTTCGATACGTTTCGCACTATGATGAAAGTGATACCAATACATCAGCATCGATGCAAAACACGCAATCATACGGTCGGCAATGTTAGCGGCATGATTAGTTTGAGTTTCTGGCTCCAGGCAACCGAGCGCGGAGCACCCGGTACGTAATACATCCATGGGATTGGCTGTGGCGGGGATACGTTCCAAGAGTTCTTTTAAAATATCAGGAAGCTCACGCAGGGCTTTTAGTCTGTTACGATAATCGATAAGCGTTTTTGCATCTGGCAGTGCGCCATAAATAAGCAGATAAGCAACCTCTTCAAAACTCGCATAAGTAGCAAGATCAGTAATGTTATATCCGCGATAAAAAAGTCCAGTGCCGGCAGCTTCAACGGTTGAAATGGCGGTACGTCCGGCAATAACACCTGCCAATCCTTTATTCGCTTGTTTGCTCATCATTCAACCCTTTTCTCAGCTTTAGGCTTTCAAGTTTTTCGTTTAACTCACGCTCATAACGGTAATAATCTAAGTGTTGATATAATTCTTCGCGGGTCTGCATTTTGTCCAATAAACTTTGTTGGCTGCCCTCACGACGCAGTATAGTATATGCATCTTGTGCGGCGGCGTTCATAGTGCGAAAGGCGGTGAGGGGGTAGAGTGCAATGGCGACCCCGGCCATTGCCAACTCTGTGACACTAAATAAGGGTGTATTACCAAATTCAGTGATGTTGGCCAGGATCGGCGCCTCTATTGCTTCACTAATTTTCCGGTATTGCTCAAGTCTCGTTATTGCCTCGGGGAAGATCATGTCTGCGCCCGCTTCCCGGTAGGCTTGAATACGTGTCAGAGCGGCTTCGAAGCCTTCAACGGCCAATGCGTCAGTGCGTGCCATGATGACAAAATTAGGATCGCTGCGATGCTTAACTGCGCTTTTAATGCGTGCAACCATCTCAGCAGTAGACACCAGACGTTTAGCCGGTCGATGGCCGCAACGCTTAGCAGGAATTTGATCTTCAAGATGCAAACCGGCAGCGCCAACTTTTATGAATTGCTGGACGGTCTCCGCTGGATTATCAAAGCCCGTATCGGCATCGACCAGCAACGGTAGCGTAGTAGCCGCAGTAATGCGCCGAATATCCTCAACCACATTGTCGCGTGTTGTGAACCCCAGATCAGGCAGGCCAAAGGAGGCGTTAGCGACACCGGCACCGGAAAGATACAGAGCACGAAATCCGGCATGTTCGGCGAGAATGGCACTATAGGCGTTGATTGCACCAACCATTTGCAAGGGACGTTCAGCACTCAGTGCGTTTCTCAGTCGTTGTCCAGCGGAGTGAGTTTGCATTGTCATAAGGAACGTGCGCGAAATAATTTCCGGTTTTTGCATCTCTGCTTCAGCTCCTCTTCGCCTAAAAGCGCCTACTGTTGGTGAACGTTATTCAATCAAAAAATACTCACTTTAGCCCGGCTAGAGCTGCGTTTTTTCTCGGCATGCTGCTCCTGCGATGCTCTACCTCCTGCATCCATGCAGTCGTCAATCAGAACGTCCAAAGAGAAACTAAATCAGAGCGCCAAAACCGGAAATTATTTCGTGCACGTTCCTAAAAAATGCTTCCGTTTAATCCGGCAATGCCAGATCATCAATTACCACCGTCAGAAAACGTGTTGCCTCACCACCGGTTACAGCGCGGTGATCGACAGTGAGAGATAGCGGCATGATGCGGTGCACAACGGCTTGCCCATCAATCGAGACGACTTCATCACGCATGCGTCCCGCACCGAGAATGGCGACAGTCGGTGGTACCACGATGGGGTCAGCATAACGGCCACCAAAAGTGCCGAAATTTGACAAGGTAAAAGTATAACCCCGCATTTCTTCTGGCGGAATGCTACGAGCGTTGACATCCTCTTTCATTTTGTTTAGCGCTTGACGCATGTCATCATTAGATCGCTGGCCAATATTGCGCAATACCGGCACAAACAGGCCATCGTTGGTATCAACGGCAATACCGAGATCAATCGTGTCGAGCACTCGACGTCCGTTAGCATGACTGTCATACCAGGCATTAAGCGATGGTTCCACTTTACATGCCACGATGATTGCACGGATCAAACGGATCGTTACATCAGTGCCATCAATCCAGGCATTAATATCTGCGTCATCACAAATAGTGACATCGGCCACCTCAGCGTGTGCTTGGGTCATAATATGCGCCATGACGCGGCGTACGCCACGTAAGGGTTCAAGTGGACCAGCTGCTTTCAGTATCTTAGCGACACGTTCAATGTCTGCCGCTGTAATAACACCATTGACGCCGGTAGGTGTCACCATGCTAAGCTCAACATTCTGGCGATGCGCCAAGGCTCGTACCGCGGGTGTGACCTTAAATCCAGTACTGCCGCCTTGGCTCACAGTTTCGGGGGTTTCGTTAACGAACCCTTTGCCGGATTCCATTTGCCCCACCACTGTACCGGAATCTACTTTGAGTTCAGAGGTAGCACTTTCGAACTCCACCAGTGGATCGCCGACTTGTGGAATGTCACCAACTTTGACAAAAAGTGTTTTGATCCGTCCGGTCTGAGGGCTGGGTACATCAACAATCGCTTTGGCGGTTTCTACGGCAAGCAGCTTGTCATCGACCTTGACCTCATCGCCTTGTTTGACATGCCATTCAACAATTTCTGCTTCCTGCAAACCTTCACCTAGGTCAGGTAGTTTAAATATACTCATGAGGCCTCCATTGTCTTTTTTACAGCGGTAATAATGCGGGCGATCGATGGCATATAATGTTTTTCTAAGCGGAACATCGGCATAACAGTGTCATAACCCGTGACACGTTGAATGGGAGCAAATAGGCTCATTAGACCATGTTCAGCCAATTGTGCGGCAATCTCGGCGCCAACACCACAGGTGCGTACCGCTTCGTGAATGATGACGCAGCGCCCGGTTTTGGCCACCGAGTCGAGTATCGTCGGCATATCCAGTGGTTTGATGGTTGCTACATCAATCACTGCGGCGCTAATGCCTTGTTCACTTAATTGTTCGGCGGCTTGAAGGGTTTCGTGGGTCATCGCCCCCCAGGTCACTAGAGTGACATCCGAACCATCGCGCAATTGATAACAAACATCCAATGGTAAAGGCTGGCCATCGTCGAGCACTTTCTGTTTCACCATACGATAGATACGTTTGGGTTCCAAAAAAATTACTGGATCGGGATCTTGAATGGCAGCTAACAACAGGCCATAAGCACGCAAGGGTGAGGAAGGTATCACTACACGTATGCCTGGCATATGCGCGAACAGCGCTTCGGTGCTTTCTGAATGATGTTCTGGCGCATGAATACCGCCACCGAATGGCGCGCGTATCACCAGCGGGCAGGTGAGTCTACCTCGAGTGCGGTTACGCATGCGGCTGGCGTGGCTTATTATTTGATCGACAATGGGATAAATAAAACCCATGAACTGAATTTCACTGACGGGCCGTAGGCCTTGTGTTGCCATGCCGATGGCCATTCCGGCGATGAGTGTTTCTGCTAGCGGGGTGTCCATGACACGTTGCTCGCCAAAGCGCCGTTGCAGTCCATCGGTGGCACGGAAGACTCCGCCGTTGAAACCCACATCTTCACCAAGCACCACGACATTTGGGTCCAACTCTAGTGCGCGCGCCAGCGCCACGTTGACGGCTTCTACCAAAGTGATTTCATATTCCTCAGCCATCGTTGCTAACCCCTTTGTTACCAGTACCTTGGTTACTAGCCCCTTTGTTACTAACCCCCTGCTGAATGAGTTCCGCACGCTGCGCCTGATAGGCATCCGGCAATGTTTCGTAAAGATAATCAAACATGCTTTCGGGGGGCGCGGGTGGTGTATCGAAATAAGCCTGTACCGCCTTTTCAACGTCGACGGCACATTCCGCGTGCAGGGCCTGGTCTTTTTTCTCATTCCAGTTGCCGGTCTGCATAAGATAATCATGTAAACGTTTAATCGGATCGTATTTTTGTTGTTGTTGCACTTCTTCGGTAGCACGATAACGGCTGGCGTCATCGGCTGTGGTATGATCACTCATGCGATAAGTCAATGCTTCGATGACACTTGGCCCGCCACCATTGCGTGCTCGTTCAATGGCCTCGCTCATGCAATGGCGCATGGCAATCACATCATTGCCGTCAACTTGTTCGCCCTGCACACCGCCGGCAATCGCTTTTTGTGCTAGGGTTTGCGCAAGTGATTGGTTTTTTCGCGGCACAGAGATTGCCCATTGATTATTGTTAATGACGATCACCATCGGCAATTGCCACACGCCGGCAAGATTCAATGCTTCGTAAAAATCCCCTTTAGAGCTACCACCGTCACCCAGTACAGCCACAGCAACGCGAGGCTCATTACGCAACTTAAAGGCGGTGGCTACACCAGCAGCGTGTGGCAGGTGCGTGGCAATCGGCACAGAAATAGGTAAGTCTTGCGGTTGCTGGGCATAACTCATGCCGCGTTCATCACCACCCCAATAGAGTAAGAGATCGGTCATCGAGACACCACGTTGCAATTGTGCGCCATATTCTCGATAAGTCGGTACCAACACATCTTCTGCAGACATGGCTTGGCCAATGCCAACTGCGACAGCCTCCTGGCCTAATGAAGAGGCATAGGTACCCATTTTGCCAGTACGCTGCAATGCAATTGCCTTGCTATCAAAGATGCGAGTTTTTACCATCATACGATAAAGCGTGATTAAAGACCCAGCATCTTGAGCAAAGGTTGGCAGCGCTGATGTAAGTACAGCATTATGATCGAGAATCTGTCTGTAGTGAATTTCAAAACGGGCAACACAAACTGTGTTTTCTTCGCTGGAGGATTGATTGTCAGTATCTGTCATTTCATGTGCCTCGTTGCCGAAGATTAACCCGGCTCTGAACCATACAATATCTCCTCGGCCATGCGATCAACGACCGTGAGGGGAGACGCGTTTTTGTTGTCGGCTTGTTCAAAGATATTGATCAAGGTGTCATAAATACTAAATACTTTATTGTGCAGTTGAATGGCGTCTTGAATCCACACCTGCATTAAGCCGCCAGCGTTGATGATATAGTCAGGTGCATAGAGAATTCCCCTTTGATGTAAATCCTGTGCATGGGTGACATCAGCTAACGGGTTATTGGTTGCGCCGGCAATAATTGCCACATCAAGTTGGGGCAGGGTGTTGTCGTTGATCACTGCTCCCAGGGCGCAGGGGGAAAATACATCTGCTTTCACTTTAAAAATATCGGTAGGTGCAACCAAGTCGGCATTGAATTCAGCAGCGCAACGTTCCATGGCTGCTTGCTTATTATCACACATGGTGAGTTTGGCGCCGAGATAGTGTAGCTCTTTCGCCAGGTGATATCCAACATGACCAGCGCCTTGAATGGCGACATGAATACCCTCCAACTGGGCACGACCTAATTTATGTTTTACCGCTGCCTGAATACCGCGCCTAATGCCTAAGGCTGTAATGGGAGAAGGGTCGCCGCGATCGGAGGTGCTTCTGATGAAGTTTGAATAGTGCGCGGCGGCATCCATGTCGGCTGTGTCTGTACCGCTATCAACTGATGAAATAAAACGGCCACCCAGTTCATCCACAAAGCGGCCATAGGCCTCAAACAACGCTACGCGGTCTTCAATGTGATTAGGCCGTATGATCACGGATTTACCACCACCTAAAGGTAGACCTGCCATTGCTGCTTTATAACTCATAGCATGGGCAAGATTGAGTACATCAATGAGTGCAGCTTCGGTAGACGGATAGGGCAAACAGCGGCAACCACCTAACGCGGGTCCTAAACGTGTATTGTGAATCGCAACAATGGCATATAGCCCAGTTTTTTTTTCGATCTTGAAATGGATATCGCCAAATCCCAAGGATGCAGCATGGTTAAATAGATCAGGACGAACCGAATCTGTTACTTTATTGTTTAGTGCTTTAACGTATTGCATGGGATGCTTCCAATATTGGGAAGGGAACACAATATCATTCATTAACAGCACCAAAGCGCTATTAGTAAACGAAATCGCATTCCAAACCTTAGGGTTAATTACATCCTTCCTCCTCTTGCTTCAAGTCACAATTTTAGTACAAAAATTTGCTTGTTTCCGGTTGTTTTTTATAATGGTTTTTTGTTACTACTAGTAAGACAGGCTCCTAGCCCAGATAATTCATAAATCTTTATGAACTTTAGGTAGATAATCCTTTAAGGCACGCTGGATTATGCCCCGATTGAGAGGTGCATACTCACCTTTAAGCGCTTGTCTACCAATATTGGCCCGCTGCTCATCGTCATTGCTGAGCATTTCTTTTAGTAGCCACTTAATACGTACTTTTGCTGTGCGGAAATACTCGTCCGCCAGCTCCCAGGCGAAAGCGTGATCGAGTCTTTGGGCATATAGCGCTGTACTGACAATGGTGAACAATTCTTCACTTATGCACTCAATGCGATTTTGTCTTCCCTGGTCATCACGCATGGCTTCGCGCGATTTCAACATGGCGTAAAAGATGGTACGGGCAAGTATGCGGCTGTTTTTTTCAACATAGCTTAGTTTGTGATGCACCTGCGGGTGGCTGAATTCGCTAGTATGCGGAATGTCAGTCATTTTCCAGAGAGATAAATACCATGGCACATAGAATTTTATTAATATAAAAATGCCGCCGAGTTTGATACCACTATCGATGGTTTCCTTAATACGTTCAAGATGGCTATTCAACCCTTCACGTGCAACAAAGGGACGAAGAACGTCGGTTGCACCTTCACCAATGCGATACATAGTGGCATCGCGCACCAATTGTTCCAAACCGAAGGCCGGTTGTCCGCGAAATCTTTTTGAGTCAGCCGTCTCATAACCCATACCGCCAAAAATAACCTGAGCGTCGTTCAAAAATTGAATGGTTTTTTCTGAACAAAACATCTTGGTGACGGCGGCTTCGATCCGCACGTCGTAGTTTTTCTGGTCCGCCATATGCCATACCAACTCACAGAGCGCCTCCATGGCAAATAGGTCGGTGGCCATATTGCCGATACGCACACACTGAGTTTGGCGGGTACTGAGAGGTTGTTTAAACGTGATGCGAGTGTTGGCGCGATCAATGCTGGGTTGCCAGGCCTGTTTCGCCATGCCAAGACAGATAGCAGGGACACTGACAGCACGGCCAATGTTCAAGATCGACAAGGCAATCTTGAGACCATAGCCGATTCCACCAACAACGTCTTCCTTGGGAATCAATACATCGGTAAATGTCATATGTGCATTGGCAATACCATGACAGCCTTCAAAACGACATTGCTGACGTACTTCAACTCCTGCGGTTTGCATGTCAAGGATAAAAGCAGTATGAACATTATCCTCGGCGCGTTCACCATTGAGTGCTGCTCGCCAGCGTTTTTTTCCAACGTCACTTATTTTGCATGTCTTACATGCTGGCACGCGGGCAATGAGAGTTATATAGCGCGCAATTGGGCCATTGGTGCACCAAAGTTTTTCACCATTAACTATGAAGTGCTCACCCTGTTCATCAAGCACGGCCATCGTTTGCACGTTTGCTGCATCCGAGCCAGTCTCTGGTTCTGTCAGGGCAAAGGCAGAAATTTCTTTGCGCGCCACTAGCGGCAGATATTTTTGTTTTTGCTGCTCGTTACCATAGAGCAGGATAGGCATGGCAATGCCAATTGATTGTGGTACCGCGACGGTCAGTGAAAGAATATTGCTCCAGCTGGCTATGAGTGTTAATACACGGCCATAATTTTTATGAGAAAAACCAAGGCCACCGTATTCCTTAGGAATTTTCATGCCAAAAGCGCCAAGTTTGAAAAGTCCCTTTAATACCTGTTCCGGGATTTCACCGCTGCGCTCTATTTCATCAGCATCAACATGGGCTTTTAAAAATGTCTCAACCTGTTGATAAAATGCTTGCCCTGCCTTTTTTTCAGTAAGGTTTTCTTCAGCGGGCAGCATGACACTAAAATCCGGTTTACCAAGAAATAACCCCGACATAAAGCTCAAACCTTTAATGCGCTCGCGAGCTTCTTCAATTCGTTCCAGCCCTTCAAATAACTTAGACATGCAGACCCGTTCCCCGTAACTACTGATTTGAGTGCGAAGATACTCATGGATTTAAGGCGCCAGTGACATTTATCGACTACTTTATTATAACTTTAGTAATCCCTGTGGAATTGTCAATATTCTAATAACTCACATCTGTAGTACAAAGCATTAGCCAAACGCTTAAGCCTTAATTACATTGACGCTATCGTTTAATTCAGCCAATGTATTTCGTGCACGTTCCTAATGTCCGAAACTCGAGAATTAAGCTGGCAAACTAATGCGAAACTCTGTATTTGCATCAGTCGAAGTAACAACAATTTTTCCACCATGAGATTCAATAATCGATTTAACGATCGCTAAACCTAATCCCGCGCCTTCACTGCTGCGCTGACGCGATGGATCGATGCGGTAAAAACGGTCGAAGATTTTTTCAAGGTGGGCGGGCGAGACTAGCGATCCCGGGTTTTGTACAACGATAGTTACGCCTTTTTTATCGCGATTGAGCATTACATTTACACAATTATTGGCCGATGTGTGACGAATAGCATTGGAGAGCAGGTTGCTAAGTGCTCGGCGCAACATTAAAGGATCACCTTGTACATGAGCTTGGCCTTCAAGTATTAACGTCACATGGCTTTCTTCCGCCCAAGCTTCGTAATAATCAAACAGATTACGCACCTCACTTTTTAAGTCAACGTCTTCTATATTGAGCGAGTTTAATCTATTGTCAGTTTTAGCCAAGAAGAGCATGTCACCAATCATTTGTGCCATACGTTCGTACTCTTCCATGTTGGAATAAAGAATTTCCCGATACTCAGTTGCAGTTCGAGCGTGAGAGAGGGCGACTTGAGTTTGGGTCATTAGGTTAGTAACAGGCGTGCGGAGTTCATGGGCGATGTCAGCAGAGAAATTTGAAAGTCGATTAAAGGCATCTTCCATACGTTGCAAGAGTGCGTTAAACGACATTGCCAGTGCAGTGAGTTCAGCGGGAACAATGCCGGGGTCGAGGCGGATATTTAATTCACTAGCGTTAATTCCGCTGATCTGATCGACCATATGGTGTAATGGCCGATGCCCCTGACGTACGGCAATCCAACTCATTAGCGCCATGATTGCAATGCCAACAATAACCATGAGCCAAAGTGTGTGGTGAAAGCTTTCAAGAAACTTTAGGTGAAAATCAATGGCGATGGCAACTACAACAGTGTACGAGTTATTATCCAGACCGGTGATCTGTTGCACGAATACTCGGTAATTTTGCTCGGCGTGACTCCATGTTTGCAATACCCCCTGATCAAGTTGTATAGATGGCGGCGTTGGCATTAAAGAAAGATCTGAGCCGGGACTTGCGTAAAAATATTTTCCTGAGGAATCTATAATATGCAGTAATGCACTATGATGCCCGACCAGAATATCATTGAAGCGCTGTTCTATACGTACAATATCATCGTTAGACTTTAGCTCGAGCAACGCTTTCTCCACCGCTTGGGTTATCATTTTAAGTTCGTTAATATCACCTGAATCGAAATGACTCTCGATGGATCGCTCAACGATCCATCCGAATGCGAGCAACACAAACATCGCCACGGTGCTAAACCACAGGGTAAGCCGTAACGTCAGAGAGATAGGGCGTTTCATTTATACATCGTTGTCCGGCGTGTCGATCATATAGCCCATACCTCGCACGGTATGAATCAGCTTGAGCGGAAAATTGTCGTCAATTTTGCCGCGTAAACGACGAATGGCGACATCAATGACATTTGTGTCACTGTCAAAATTCATGTCCCACACTTGGGAGGCAATAAGGGAGCGTGGTAATACCTCACCCCGACGGCGAACCAGCAGTTCCAGCAGCGCAAATTCCTTGGCGGTCAAGTGGATGCGACGGCCGCTACGACTGGCGCGGTGCCGCGCTAAATCTAATTCCAGATCGGCAATACGCAAATTCAACTCGGCAGTGGGCATCGCGCCACGCCGCAACAGGGTGCGCACTCGCGCCAGCAGTTCGGCAAAAACGAAAGGTTTGACCAGATAATCATCTGCCCCTAGCTCCAACCCTTTTACTCGATCATCCACACTGTCTCGCGCGGTAAGAAAAAGCACAGGCACCTCTTTACCAGCCTCGCGCAGCGATTTCAAAATACGCCAGCCGTCCACATCAGGTAACATAACATCGAGAATCAGTAGGTCGTAATACTCGGTCATTGCCAGGTGATGACCGTCAAGTCCGTTGTGCGCGAGATCAACGACAAAACCCGCCTCGCTCAGCCCCTGCTTGAGGTATTCACCCGTTTTAACTTCATCTTCGACAATCAATAATTTCATTCTATGCCTGTTGATTTCACATGACTGGTCTTTTTATAACCTTGGATGACAGTTTAACCCTCAGTAGCTGCCATTATGATGACAACCACATTACAAAATTGTAACGTAATCGTCATGCTAGCGACAGCGTTCAGTTTTTACTATTGCAGAACGAGAATCGCGAAGATGATCATAAACAGAGGTAAAAGGTAAAAGGTAATTGATGAATTTTAATAAACATAACATAATGGCCTGGGTATTTATTGGCATATTGGTGCTTGTTTCAGCAGCTCACGCAGCGGGTGAACACAAAGATGCTCATACATCGGGGCATGATAATTCCACTGCCCAAAGCGGAATGTTTTTGCAGAAAATGACGGTTGATGGCTACGATGTTAGCTTTCACATCATGAAAGCGAAAGAGGGCAAAGAGATGGGCGGCAGCCATGACCTCATGCTCAAGGTGGAACTCGGCGGTAAGGCGCTCACTGACATCGTTATGAATACCAAAGTCGTACTCCCCAATGGCAAAGCCGAAAGCAAAAAAGCCATGAAAATGGGTGATTGGCTAATGGCCGGTTATGACCTGGGGCACCCGGGTAAACATCAGGTGATGATTCTATTTAAAACCGCCGATGGCAAAAAACACAAGGGTGGGGTTTATTACGAAGACAAATGATAAGTTGCTGGGGTATTCATCAATGTAAGAGGCACAATCATGTCAATCATTAACACGCCTAAAGGACATAAGTTTCCCTGGTACGTCAAACTGTTTTTCTGGAATCAGCAGCGCAAGTACGGCGCGATTCTAGAACCGGCGCGGCTATGGGGGAGGTCACCCAAAGTATTCGCCACGCTGGCCTTGCTCTATGGCGCTTTTGATCGCAACGACTCACCGTTGGAGCCGTCATTGCGTACTCTGGTAACGGTACGAGTATCTCAGATTAACTGGTGCCCTTTCTGTGTTGACATCAATTCTGCCACGGCGCTGAAGCGGGGAATCACAGCTGAGAAACTTACCCTTCTTGCCGATTATGCTACCAGCGATCTTTATAGCGACAAAGAAAAAGCGGCACTTGCCTATGCCGAGGCGATAACCGACAGCAACCAACAGCCTACCGAAGAACACTTCGCGACGCTACGCCGCTACTTCAACGACAACGCCATTATCGAACTCACTGGTTTAATCTGCTTTCAGAACATGTCGAGCAAATTTAACGCTGCTTTAGATGTTAAACCACAGGGCTTTTGCGCTATCGCGCCGCAGCCTGTTATGGATAAACAGAATAAAGAGAATTAAATGTTTGGAATAATTCCTAATTGGCACCCAATCTTCATGCATTTTGCTGTTGCGCTGTTTTCGCTGGCGGCCGGATTTTTTAAGGAGTAATTAATTTGAATTTTCGATCTCGATACTGGTTCAATTCGCTCATACGTGTCTTGTTGATAAGTACACTGATTTTGGGGGTGTCGATCGCGCAGGCATCGGAAGTGCTGACTTTGGACAAGGCGGTCGCCGAAGTCTTAAGTGCGCATCCTGGTCTGGCGGCTATTGAAGCGCGGGCCAAGGCGCTGGCCACGATTCCAGATCAGGCGGGCGCTCTGCCTGACCCTAGTTTGTCGGTTAATATCGTCAATCTGCCATTAGATAGTTTATCTTTTAACCAGGAGGGTATGACGCAGTTTCAGGTGGGTATTACACAAGCACTGCCATATCCTGGCAAGTTGGCCTTGCGTTCCCAAACTGCTCGGCATGAAGCAGAGGCCGCTAGTGCAGATGTAAAAGAAAAACAGCTGCAACTGGTTCGTGATGTCAAAACCGTGTGGTGGAACCTCTTCTATCTGGACCGGGCGCTTGAGGTCATTGCCCAAAACCAGATCCTACTGAAGCAGTTCGTCAATGTAGCGGAGACGCGTTATACGGTCGGTCAGGGCTTGCAACAAGATATTCTGCTGGCGCAATTGGAGTTGTCCAAATTGAGTGACAGCGCTATTCGCGTGCAAAATATGCGGGAAAACGAGGTGGTTCGACTGAATATATTGATGGATCGTCCTGTGGCAGAAGCCATCCTACTTCCGGTTGTCGTTGATGAAGCATTGTTGGTGATGATGAGTGTGGACGTGTTGCAACAGCGGGTAGAAACAACGCGCCCAAGCCTGGTAGCGCAGATCAAACGTATGGGAGCGGCACGCAGTCGTGTTGATTTGGCGAAAAAGGATTACGCACCTGATTTTAAAGTGGGCGCAATATATGGCCTGCGTAATGGTAACAACCCCGATGGCAGCGGGCGCGCTGACTTTGGTTCCGTTATGTTTAGCATGAATCTTCCCCTCTACACCGGTAGCAAGCAGGATCGCGCCGTTGATCAGCGTAATGCTGAGTGGATGCAGCAAAAATACCAGCTGCATGATCAACGTAATCAGGTAGCTTCTCAAGTACAGCAGGCCATGATTGACTATCGTCGAGCCGGTGAACGGACACAACTTTTTCAGCAGAAAATTCTTCCTCAAGCTCGCCAGACCGTAGATGCCATGTTGGCGGGGTATCAGGTTGGCAAGGTTGATTTTTTGGATCTAATTCGCAGCCAAACCACACTTTATGACTATGAAACCCAATATTGGAAAGCCCTGAGTGGCGCGAATCAGGCTTTAGCTCGATTGATTGCTGCGGTTGGCGAGGAGACTATTTATGAATAAGAGTACTGTAGCATTGGTCGTTGTTTTTGCTTTGGGTATTGGCTTTGGTGGAGGCTATTTTCTCTTCAGCCCAAATACCTCAGAGAAAATGGATGCAACGCAGAGCCAATCAGGCGAACGCAAGGTGCTGTTTTGGCGTAACCCCATGAATCCAGCCATTACCTCGCCGGTTTTCATGCAGGATGACATGGGCATGGATTACATCCCTGTCTACGCCGATGGAGAGAGGCCCAAAGAAAAAGAGGTGCTCTTTTATCGTAACCCCATGAACCCAGCTATTACCTCACCGGTATTTATGCAGGACGAAATGGGTATGGATTACATTCCCGTTTATGCCGACGGTGGTGCGGGAGATGAACTCGCTGGCACGGTTACAATTGATCCAGTCACAGTGCAAAATATTGGTGTACGTACAGCAGTTGCGGAAACCCGTGATTTATCACGGGCACTGAACGGCCTGGGGCGGGTTGATTTCAACGAAGAACGACTGGCCCGTTTGCATCCCAAGACCTCCGGTTGGATTGAACAATTAATGATTGATGAAACTGGCAAGCGAGTGAATAAAGACACCATCCTGCTTGGCATCTATTCCCCCGACTTGGTGGCTGCGCAGCAGGAGTATTTGGTGGCGCTTATTAACTGGGAAGCAGTGCGTGACAGCGCTGCTTCCCAAATGAACAAAAGTGCCAAAACCGTCCTGGAAAGCGCCCGTGAGCGCTTGCACTTATTTGATGTGGCGGAACATCAGATCAAAGAACTGGAAAAAAACCGAAAAATCAAAAAACAACTCCACATCCACTCTCCCTTTGAAGGTCAGATCATGCACATTGGTGCGAGGGAAGGGCAATATGTCACACCCAAAGACGAGCTTTATCTCATTGCTGACCTAAGTCGCATCTGGGTCAATGTGGATATTTTTGAAGATGAATTAAGCTGGTTGAAGTTGGGTAATCGTGCCGAGATGCGCGTGCGTGCGCAACCGGGTCGAACCTATGAAGGCAAAATTACCTTTATTCATCCGATATTAAATCGTAAAAGCCGCTCAGTACAGGTACGTTTGGAATTCGACAACCGCGATCATTCACTCAAACCAGGCATGTTTGCCAACGTTACACTCTATGTCGACCCTCAACCCAGTGCCGTGGTGGTGCCCAGCGAAGCGATTGTGCGTTCAGGCAGTCGCGAACAAGTGTTTGTCGTGCGTGAACCAGGCAAGTTTGAACCCCGTGAAGTGACACTGGGTGTGAGTGCTGAAGGTTTGACTCAAATCTTATCTGGTGTTGAGGCGGGAGAGCAGGTGGTGACCTCCAGCCAGTTCCTCATCGACTCCGAATCCAAGCTGCGTGAAGCCACGGCCAAGATGATGAAAGCGATGGCGGGTGAGGGTGACTCCGCTGGTATAGATATGTCGGACATGGAGATGGATGACATGGATATGGACGATGCATTGATGGAGGATCAACCATGATCACCAGCATCATTGACGCCTCCCTGCGTAATCGCTTCCTGATTATCATCGCCACTATTATAATCGTGGCGGCAGGGCTGTGGTCGATGAAAAATACACCGCTGGATGCGATTCCTGATCTCTCAGATGTGCAGGTCATCGTCTTCACCGAATACCCTGGTCAAGCACCCCAAGTGGTTGAAGATCAAGTCACCTATCCGTTGACTACGGCCATGCTGGCCGTGCCCAACGCCAAGGTAGTACGCGGTTATTCCTTTTTTGGTTTCTCCTTCGTCTACATCATCTTTGACGACGGTACCGACATGTACTGGGCGCGTTCGCGGGTTCTGGAGTATCTCAACTACGTCAGCGGTCGTCTGCCTGATGGCTTAACACCTTCATTAGGGCCGGATGCCACCGGAGTAGGCTGGATCTATGAATATGCCCTGGTCGATAGAACCGGCAATACCGACCTGGCAGAATTGCGTTCTATTCAAGACTGGTATCTGCGTTATCCCTTACAGACGGTAGAAGGGGTCGCCGAAGTGGCGTCCGTTGGCGGTTATGTCAAACAGTATCAGGTAGAAGTCGATCCCAATGCGTTGCTGGCCTACAGCATTCCGCTGTCGAAAGTGAAGCATGCCATTCAGCGCTCTAACAACGATGTCGGTGGTAAGTTGGTGGAGATGGCCGAGACTGAATACATGGTGCGCGGCCTGGGTTATATTCAGTCTATTGATGACCTCAATGTGATACCGGTTGGCGTCGATGAAAATGGCACGCCGATTCGTTTGCAGGATGTGGCGCATGTGCACTTGGGCCCTGAACTGCGCCGTGGCGTGGCGGAATTCAATGGCGAAGGCGAAGTGGCGGGCGGTGTGGTGATTATGCGCTACGGTGAAAATGCCATGGCGGTCATTGAACGAGTGCGCGCCAAACTGGAAACGTTAAAACCCGGCTTGCCTGAAGGGGTAGAGATTGTGCCAGTCTATGATCGGGGCGACCTCATTACACGGGCGGTGGAAAACCTTGAAGAGAAATTGATCGAAGAGATCATCGTCGTTAGCATCATCTGTATCTTGTTTTTGCTGCATGCCCGTTCGGCTTTAGTGGCAATTATCTCCCTGCCTATCGGCATCTTGCTCGCTTTTACGATCATGAAATGGCAGGGCATCAATGCCAACATCATGTCCTTAGGGGGGATTGCGATTGCCATTGGTGCCATGGTGGATGGGGCGATTGTGATGATCGAAAACGCGCACAAACACCTGGAGCAAATGGTTAAAGAGAAAGGCCGAGAACTAACTTCGCCCGAACGATGGCAAGCTGTCTCAGAAGCATCCCGAGAAGTCGGCCCGGCACTGTTCTTTTCGCTACTGATTATCACCGTCTCCTTCCTGCCAGTGTTTACCTTACAAGCACAGGAAGGGCGACTTTTCGCGCCACTCGCCTTTACAAAAACCTATGCTATGGCTGCGGCGGCTATCTTGGCGATTACCTTAGTACCGGTGCTAATGGGTTATTTTATTCGCGGCAAGATTCCGCCTGAAGCCAAAAATCCGGTCAACCGTTTTCTCCATTTCATTCATGTACCGACACTGGATCTTGCCATTCGCTGGCGTTGGGTGACATTAACGTTGGCCCTGCTGTTGTTAGTTGCAACGGCCTATCCACTCAGCAAGCTGGGCAGTGAATTTATGCCGCCGCTGAATGAGGGTGACATTCTTTATATGCCGACTACCTACCCTGGTGTTTCTATCACCAAGGCCAAGGAACTCTTGCAGCAGACAGACAAGATCATTAAAACGTTTCCCGAGGTGCAGAGTGTTTTCGGCAAGGTGGGGCGAGCCGAAACCGCTACTGATCCGGCGCCGCTGGCAATGCTCGAAACCACGATTCGACTCAAACCCAAAGACGAGTGGCCTGACCCGAAAAAGACAGTGAAAGAACTGATGGACGAGATGGACGCGGCGATTAAATTTCCGGGGCTAGCCAACGCTTGGACCATGCCTATCAAGACCCGCATCGATATGCTTTCCACCGGTATTAAAACACCCATCGGCATCAAGGTTAGCGGGCCTGATTTAAAGGTATTGGAGGAGGTTGGTAATGATATCGAGCAGGCCTTGAAACAACTACCCGATACGCTCTCTGCTTTTGCGGATAAAGCAGCCGGTGGTTACTACCTCGACTTCGATATCAACCGCGAAGAGGCGTCCCGTTACGGGCTCACCACTGGCGATGTACAGGATGTGATTCAGACCGCCATCGGTGGCATGAACGTGACTCAGACCGTTGAAGGCTTGGAGCGTTATCCGATCAACTTGCGTTATCCCCGCGAGCTACGCGATAACCTCGATAGTCTAAAGCGAGTATTGATTCCCACACCCACCGGCGCGCAAATTCCTCTGTCGCTGGTAGCTGATCTGGAACTGCGTCGTGGTCCACCAGGCATCAAGAGCGAAAACTCTCGCCCCAATGCTTGGGTTTATGTGGATATCAAAACTTCGGACATTGGCGGTTATGTGGAACAGGCCAAAAAGGTGGTGGCCAGCCAGGTCAAAATCCCGCCCGGCTACAACCTCGTGTGGTCCGGTCAGTTCGAGTACATGGAGCGGGCGGCCGAACGTTTACGTATCGTCGTGCCCGCTACCTTATTGGTGATTTTTCTGTTGCTCTACTTCAACTTCCGCAACATCACTGCGCCGTTGGTCGTCATGCTCTCCATTCCATTTGGTTTGATCGGTGGCTTTTGGTTGATCTATTTGTTGGGCTACAATCTCTCGGTTGCTGTGGTGGTCGGGTTTATCGCCCTGGCAGGAGTCGCGGCGGAGATTGGCGTTTTGGTGCTTACCTTCATCGATCAAGAATTGGCTCGGCGTCGTAAAGAAAAAGGTCACTTAGACGCGGCTGACATCATGTCCGCTGTGCATCGCGGCACATCAGCACGGGTTCGTCCCATCGCCATGACGGCCACTGCAATTATCGCTGGTCTGCTACCCATCATGTGGGGCACTGGCACAGGATCTGAAGTGATGCAACGCATCGCTGCACCAATGGTGGGTGGTATGGTCACAGTCACGATTCTCTGCCTGCTGGTGTTACCAGTAATCTATGGCTTGGTTCTTCAAGTCCAGGAAAAATTTAAACAGGGTCATAACGACCAGGAGACAGCTTCGCATAATGGGTTGGGCGAAACTGGTACTCGATAATTAATCATTTAGCCCAAAGTTTGTAAGGATTAAGCAATGAGAAAAGTAGTAAAACCTTTATCAGCGATCACCTTCGTCGCATTGTTAGCGGCAACAGGATCTTTGTACGCATCAGGTGATCACTCACAGGGTCACGATGATCATAATAAGTCTGAAATGAAACATGATAATCACGGCTCTACCATGGGAGAAATGTTTCTAAAGAAAACGGAGATCGATGGTTACGATGTTAGTTTTCATATCATGAAAGCCAAACCTGGCAAACAGATGGGTGGCACCCATGACTTTATGGTTAAAGTCGAAAAAGATGGAAAGGCACTTTCTAACATTGTTATGAATACGAAAGTTAAACACCCAAACGGCAAGTCGGAAAGTAAAAAAGCCATGAAGATGGGGGATTGGCTGATGGCAGGTTATGACTTGGGGCACGAAGGTAAACACCAGTTAATGATTTTGTTTAAGACCGCTGATGGTAAGAAACACAAAGGCGGTGTTTATTATCCATAGTCCCTTAAAAACAGGACTGAATTATGTCAATGATTATGACATCTCTTAACACAAGTAATGAGGAACATTAAATGATTGAAATAATTCCCAATTGGCACCCGATTTTCGTGCACTTTACTGTCGCATTATTATCGCTGGCAGCCGGACTTTTTGTCGTAACACCGTTTATTAAATCTCCGTTGAAAGAACAGTGGATCATCGTTGCCCGGTGGACGTTGTGGTTCGGCGCGGGAATCACCATCATTACGGGACTCACCGGACTTTATGCATATAACACAGTTGATCACGATTCTCCGTCGCACCTGGCAATGACGGAACATCGCAACTGGGCGATTGTGACAATCTCGCTTTTTCTAGCGCTTGCTGCGTGGTCTATAGTCTGGGTACGTAAAAACAAAACGTTGGGAACAGCGTTTGTGGTGTGTATTGCGATCGCAGGCGCTGTCTTGGGCTCTACCGCTTGGCACGGTGGCGAAGTGGTCTATCGTTATGGCATTGGCGTGATGTCGTTACCGAAAGTAGAGGGTGACGGACATAACCACGCCCATGGCGAAAGTAGTGATCATAAAGATGCTTCTAAAACAGGTATGGAAGAACGTCACAATAATCACAGCGAAAGGGAACATCAAGATGAAATGAAGATGGATTTCAGTGACATGGATACGATGAAAAATGATGATGGTCATGATCATGACCATTAAAAATTTTGTTGAATTAACCTGAGATCACTAATCATTGATATGTACGATATTAGAGGCGATTTAAAGAGGTGTAAGGACGAGACTTTCCTTTGCTTGTTCGGGAGGTGAAGCAAATATAATGAATTAATGAAGGAGGCAGGTCATGAAAACCGATCCGGTTTGTGGCATGGACGTGGCGGATGATACTCGATATCACACGAATCACAATGAGCAGATGTTTTACTTTTGCAGTGAGCATTGTTTGCATAAATTTGAGACTGAGCCAGAAAAATATGTGCAGACCGAGTCGCTCACCGATCCAGTGTGCGGTATGAATGTCACTGAGGAGTCGGTGCATCACACTGAGCATAGGGGCAAAACACATTATTTTTGCAGTACAGGCTGTTTGAATAAGTTTTTGGCATCATCAGAACAATATCTTAGGGATGTTCACTCTCAACACGCCGTTCATGATAATAAGTCGGTGGATAAGTCCGCGATCTACACTTGCCCCATGCATCCTGAAATCGAACAGCAAGGCCCGGGCAGTTGTCCTAAGTGCGGTATGGCGCTGGAACCGCGCACGGTCGAAGCCGATGAGGATACCAGCGAACTGGATGACATGACACGCCGTTTCTGGGTCAGCTCTCTACTGGCGATCCCGGTTTTTTTTAGCGCTATGGCTGCCGAGTTTTGGCCAGAGTTCATCAATGGCCTAATTTCACCGGTCGCACGGCAATGGGGCGAGCTCATTTTATCCGCTCCTGTAGTGTGGTGGGGTGGCTGGGTTTTCTTTCAACGCGGCTGGCAATCTATTGTCACTCGCAATCTTAATATGTTCACGTTAATAGCTGTCGGTGTTGGTATTGCCTGGATTTACAGTCTTATTGCAGTACTGCTGCCGGGTATATTTCCGCCCGCTGTCTTTAGTGAGGCAGGAGTAGTTCCGGTCTATTTTGAAGCTGCCGCTGTGATTACCGCTCTCGTCCTGTTAGGGCAAGTAATGGAGCTGCGCGCTCGTAGCCAAACCAATGCTGCCATTAAACTTCTGCTTGGCCTGGCCCCAAAAGCAGCGCGTATTGTTCGTGAAGATGGCACGGAGGAAGATATTCCGTTGGAGCATGTTCAAGTTGGAGATCACTTACGTATTCGTCCCGGCGAAAAAATACCTGTGGATGGTAATGTTATCAATGGTGAAAGTAATGTTGACGAATCCATGGTGACCGGTGAGCCAATTCCTGTCGCCAAGTCAGTGGGCGAGCGACTAATCGGCGCTACCGTCAACGGTACAGGTGGCCTGTTGATGCGCGCCGAGAAAGTGGGTGCCGATACGTTGCTCGCACAGATCGTCAAAATGGTTGCTGATGCGCAGCGCTCCCGCGCACCGATTCAAAAATTGGTGGATATTGTTGCCGGTTACTTCGTACCGACAGTGGTGGTCATCGCCGTTATTACCTTCATTGTTTGGAGTTTGTTTGGGCCGGAACCCGCTATTGCCTATGCCGTGATTAACGCCGTGGCGGTATTGATTATTGCCTGCCCTTGTGCGCTAGGTTTAGCCACTCCCATGTCCATCATGGTTGGTACCGGCAAAGGAGCGATGATGGGGGTGTTGATCAAAAATGCGGAGGCATTAGAGATTATGCAAAAGGTGGATACTCTGGTTGTGGACAAAACCGGTACGCTTACCGAAGGCAAACCAAAGCTGGTCTCGGTGTTTGCCAATGAAGATTTTAAAGAGAATGACAATCTGCGTCTGGCTGCCAGTTTAGAGCGAGCTAGCGAGCATCCGCTGGCGGAAGCGATTGTGAAAGGCGCTGAGGAACGTGGAATAGATTTGGCTCAAGCTCAAAACTTTCAATCAGTAACTGGCAAGGGTGTTACCGGAAATGTAGACGGAAGGGAAGTGGCCCTGGGAAATCTAAAATTACTTGAGAGTCTCGGTATTGATGCGGGTGGTTTGCCGCAACAAGCAGACAATCAACGTGCCGAAGGTCAGACCGTGATGTTGCTGGCGGTTGATGGTAAAGCCGCGGGTTTGATCGGTGTCGCCGATCCAATTAAAGAGAGCACACCGGAGGCGATCCGTAATTTACATGAGGAAGGTATCCGCGTGGTCATGCTCACCGGGGATAGTCGCAAGACCGCCGAAGCAGTCGCTGCTAAACTGGGTATTGATCAAGTACACGCCGAAGTGTTGCCAGAACAAAAAGCTGAAGTAGTAAAACAACTTCAGGCTGAAGGATTCATCGTCGCCATGGCGGGTGATGGTATCAATGATGCGCCTGCTTTGGCCCAGGCCCATGTGGGCATTGCCATGGGTACTGGTACTGATGTAGCCATGGAAAGCGCAGGTGTAACATTGGTCAAGGGTGATTTGCGAGGCATCGTACGTGCTGTGCGATTATCGCGCGCCACTATGCGCAACATTCGCCAAAACTTGTTCTTTGCCTTTATCTATAACGCCGCCGGAGTGCCAATAGCGGCGGGGGTGCTTTATCCCGTCTTCGGATTACTACTCTCTCCCATGATAGCGGCAGCAGCCATGAGCTTCAGTTCGGTATCAGTGATCACCAATGCCTTACGGTTGAGGCGAGTTAAATTATGAATTTTTCAAACTGGGGAGATGCAACAAATGCATGGTGATACTGGGTATGCCTATGGTATGTGGGTAGTAGCGGCTTTTAACATCGGCATTTTTCTGTTTTTCATTTTAAGTTTTCTCAAGCCGCGGGGCAGCGAGGAATGGCGCAGCATGGGGGTAGTAACTGCCTTTCTGGTGGCACTCTTCGCCGAGATGTATGGTTTTCCTTTAACGATTTATCTGCTTTCTGGCTGGTTAGGCGATGCCTACCCAGTGTTACAACCCTTCAACCATAAATACGGTCACCTTTGGGTAGTGGTGTTTGGTGGCTCAACCCTGGCTTGGGCAATAGTGATGGGTTTGAGTCTGGGGTTTATGATAATGGGCTATATGCTACTCTCGAAGGGCTGGACGCAGATCCACGCTGCTCAAGGTGGATTGGTTTCTAACGGAATCTATGCTTATGTGCGTCATCCTCAATACACAGGATTGTTCCTCGTTATTATCGGTTTTCTAATTCAGTGGCCCACGTTGCTCACCGTGATAATGGCTCCCATTCTTCTTTATGCTTATACACATTTAGCACGAGTCGAAGAAAAGCGTGCGGAGAAAGTATTTGGTGACGCATATATTAAATACGCAGACAAAACGCCTGCTTTTTTTCCACCACTAAATCAATGGCACGCATTTCTAACACTAGAGGTAGACAAATTAGATGAGAGAAAATAAAAAACGAGCTGACTAATTGTTGTTAGGATATTTTAACAATGAAATTTGGGTGTGGTTCAAAACAGAGTAACATATCTCGAGCCTCGAATGAGCCACTAATTGCTTTATTATTAGTCTATTTATCTGCAATTCAGCCGATTTCTAGCATTATTATCTTTGGTATACTCGTAGTTTATTTATACCGTATCAACTAGAGGGCGACTGTTTTGAATGGTGATAGAAACTGTGTTTCTCGGTGTTTTAGAACGAAAATTATGCGTTTGAGTTGAGATGAGATGAGATGAGATGAGATGATAAATTTAATACTCCGACAATTAATTCACGAGCCTTTTCGTACAACAATGGGTCCCCAACAATATAGGGGTGTAAATGCCACACTTTGCAATCTAACGTATTGTTTATAATAACAATACTTCAGGACTTTTTTATCGAACTCATGCATAGTAAGTCACTTAATTACCTTTTTTGGCTATATTTAGCGATTTTATTTTCTTATAATCAAATTGCGGATCATTTTCTGCTCGTCGAGTAAAGTCGTATTCCCCTCGAAGGTTCACGTGGGCCCAGGTAATGACAGATCCCTCACCAATCGATTTAATGATAATAGAACGCTGCTCTTTATTGGGTGTTTCTATGATTAAATTCGAAAGGTACAAATAATTCCAAAGTATAATCGAATTTTGTAACAAGACTTGGCAGGCTGTTGATAGTTGCTGTTCTTCTTTTGTTCCAACTTGAAATGCCTGATCATTATCAAAAAATACAGCATGTGCGAATTTATTGGTTTGTTCAATTCGATTTAATTGCTTTTGGATCTGTTGCCTTAGCTCCACATCATCATAATACGTCAATATGAAATTAGATTTTATGATTCTTCCAAGTTCTTGAAGTGCTTTGTATAAAGGGTGGGATTTGTTATATGAATTTAGTCGACTAAATAATTGAGATGCCGACGTGTGGTTCATTTTTATCGTTGCGATGAATCTAAGCACATCGTCCCAATGTTGAAGAATATGCTTTTTGTCAATTGATCGACTGGGAAGAAGAACATAACCTTTTTTCTCGTAGGTTCGTCTTGCAGAAAAACTGATTAATCGTTGGTGTCCAATGTTTTTTATTCGTGGCGCAAAATCAACACCAATCATATGGGTAGCTGCGAAAACTTGCTCAGTATATCCATGTGTGTCGGTTGAGTGAATTTGATTTTGTGAGACATTATTATGCATTAAACCATCAATGACATATGCCGCTTCTCGATCAGATGAACTAAAAACAGTTGAATAAAATAACGATTGTCGTTCATCAATAAAGGTATACATGGTTACCCCTTTTTCTTTACCAAAATATTTGAACGAATAATTGGCATGGAGACTATCAACTGAGACATTCACTTTCCGGCCATCGCTACTGGAATGTAATATTGAAGGCTTATTAATATAATTATTGGCAAGCCCTAAGCCATGGATCGCACTCACAATACGCTGATTGGCTTCTGTGATATTTTTTAGATCAAGGCACCAATTAACTGCATTATGTAATATATGTTCAGAAATGCCGGTAGAAATATTCGCTAGTTTTCGTATGCCAATATTACACCCCTTACCAATTACACCGGCTAAAAGGGTTTCTTCTGAAGGCTTTAATTTGACATTTTTAGTGCTAAAGTGTTTAAAACACTGAGTGAAATCTGTTGCTGCATTAACTTCTTTAAGGACTTTCAGTATGGGTGTATATCCGTTTTGAGTTAACGTTGTCGTGATAAATTCTTTGCCTTCATTATCGACGCCCGGTGTCGTAATGACAGGTTTCCCGGCAGCATTAATTTTAAAAAAGGGATTTTTATTGTCAATAATGCGTTGATTAACCGAATGATATTTTTCATCTAATACCTCCTTTAGTTTGCCTAAATAATCCTTACCATCAGCAAATTTTGATAGATCACATTCCTCGAGTATGCGCTCTTTATTGTCTTTCCAATATTGTTTGTCAATCATGTAATCTTGAAATGCCCTGTATCGATAAGAATAAAGTAAATTTAATTTATCAGATCGAATTCCTTTTGAAATATGAACAAACAAAAGGCATTTATAAAGGGGTACGACAAATTTATTCTCGTGGTAGAGACTGGCAAGTTCTGAGTCACTGAGAAATGCAGTGGGTGCTCGATGTGTTATTTTTCCATCAGTTTCTTTAAAATAATCAATTGCCTCCAGTAGTTCCGGTGACGAGTTTGTGCGATCAAATTCCAAAACATTAATAATACCGGATACTCGGCGCTGTAATTTATTTGACTGTGATTTAAGTAACTCGTAATAAGCTTGATTTCTTGCTTCTTTTGATAAATATTCATCGATGGTGTTCAATTTTCCTTCGTCTTCTGTGGTTAAATCATCAAGTAAATTAACCAGTTCTTCAATTTTATGATATTTTTCATTTGGTGTAGCATCTTTGGACTCTACAATCGTAATAACCGCTTTACTAAATTCCAATAACGACTTGTGCGAATTGTTTAATATTTGTAACGCTTCGTTTCTTTCTTTTTTTGTCTCTTGCTCTTTATTAGATAACTTGGAATTAACAGCATGAAGCATGGAATTCACCGATTTTTGGAGTATTTCAACCAAGGCATCTTGTCGTAAATAAAACTGATGCTTAATAAAAGCAAGAAGATGTAAATACACCTTATATCGATCCGACAATTGATTTAATTGCTGATAATCCACTTTTGAAAACCATGTCGCAAAATATTCTGTGGCAGGGTCACTGAGTGGCAATGTTTTAAGTATATTTTCCATTGACATAATAAGGTCTTTAAATATCAGCGTGTTTTTAATGTTTTCTTTAATTTCACCAGGTTTCAATCCTTGATTGATATTTTTTAAATCAGTGATGAAAGGGCGAGAACGTTGAAAATCGTTCTTTTCGTATGACAGTATGTTTTCTAAGCTTTGACAATCTTCGCTGTTCAATTGCCTGGATAAACAATCAATTAACTGCAGCTCTGTTACGTTAATACAATCCTGAATGATGAGGCATAAGTCAGTATAGGAAGGTATACAAAATTGGTGTTTCCAGCACTGATCAATAAGTCCAATGAAAATGTCTTTAGGCTTAACTTGGTTATTCGCTTGTCGTAAAGCAAAGTTAGTGAGCATGTCATTTTCCGATGACCCAAATTTTGACCAACCTTGTTGGACTAAAATTTTGGAACGATGTTTAGAGTTGATTGTACTGTTGTATTTTTGCAAATCGATATCTTTACATTGTAAAATTGCTTGGACGTGTTGAATATCGCGTTTTTTGAATTTTTCCGTGGGATAAAATCGAGCATTTGCCCGAAAATAGGCTAACTGCAAAAGAAAGCCAGCTCGCATATGATGATTTTCCATTCTGGATATGGATCGCTTTAAGCCGGGTGTTAATGAAAAATACAATGTCCGTTCTTCATTGTTGAATTTTGGTGGCAATTCGAATTGGCTTTTTTCCTGAGGCGACAGAATGGCAAGTAGAGTCATATTAATTATCCTTAATTAAAAATTGACGGCAGAATGATCTAATAAAGAGCCGTTAGACCTCGAATACGATGGGGAATCATGATACTGTATTGTTATCAAATATCAATATGTCCGATAATAGTTATTATCGGACATATTGAATACGGCATATTTTCCGCTATAATTAGCATATTATGGAAAGCCTAGAATGCCAATTATGAACCCAAAGCGCCAATCACCAATGCCAATTATTGATAATCTCACTCATATTGGTAATCCCTTTAAACAAACAAATTTCTCCACTGACCGGTATTTAAATCATAAAGTAAGTCAATCGGATATCGATCTTGAGTACGCGCTGAAGTTTCTTTATAGTTTCAACGGCAGTACAGCCACTTATAATAGCTACCGAAAAGAAATTGAACGATTGATACAATGGAGTTGGCGTATTGAAAAAGTTTCGATATTGAGTCTCAGACGAGAATCAATCGAGGAATTCTTACGTTTTTGTTTCAATCCGCCCATGGCATGGATCGGTACAAAGCATGTTTCTCGATTTAAAACAAAAAACGGAGAACGATTAACAAACACCGATTGGCGTCCATTTGTCATTACGCTTTCAAAAACAGCGTTTCGAACGGGTGTTGAACTCGACCCAAAACAATTTTGTCCCTCACAGGCGTCCATTAAAGCGACATTTAGTATATTGTCATCCTTCTATGAATACCTTATCCAGGAAGACCTTGTTCAATCAAATCCCGTTAAACTCATTAAACAAAAAAGCAAATTTATACGAAAAGATTCCTGTAAACCAATCGTCAGGCGTATTAGTAAACTTCAGTGGGATTATGTGCTAGAAACAGCAGAATTAGCCGGAACTGATCAAACATTTGAACAAGAACGTACCTTATTTATCATGAATTGTCTTTTTGCGATGTATCTTCGTATTTCAGAATTGGTTGCAGATGAACGATCATCTCCAGTGATGAGCGACTTCAAAAAAGATCGAGACGGCAACTGGTGGTTTCATGTGATTGGCAAAGGTAATAAAAGTCGAAGTGTTACAGTTTGCAACGATATGTTAAAAGCATTAAAGCGTTATCGAAAAGCTCAAGGGCTGTCGCCTCTGCCCTCGCCTGACGAACAGTTACCATTAATTTCAAAAATAAAAGGCAAAGGACCAGTCACTAGCACACGTCAAATTAGGCGGATTGTCCAAGACTGTTTTGATGGCGCATACCAGCGCATGAAGGCCGATGGCCTAAAAGATGATGCGTCAGATTTGAAAGCTGCTACTGTTCACTGGTTGCGTCACACGGGCATCTCAGAAGATGTGAAATTTCGCCCTCGTGAGCATGTCAGAGATGATGCCGGTCACGCTAGTATGGCAACAACAGATCGATATGTTGATTCAGATTTACGAGAACGACACGCATCAGGAAAACAAAAACGGATTAAAGAAGTTTTCTAAAATGTGACGTAATTCAATAATATATGATATTTTCACATATTTCCTTGCGAAGGATTTCTTATCTAATTAAGGATTATTGACTTTTACCCGATAACCTCCCATAATGGGAGCATGAGAATTATTGCTAAAAGGCGTCTTCGAGAGTTTTGGAGCTCAAACCCCAAATACGCAGATTCAAAAGCCCCCTTAGAAGCATGGCATGAAGAAGTGTCTGAAGCAGACTGGGAAAACCCACAGCAAGTTAAGTCCCAATTTCGTCATGCCAGCATTCTCAAAGATAGTCGTGTTGTATTCAATATCAAGGGAAATAATTACCGCTTAGTCGCCAAGATTAATTACCCCTATAGAATCGTTTATGTACGCTTTCTTGGGACTCATCGGCAATATGATGAAATAGATGTGGAGACAATATAATGAACATTAAACCAATCAAATGCGAAGCAGATTATGATGATGCGCTTGCTCGTGTTGATGATTTAATGGACGCGCTGCCAGATAGTCCTGAGGGTGATGAGCTCGATATATTGGTGACATTAATCGAGAAATATGAAGCGCAGCATTACCCTATTGATGCCCCAAACCCTGTTGAAGCTATTCGCTTTCGTATGGAACAGTATGATTTAAAAGATAAAGACTTGATCCCCTACATCGGTCAATCAGGGCGTGTATCTGAGGTGTTAGGTTTTAAGCGTAAACTCACACTATCAATGATTAGAAAACTTCACTCTGGCCTTAAAATTCCAACCGAAAGCTTGATTCGAGATTATGAGTTAAAGAATTAATTAAGTGAATGGGCAAAACTTGTTATCGACAAACTGCGAATGAGTACTGTGTCGACATTGCTGTCATTTGTAAATTTCAACGAAAAAATATTTTTTGAATTAATAGAAACTTATTGATGGATAATTATGCTTTTGGGCCTTGGATTTTGAAAAAAGTCTTATATATTTTTAACTGAAAACAATAAGTTAAATGCCAAAGTGTGGCATTTACACCCCTATATTGTTGGGGACCCCATGAACTCCGCCGCAGCCATGAGCTTTAGTTCGGTGTCGGTGATTACCAATACATTGTGGTTGCGAGGCGTTAAATTGTAAGTTTTTTAACTTTGGGAGATACAACAAAGTTATTTCACAGCTTTCCGTAATTTGTGTAAAAAGGCTGCAAAGTAGTCTACTTGTTAAATTTTAGTAATGATAGGGGATTTGTACTGATTGTGGTTTATACTTACTTATAACAATTTATCCCACTTTCATATGGTAGGACTATGATTAAAAGAAATATTACCCTTGTTATAATGTTGATTTTTAGCGGAATTGGACAAACTTTTGCCGCATCTCAAGACAAACTTGAGCCTTTGCAACAACATCGCCTCTCCACAGTATTGATTTCCAAATTAATTGATCATAATCACTACAAACAAATTCGATTAAATGACGAACAATCAGGCGAAATATTTGAAGAGTATCTAAAAACACTCGACCCTAGTCGCAATATTTTTACGCAAAATGATATTGATCAATTTTCCCGATTTAGGTTGATTTTAGATGATGCAATATTGAAAGGTGACTTGGATCCTGCTTTTATCATATTCCGAAAATTTAATCAGCGACGCATTGAACGAGCGAATTATGCGTTAAAACGTTTAGACGTGAAATTTGATTTTTCAATTAAAGAGACCTATTTATTTGATCAAGAAGATACCGTTTGGGCTAAAGATGAAAAAGCGTTAGATGAAATCTGGCGAAGAAAGGTGAAAAATGATTATCTGACACTTTTACTTGAAAGTAAGGAAGAAAATGAGCTGAAAGAAACCTTACGGAAGCGGTATAAACAATTTATAAGACGCTCGAATCAATTCAATGCAGAAGATGTATACGAATTCTTTATCAATGCCTATCTACGAAGCGTAGAACCTCATACGGCATATTTTTCACCTCGCACATCGGAAAACTTCAACATTAACATGAGTCTTTCTCTTGAAGGCATTGGTGCGGTATTACAAACAATCGATGAGCATACGGTGGTGAGGCGCATTATTAAAGGTGGGCCCGCTGATTTAAGCAGGCTTCTTCATGCAGGCGATAAAATTATTGGTGTAGGGCAGGGGGCAAGAGAAGTAGATGACGTTGTTGGATGGCGCTTGGATGATGTAGTCGACAAAATTCGTGGCCCAAAAGATTCAATTGTACAATTACATATTTTGCCCGAAGAGAGTGGACCTGGTGGTTCAGATAAATTCATTACAATTGTAAGAAACAAAATCAACCTAGAAGACCAGCAAGTTAAAAAATCAGTTTTTGAGATTCCTGATGGGGCAACAACCCGCAAGATAGGTGTTATAGAAATACCAACTTTTTATATGGATTTTGCAGCAGCGGCTCGAGGAGAAAAGGACTTTAGGAGCACAACCCGTGACACTAAAAAAATTATCGATGAATTAAATGATGAAAAAGTTGATGGGATTGTGGTCGATTTACGCAAAAATGGGGGTGGTTCACTCGTTGAAGCTGTTTCATTAACAGGTCTGTTTATTGAGGCGGGCGCAGTGGTGCAAATTCGCAAAAGTAACGGTGAAATTGAATTAAATGAAGATCATGATGAAAGCATCGACTACAGTGGTCCATTAGCGGTTTTGGTTGATCAATATAGTGCATCAGCTTCAGAAATTTTTGCCGGCGCTATTCAAGACTATGGACGCGGTGTCATTGTTGGTGAGCCGACCTATGGGAAAGGCACAGTGCAAAATGTTATTGACTTGAATAATTACGTCAAAGGTAATAAATACACATTAGGCAAACTCAAAATAACGATGGCTCAGTTTTTCCGTGTGAATGGTGATAGCACTCAACATCGTGGAGTAGTACCAGATATAATTTATTCTACTTCAGTAAATAGTGATGATCAAGGTGAGCGATCATTTGCAAATGCTTTACCTTGGGCGAAAATTTCTGCCGCGAAGTTTACACCAAGCAATCAACTCCCCGTTAATATTGATGACATTGAATTGCGCCATGAAATGCGAATTAAAACTGATAGTGGTTTTAATTTTATTCTTGCTCAGACTAAGCTTAGACAAGAAGTTATGAAGAAAAAAGTACTCTCTCTCCTTGAATCAAAGAGAAAAATTGAACGCGAGATGCGAAAAAAGAATCGAAACGAAAGATTAAATGAATTTCGCGTGTCACGTGGAATGAAGGTGGCTTCTCTTACCGAGGATAGCGCTAAAGATGATGATGAAAATGAGCGCCTGAGTGACGAACTTCATCAAATTTTACTGCGTGAAGCAGCAACAATCCTTGTGGATCTAAGCAGGGTGCCTGATACGAAAAAACTATCGCAACGAAAATTTTAAAAATTGCATGTAGCGTAAAGAGGCATTGCTTGAATTAACACCCCCATCGAGGCTGGGGCCTTATGTAAATCAAGCATTAATCCCATATATTTCCTCAACAAACGTTTCAACAGTAAGGGTTTGACACTATATTGCACATCGTAGCCAGTTTTGACTCGATGTTCGCTGGTTCAGCGGCAGCATTTGTTACGTGCTAAACATAGGTTTAATCTGGGGCCGGGGAATTGAAGCATGAATGTTTGCCTGGATGATGGTGGCGCCGGTGGAAAGCCACATGAGACAATCACATGAACTACAATATATTGAGGCGAGCGCATATTCATCGATTATGTTGCTGTTTGGTGGCTTCGTTTAGTGTTTAAACAAAAGGAGGTATGAGATATGAGCAAACGAGTAAATAGGGTGCTGATTCTATGCTTTGGCAGTGTGCTGATCTCTTTGTCTTCTTTCGCTTCGGGCGGCGATTTTGAGCGCGGAAAGATGTTGTATGAAAACCAATGCCAAGGTTGCCATGAGAGCGTAGTCCATATTGAATCACGACGTACAGTTGATTCGTTACACAAGCTTCGGCAGCAGGTTGTGCGTTGGTCTGACGAAGTTGAGACGAAATGGGGTAAGGAAGACATCGCTGATGTACTGGAATACCTCAACAAGCAGCATTACCAGCTTGAGGATGAACATACTTAGAGGGAATGGTTTATCTGACCATAGACGATTGAGCCAGTGAACAGAGCCCTAGATTTGTCTAATTGGAATAAAAGTAACTTAGCCTAGCCAGGAAGCTGGCGTTTTTTAGCCTTATGTTAGGTATAAATTAAAAAGGTAAGATATGGCAGCAGCAACCATTACAAGTAAAGGTCAGATAACGATACCTGCTCCAGTCAGGATGGATCTTCATGTTGGCCCGGGTGATCGGATTGAGTTTGTAAAACTCTCAGATGGTCGATATGAAGTCGTCGCCGCCACTCAGGATGTGTCATGCATTAAAGGGATGATTAAGGCGATCAGTGCTGTGAGCATTGAAGAGATGGACGATGCCATCCGAAGGAAGGCGAGGCAATAATGTTACCCGTTTTTTAGGGTGTCTGTTAGTTTAGATTTGGGCTAAATTTTTTTCATCCCAAATCGTTTAGTCTGTGGGGACATCGCTTTGTAAGCTCTGGAGACTATGTATCAATTGAAGATATCACGTAGTGATGAACGCTATTAATATTCCATTTCTGACGGTTCAACTTCCTGTGTATGCTCAATACTTAAATGCTGAATAACATCTTCACTCTGGCTAGGAACGCCGATAATTTCGATTCCTTCGCTTGTTTCACGATAAAATATTGTGTGCTTTCCTTCAAAATAACTTTGGTAACCTTCCTTTATTTCATCACGCTCTAAGCCAAGTTTGGGGTTTACCACTAACCATTCAAAACGGCTTTCTAATTGACCCATATATTTTTCGGCTTGTTTCTCCCCCCATGTTTCAATCGAGTAATCACGAATATTAGTAAGGTCGTTTTGGGATAATTCGGAAAGCTTATAGTTTGGCACTATCTTTTGCCTTCCCTCATTTCTTGAAAAAATTCCCGTCCATCCATAGATTCGCCTCTGTTTAGCTGTGCTTCACCAATTGCAAGCTTTGCTCGTAGGCGTTCTAGTTTAATCTGCTCATATTCGGTTTGAGACATAACAACAGCTACGGGTCGCCCATGTTTTTCAATTGTCACTGGTTCACGTTGTACCGTATCCATGAGCTTTCCGAAATGCTCTTTTGCTTCTTTTGCTGCAATGGCTATCATGATAGACCTCCTAATTTAAAGTAGCTACTAATGAACATAATGAACATAATGAACATAATGAACATTATAGACACTTCATTCAAGTGAAAAATTCAGATATTACTGCATTAGCAAGGCGGTTTAATATACCTCTGGTTACTGCAGATGATCGCATTCGAAAGTATAAATATGTTAAAACAATATGGTAGGAACATTCCGTTGTTGACCTTGAATGCGCACATAAATCTACCTACGACTAATGCAATTTAACATAATATACATTATGCGCAATAAGATTCACATTATTTAGATAAATTTCAAGAACAAGAAATTGAATATCCACGTAAAAATTGATCGAATAATTCTTTTTATTTCAATGCATTATAGTCGAGGTGACTAAATCCAACACTTTTACCGGCCGGACCTCTAGTATGTCCTCCTCCCTGTTTGGGAGTTTTGGTCTATTCCCCACCACACAGGCTGACTATTTTATGCCGAGTAGGATAATATTTCTATCACAAAAGGACAAACGTCCGATATAATAAAGTCAAACGACTATTACCGGAGAATACCATGTTATCGGAAAAAGACATCACCGATGCTCTGGGTGGGCCGAAGTTACTTGGCAAACAGGCCAACACCGTCCTCGATCTGGCTGACCTGATCCAGCAAGGACTGCCCACGCAATCGGTATTTCACCTCCAAAAGGAAATGGCGTTACGGGATGACGACTATGCACCCACGTTAGGCGTGAGCATCAAATGGCTCGGTCGCTACCGTAATACCCCTCGTCAGCATATGGATGCGAATGTGAGCGACCGCCTTTACCGTATCGCCCGTATCTTCGCCCTGGCGGAAGAGGTCTTGGAAGACAAGGAAGCCGCCAATCGCTGGCTGCATCGTCCGCAATCAGGGCTTGGCGAACGCACCCCGCTGGAACTAATGAAAAATGAGGTGGGCGCACGGGAAGTCGAGGAGCTGCTGTATCGCATCGAGTACGGTATTTATTCATGATCAGAGCCGTTCGGATCGCCAAAGCCAAACACAAAAAGCAAGCATTTACCGGCCAGGGGAGCCAATTTGCCAGTGGTCGTTGGCATCATCAAATGATCACCCTTGTCTATTGCTCAGGCACCGCCGCCTTAGCGGCATTAGAAGTATTTGTGCATCTTCAGGATGAAGCGAAACAAATCAAGTTTGTTCTATTTGAGATAAAACTGCCAAAAAACCTCCTGCTTGAGGTTGAAAACATTGCCACGCTACCCAAGCGATGGCGAAGTCAACCGCCAGGGGCAGCAACCAAAATGATGGGTAGCAAGTGGGTAACATCCCAGGCTTCAGCAGTACTCAGTGTGCCGTCGACAATTATACCCAGCGAGAGAAACTTCCTGCTCAATCCCCTGCATCCAGATTTTAATAACATCACGATCAGCGACCCCGAGCCGTTCAGTTTTGATTCTCGATTGTGGAAATAGCGCGTTTTCCGTTGTTTGTTGGGCGAGGTAATACAAAATTAACTACCCACAGGTATTTAAGTCGTCAGGATTAAACTGATTAAGATGGGAATGACCACATGCTTTTGCCCTAACCTGCATTTAACCTAGAATAATCAGTTGGCGCGAATTTTTAGTGCAAAATATTGAAGTGCATAGTGAATTCAAGAGCTGCCAACACCTTCTCGCTCTCTTCCACCCGGCGGCAAAAAGGAATCATCAACTTCACATTCGTCAGCCCCATCTCGTCACGCACCCGTTTCATCGCCACACACTCCAACGCAAACCCTTCGGCGTAAGCAAGATAGGTGTAACGGGAGGCACCGCGAAAACCGACCATCGGATTGTCTTCTTCCGGCTCGAAAAAAGTACCGCCCAGCAAGGCGGCGTATTTGATTAGGCTTGAGTATTGTTGCTTGCTTCTGTTGTCATGGATTCCGATTGCGGCAAAGAGAGTGGCCGCGCTCATAAAGCTGTACCCAAGGATATCTACCGCGCACAGGAATGAATTGAACGGCACAAACAGAAACATCTCGATACCTTCACTCTGGCCGCGCGCAAGCCGAGGTAACACAAGTGTGAGCTGAACAAAATAAACGATGCTGATCCAGACCGTGTAAACCGTGGCGAATGCGGCGTGGCTCCAGATTTTTCTCTCCGGCACCGAAAGTTGGAGGATATTGGCAGGTCTGGGCAAGATCCTCCGCCTGTTGCGCTCAACGAATCACTTTTTGGTACTCACACCAAAGATCCGATACAACGGACACCAGCCGATGAGACCCGTAACCAACGGCACCACGCCGATCCACCCCCACGGACTCTGCGGACCGATAAACACCATTGCGATCAACACCAGTCCCAGCACTATACGTATACCGCGATCAAGATTGCCGACCGCCCCTATTGATTGAATATTCATCACTAACCTCCTAGTTTGGTTGAGAATCTCCTGACCCACCGTGTCACTAGAAGATTCATAAGGTCTAGGCTAACACCTGGCCGGCGGGATATCTGTAACCTAGGTAGCAGTTAATGTGCAGTGCGTGTAGATGATGTCATGTGACAGGGGCCTGCTTCAGCCACCTGGGTTGCGCAATGCGAAATGCACTAGGATTCTGTCTGAGAATGGAAAGCTTACTCTTCGGGTCTGGCCAATGCAGAGGCGCTAGTGCTCTTATCGTTCCAGGCATTTAGACGGTGGTAATAGGCGAAGCAGGCCAGATGTACCAGCAGCTTGTTGAGGTGCGAACGCCATGCTAGCCCTCCCCTCGTCAAGAAACTACCAAGAAAACGTAAAGATTTTGTAAAGCAATACTCAGAAGACAACAAAACACACGATTTGTTTGGTATTATAAACACTCGCACTCATAATCCTAGAAAACTCACTGCTCCAAGTGCAGGAGGTACGAGCCCATGAATAAATAATCTCTGGGGTCAGCTTAAAAACAATATCCAACTGTCACTGATGATTGCATATCGTTTCTGTGTTTTCCTGCCGGGGCTTCTGATAAATGGCGTAAGGTAACTTGAATATTGGTGGAAACATTACCCGCTATTTTTGTGCGTAGCGAGATGGTTGACGTGGCTAAGGTGAGGTCCTTGCCAACTTCAGCCGTAAGATCCTGGCTATAATTTGTGTGGTCGCTGATGTTCCATTGAAATAGGCCACCTAAACGTAAGATTGCCTCATTATCTGATTTACCTGTGTCTGTAAGTTTGCTTTGGCGCGCACCTGGGCCGCCCTCGAGATCAAGCAATAAAGATTTGCTATTGAAAATACGTCGGCCATAACCAATGGCTTCTGTCGCACGGTAATCATAACCGCTGAACCGATCATCCTCATAATTGATAGTGCCGAATACATAATTGGATTCATCAAATTTGTAGTCTGTTTTTATCGCTACGTCGTAACGTTCACCGGATCGCACATCGTTTTGCGTGCTTTTAATGCCACGTATCAATGCGTAGTGACGCCACTTTTCTCGCTCATTTTTAAGTTGTAGACCAAGGTTTATTTGGAGGCTTTCAGAGTTACCAATGCTAGAATTTATACCTACGGTAGGTAGAATTTCCCATTCGCTGCCCGCAATTTCTACCCCTTGAGCTACGCTGATTGTGTTGCTTAAAACAACAGCAATTAAAATATTTTTATCTATGATCATTTTTATGGTTACTTTGTAGATTGCTGTTTAAAAAAAACGCCTTCCTGGTGACGCACCCCCTATTTCAGCGTAAGTTTCCCATGATTCATTCAAAGTAACAAGTTGTCAATCAATTTGAAAAGTCAACGGTAATTTATCACACATAATGCACCAAATAATTCACAGTTAGTTTTCAATTAACTTAGTAAATTAACCTTGTTGTTTACCATTAATCCAACAAGGAGAAAACTATGTTTGATGAATATTTCACTAAACCAATTATAGCCGTTAATGGCTTGATACTCACAATATTGATTGGGACAAGCGCGTCCACTATTGCAGATGATTTTTCCCATAACGTTGTTTACCAATCAGCGAAGGATGCAATGTACGAAGACATTTCAATTCTTGCAAAGCAAGCAGAGCTTGATGTTGACGCGGTTGAAAAATCGATTGTATTTCAAAATACGTTCGCGAAATTCGCCGAGCAAGTAAATAAAGATTTCCCTGATAGTATTTCAGGTTTGTGGGTAGATCCTACACCGCAATCAAACGCAGTAATTCGCTTTAAAGGTGACGTTCCACATGAAGTGAAGCGATCGCTTGAATATAACCAGCTTCCTGGAAATGTTGTATTAAAAGGTGGGGATATACTCTCACTGGCTGATCAATTGTCACGTGTTAACATATTGCGGCTGAAGCGTTATTATCATTAGGTTATAAGAATGCTATTACATCATTCAATCAGAAATCACAAATCTTTGAAACCACTATCCAGCTTTCACGCACTGATAAAAAACCTTCTGTAGATCTTCGGCTCTTTTTAACGAGTGGTGAAAAACCCATGATTAATTTTGAGCATAGTCGAGGTGGAAATTGGGTGTTGGATGATGGTTTTCGTGAATGCACAAGTGGTTGGCCTGTATTCGGTCCTTCTGGGGACGGTATTTTAACCGCAGCGCATTGTGCAGGCTTGAATCAATTTGAAGAACCCGGTAATACGCCCTACTCTATGATATGGAGAGCTCAGCACTTGGGCAGTCAAGGTGATGTTGAATATCATACAACCAGTCACTTGGAACCCGCAGAATTTTATGCAAATAGCAGCGATATACGTAATGTCACTGGCTGGCGTTGGACCTGGGCGATGCAAGGCGCTGCAGTTTGTCGTTACGGACGTTCATCAAATATACGCACCTGTAATCATACTGTTCTTTCAATCGGTGTATCTGTCAATCAAAATGGCACTATTGTTGGTAACATGGTCACTGCGAACAATCATTCAGGAATCGGTAGTGATAGCGGCGGTGGCTGGTCATTTGGCTCAACCGCCTGGGGCATACACAGTGGTTCAATTTTCTCAGGTTCTACATCGGTGTTTACACCTATATTTGAAGGAATGATAGCCGTGGGTACGTCTCTAAAAACACAATAGCAATAGATAGTGGATAGATTCTTCTACAATAAGGGCAGTAAAATTGCCCTTATTGTTTTACGAATTGACAATCGCGAGCACCTCGGGTAAAGTTCGCGGCCTGCAAATGCAGGATTCAGCCCGTGCCGAGGTGGCGGAATTGGTAGACGCGCTAGCTTCAGGTGCTAGTGGGGGTAACCCCGTGGAGGTTCGAGTCCTCTTCTCGGCACCATTATAATACCGCCAGCTCATACACTTGTTATGACTATTGCGGTGACCTGTCTTCTTCAAGCAGATGACCATCTGCGTAGTAAAAAACCTACGTAAAAACCTACGTATCATGTTTGATGAAACCCAGATTGATCATTTGCATTGTGAGTATTTGAACACGACAAACACTTGAATTCCGCGAATAAGAAACTACCTCTGTCTGTTCCAACGAAAAAGTGCTATCTTTTAGGTGAAATAGGTCACTCACTTGATTGTCCAATAATATAAATGTCCGAGTAAAGCACCAATCCAAACAATTAGGAGGCTGAATAAAGTGCCAGAAATTAAACGCCCTGTGCAAACCATTGAAGTGAATTATGTTTGCGATAAATGCGGATATGGAATGATGAAAAAAACCCGTGAAATGGATCCAGATACCGGAGACATTCAGCACGAATGCGCAATTTGCAGCCATCCACAAGTTTTCAAATGGAGATCCTATCCTAGGATTGATTACGTTGGCGCTGATGAATCTATTGACGTTACCGAGGACTGATGAAACAGGAGCGATTAAGTAGCAATATTAAGAAAATACCCAACCCTAAATAATGGGCCGTAATGACTAGCCTCCCCCAGCCTGTTGCTGAGTCAAACCCTGCTCATTGATGGCTTTGCTGAAGACTTGCGTCAGCTGAGAACGCAATTTCAAATATTTTATTTGTACGGCGTTATCTTCAAGCGCATTGTTGATGCTATCAACTACCTTTGATTTTATCGTTTACTCTGCTGTAAATACATAAGGGCTTGCCCTATTTTATCAAAACTCTCTTGGATGCTTTTTAACTTTCCAACATGTTTTCAATTTCTTATAATATCGTATTTTTAAATATTTTAGTGAGTAGAGCAATTCCTTGTTTGCTTTCACCGGCTCTTGTGCTGAATAAAATTCCTCTTCCATAAGTTTATCCAAATCTAGTGTTTGTCTATAATCCATAGTTGGTTAGCAAGCAATTAAACAGTGTACTTCTTGAGTTTTGTTTTATAAAAAAACGATAGTAAGCTATTTAAAAATTTTGTGTCGAAAACTTTTACACTTATTTGATAGGTAGTAATACGTAGAAAAAGATAATTATCAAGCTGAGTGTTTTTATCAACAAATAATTAGCATTTTTTATTTGTGGCATTAATTAGTGGCTTATAGATGAATGTTAATTACATTTATTAAGTTCTCTCAAGTAAATCTTATTCCCAAAATCCCTTTACCACATGTCGAAATTACTTACAAATTAATTTTTAGTAATGTTTGTCTAAAAAAAATACATCTATTTCAATGACTTAAAAAGTGGCATCCGATATGCAATTTTTTATGCGTGCATGAAAAATGCAGCTTGTAGAGTTGACAAGGATTGTTTTTTATTTGGAATAATTAATTGCAATAAAAAATAAGGAGAAATGTTATGAAAAAGTCCACAATTGCAGCTGCCGTTGGTGCTTCATTGGCATTGTTAGCCAGTAGTGCAATAGCTGATACGTCAAACGACGCTTCTGCGAAAGTCTTCGTCCAAGTAAGTCCTAATGTGTCAGTTATATTTACAGATGCACATGTTGACTTAGGAACAGTGCAAACGGGTAAGTTTGGCGGTACGGCAACTTTCCGTGTTGACGCTAACGAAGAAGCTGTCATTCTTGGTGTTACTGCGACTAATCTCTATAAAGGTGATGTCTGTGAGGCTGAGCCTGAAGTCGCACCTTTACCTGTCAATGGAGACGGCGCATTAGTACAGCCAGAACGCGCAAACCCATTTAACAGTTTCAGCCCATTGCTTCCTTGGGTGGCTGAAGCTAACTATTTGGACTGCGCGGGCATGCGCTCGACTGACGTTCCATATGAAAGCGCTCAAAATGGACACTTCAGTCAAGACGTAGACGTTAATGTGAGCTGGGATCAACCAGATCCTGAGCAACCTCAAGGTGAGTATAGTGGTTTCATCATTTTACACACCATGTTGCTAGGTCAACCAGCTCTCGCATCTAACTAGCCTCAGTAAAGTTTAATTAATAAAAACTGAACTTTACTGTCATGATGGGGCGGCCGCAATAGTCGCCCCTTTTCAGCTTCACGTCTAATAAAAATAAGGAGAACACTAGATCATGAATAGTTCTCACAGACATTTCAGAGGAATAACATTTTTTCTAACCATAATTATGCACATGCCATTAATAGCGATTGCTCAAAGTGGAGAACTATTGGTGCAAGCGCAGCTTGATTCTTTTATTGCCGTCACACCGACTGATCCCACAGTGCAAATTTCCGCATCATCTTTGGGCGACTTTAGTGGATCCTTTAGTTTTTTCATAGAGTCAAATACACCCGGAGTATCCGTCCATGCAATTATTACAAAATTGTATAAAGGAACTGATCCAAATGATACAACCGTAAAACCTATTGATGTAAATACAGCTTCTGGTGTTGAGTTTTCACCATTTTCAGCAAATGCATCTGCAGGTTCAGATTTAAATGCAACTTTTACCTCTACGACCACCATCAACAAACCCAGTGGATTGTTTGAAGCGCATCAGACTGAATTAGTTAATTTAGAAAGTTCTCAAGCAGGTGTTTTTAATCAAGATGTCGAGGTAACGGCGACATGGACAATCGATAATACTGCAAGGCCAGCAGGTGTGTATGGTGGTTATGTGCAATTATTTGTGAGTGCTATTCCATAATAAATGAATGGTAACACTCATTCATAATGCGCTTGTAGTATTCAATTGAAACAAAAAGAAACCAGTGTTGAATAATAATAATGACAATATAGGAGCATCCATACCATGCACTACAGCAACATATTCCGCAATTTTCTTTTATTCTTTTTCGCCTTCTTTACTTTAATCCAGCCATTTTCTGCGAGTGCAAGCTTGGGCGCCAGACCCGCTTACTTATTTGTCGATCTTGAGAAAAGAAACCCCTCTGGCACTTTCACGGTCACGAATATGAGCGATGAAACCCAGACCTATCGAGCTAATGCCATTCATTTTGCCATTAGTGAAGAAGGTTCGGTGCATCCTGTTGCGCCTGATGCTTACTCGCTGGCAAAGTGGATTAAATTTAATCCAAAGGAGTTCACGCTTGCACCAAAAACGAGCCGGGAAATCAGGTTTTCTATAATTCGAAAGAAAAATCTTAAACCACGGGAGTACTGGGGAGCAATAGAGTTTATGCCATTGAAAGGTGTTAAATACAGCGGCGAAACTGATAAAGAAGGACGTAAAATGAAGTTTGAGGTGTTAACCGCACTTCTTATCCCAATATATGGTTCGATGAAGGGAATTAATTATCAGGGAAAGGTAAGTGATGTTACTGCCGAGCGTTTGAAAGACAAAACTGGGTTCACCGCTTTAGTGGAAAACACCGGAACAGGGGTGTTGCGCCTTAAAGGCGAATTGGAAGTGCTCAATGCTAGCTCGGGTGAAGTTTTTCTCAAAACAACCATTAATAATTTTGATGTTATGCCTGGCCAAAAGAGGCGGATCAAAATTCTTGCGAATGAAAGTCTGCTTGGCGGTCGTTACACGGCGATGTTACTTTTACAGCAAACACGACCCGAAGAACTAATTTTTTCACTCCAGGAAGAGTTTGAACTGCCTTAACAAGTTAAAAATATAATACAGGTAATTTCGTTTAATGCTTTTCAGGATAAACGATATTTTTCAAGATCAATTATCAGGTAAAACTTTACCTGAGTTGGGGCAATTTTATGTCTTTTTGTTGATTCGAATTCACTTATATTTTAATTGCCCCTTCAGCCGTATTGTTCGGCAACAATTAAAGTATTTACAAGGCATATCAATTTGTACTTTGGCGCTGTTAGTTGGCGGGTTAGCCTGTGTATTATTTTCTCCACAATGTTACAGCTCGGCTGATGAAACGCCTTTTGCACCCTCAAAATTTACGATTGACGAATCCGAAGTTGTCACCGAAATTGCTGCGCTAATTGTACGTGGTGCTTCCAGGCGTGAAAGAATTGAGGTCTTAGATCTGGATATCATCCAAACTGATGCTGGACAACGTTTGATTCCACTATTGAGAATACTAAAAATACTAGAAGCAAAAGGCAGTGTAGAGGACGATATTGTCAGTTTATCTATTGAACCTGGCGTGACAATTATACTGGATTTGAGGCAGGAAACGCTTCAGCTGGGTAACCAGTCAACACGTTTGTTAGTGAAAACGGGCATATCGGATGTGACCGGTAAGGGTGAAGTTTATGTTCACGACCTACTGCTTAATATCGCTTTTGACTTAAGTGAAATTTGGAGTGACAATGAATATGCTTACCGCATTCAAACGAAGAAAAGACTTCGAGTTTTCACCAATCGTAAGCGGAATCACAAACGCTCCTTGCTCGCAATAAGACACGTTTTCTATAACCTGCCTGAAACTGAACCTGTGCAATTACCAAAAAGTTCACGCCAGTTTATCTCGTTTATTGCAACTGGTACCCGAATCGATAATCGTGACAGTCAGCCAGAAAGAGAAACTATTATCACACCTGATGTTTCTGTATATGGTCAAATATTGGGGGGGAACTATTATGTCCGTCTAACAGAGAATATCAATACTAAAGATTCGAAAATGCCTAGTCCAGCGTTATGGCTGGACAAAGGATTGTGGATATCGAAGAGAGATAACTTCGCTATCCGAGCTGGGGATACGAGCCAGGGTTTAGGGGGTTTGGTTGTGCCTTCTGCCAGTTTCACTGGCGCAGTGGCTCGTGGTATTTTCGGCACCAAAAATAAAAAAACAAGCAATCATTTTCTTAGTAGCAGCCAATTTTCCTTTCTTTCTGAATCAAACTTTAATGGTTACGCAGCATTGGGCTCTACCGTCGAGTTTTATGTCAACAATCGTTTGGTTGATTCACAAGTTGTTGATGACACACAAGGAGCACCGCCTGGTCAAGGCAAGTATGATTTTGTTGGGATTGGTTTATTGGGCCGTTCTGTAAACGACATTAAGATCGTTGTAATTGAACCCGACGGTACCGTCAACGAAATGAAAAAAACAATTGCAGGCTCACCCAATTTGCTGCCTGCTGGCCAATTAGCATTCTCTGCAGGTGCAGGTACCAAACGGCGCGAGCTTAATGGAGAGATGCAAGTCGAAGGTTCGTTTGGAGGCATTGGATTTTTTTACGGCTTAAGCAAAAACTTAACTTTAGGTTTCACTGCCGCCAACCAAAAAAATTTCTTCAATGCCGAGGATTCAAGCACTGCCCGTCTCCCGCAGCGATATTATTTTGGACAATCAACCACCTTCAGAATATTTGACAGCTTAGTGCTGAGTAGTGAGATTGCAAGCAATTCTATTCCCGGCACAACCAATCGACCTTTTGCACGCGATTTATCCGCTCATTACTGGTTCGATCAAGGTGTTTTTTCCTTATACGATTTTGCCTATGACGATGGTTATTCCCATGGTAATATTTATCTGGGTGGTCGCTCCGGCAGAGCCGCATTTAATCAGTGGCGCTTGAGCAAGCGCTTGCAACTAAATACCACCTTTGCCATGATTACTAACAGCGATGATACTCAGCAAGAAAATTACTTTATAACTTCATTCAGTGGCCCTTCCATATTCCCTCGCACAATGTTTTCTATGCGTATGGATCGACTGGGCAAACAACAGACTGAAGTCAATGAACAACTAAAAACACAACATACATCGCATTCCACAGAGAGTATGTACTCTGTAAATTTAGAAAGTAGACCACACCAAAGAGTCAATTTAACGGGTGAATATGCCTGGGGTGATGCAATCAATCCAGCAGCCGAAGGTCAGTTATGGTATGGGATTAGCGTGCCTCAAGTCGGCTCGGTACTTTCATATGGACTACGCCTTCGATCTAAATTTTTTCTAATGTATAATAGCTCGCTGGATATCACCTATCGGGATAATTTAGTGGGTACGGAAAACATTGAATTGAATCTGAACCGGATGCCGCGACGAAAATATTCGCCTGGACTGGCGCTGAGGCATCGTTATGACATAAACAGAGATTCTCGTAGTACGCGTCTCGATCTTGAATTACCGCTTGATAATCGGCGGCGTCACATCATAGGAGCCGGAGCAGAATATAGTGACATAACCAAGAACTTTCGCTTCAACATATTTATCAATTTTCGTGAACTTTTTTTCCAGGATAAAGCGCGTTTCAAACGAGTTAATCCTGATTGGCGAATTCATCCTGAATCGGGCGGTATCAAGGGTTTTGTTTATCTTGATGCAAATGCTAATGGCCACTATGAGGCTGGCGAGCCCGGTGTGCCTGATGTTGAAGTCATGGTTGCTGGAAGACGGAAAGCGATAACATCTAGTGATGGGTATTTCTTATTCAATCGACGCGCAGATGAAGACGAAGTTTTGGTTAACTTAAACGACAAAGAACTGTCCGCGATTTATACTCCAACTCAAGGTCTGCAGCGTGCGGAATGGGAAGAGTATATATTTACTCGGGTTAATCTGGGAGTTTCGGTGCTGAGTTCTATTTCCGGTAAAGTTGCCATTTGGGACGGCAACACTTTTGTTCGTGGACTCCCGGGAGCAGTGGTTTTATTGCAAAAACGTTCGGATAGCAGTGTACAAAAGCAATCGATTTCCGATTCAAAAGGAGTATACTATTTAGGTGAAGTTAAACCCGGTGATTATTATATTGAATTAGATCCAACGACGGTGTCACCTATTTATCAAATCATCAATAATAAAACTGAATTAAAAGTACAGGCTAGCCTGGAGATGGAGGATCAGGAAGGAATTGATTTTCGAGTTTCACCTAAATTCAACGAGCCGCAGTTAAGTAAAAGCCAGTGACATAACAATGTCACTGGCCTAGGAGCCTGTCCGAGAATGGAAGTCGTAGCGAGGGAAAACCGTTTTAGTGCAGATTTTTCGATCGTTTGAAGTTAATAGCCGTAGCTATTCGCTGAAAAGGATCGGAAAATGTGTGCAAAACGGGTTTTCCACACGACTGCATGGATGCAGGAGGTAGAGCAACGCAGGAGCAGTTGCCGAGTAGGCTTTCCATTCTCGGACAGGCTCCTAGATTACCTCGTTAATTAAATCTCATTCTATATCTGCACCCAATGAGCAGAAAGATTGCTGCAAAAAGGAACCAATCCATACTTCCTTTACCGGAGCTTTTGTCATCTTGTTGTGCTTGTTCTTGTGCTTGTGCTTGTGCTTGTTCTTGTTCTTGGGTTGGGTCATTAGCACTTCCAGATTCTTTACCTTCGTCGCCTGGATTGTCATCAGCTGTGTTTGTTGTTCCGTCATCTACACTGTCATCTACACTGTCATCACCTGCATCACCTGCATCACCTGCATCACCTGCAGAATCGTCACTAATGCTGCCGTCGTCAACTGAGCTACCATCATTAGCGCCATCGTCACTTGAGTTGCCGTCACCTGCACTTCCATCATCTACGCTGCCATTGCTTGCACCTCCTTCATCAGCGCTCTCATCGTCTTGGCCTTCGTTGCCTTGCGGCTCTGAATCATTGCTTATCACAGTCAGAGTGGTTGTAGCAAGCTCACCGACCTTGGCATCATTGGTTGCACCCATTATTTTTAAAACGATGGTTTCATCTTCTTCGTAAATATCATCGTCAGTAATCGCAACCAACAATTCCTGAGTGCTTTCACCATGAGCAAAACTTATTTCGCTAGATACTTGCGTGAAATCTTCGCCGCTTGTTGCGGAACCTGCGATAATTGAGTTCACTGTCACTAAAATATCATCATCGGTTCCATCCACGCGCTCAATAGTTAGTTTAAAAGTGCCCACATCTTCATTAACATCATAACTCGTTGCTGAAAACTGCAGTGTGCCAGGTCGTTTTGCATCATTTTCCCGGATGGAGGCAGCAACTAATCCCTTATTAACACTAATAGTCGGCGCCGCTAACTGCTCACCGCCATATGGCGCATTTATTACTTGTGGATCTGTAAGTGCTAAACTAAAACCTTCATCACCCTCCCATATTTCATCATCAATAATTTCAACTTCAATTTCTTTTCTATCCTCGCCAGGCGCAAACTCCAATGATGCCTGGATTGCAACATAATCCTCTCCCGCAAGCGCCAAACCATCTTGTGTTGCATACAAAATGGAAACCGTACCGTCAAATCCTTCTTCGCGGATAACAGCGGTTTTGATAGAGTTACTGTCTTCCCGGTAACCGACGGTATCATTCTCGAATCGAAACACACCGGGATTGAAGTCATTATCGAGAATATTGATGCTTGCCAAAGAATTCTCACCGAGAGTAGCACTGCCGCTAGGATTAAACAGCATTAGCGAAATTGTTTCTGTCTCTTCATATTCTGTGTCTGATCGAATATTAAGCGTGATATTCTTGCTTGTCAGATCACCGTCATTCCAGGTGAGATCACCTTGCTCTTTACTGAAATCGAACTTTGATGCTGTGCCAAAGGTGGTTGTGTAACGCAAACTCGCAACGCCTTGGCCACCACCTGTTCGTTGTACGGGCAGTTTGATTGTGCTGATACCTGCATTTGAATCCTCGTCAATCTCATAGATCTCGCTACTCTCAAATTCCAGGCTATCTGCACTAGCCGCAACACTATTGGCTTCAAAGGCGCCGATATCACATTCTTTATCATTACGGTAAAATAGGCGCTGATCGGTATCCAGGCATGATGGAGAATATGCTGCATTAATTGCTGGGCTAGCGGGTAACAATGCATGCGAGAAAGAAGGGCCGCCATTGTTTTCTAAAACATCCAATAACAATGGATTAGTTGATGGATGGGTGATTATGTCATTCGTTCGAGAATCAAGTCTGCAGGTATCATCACTGGCTATATTAAATTGCAGAGAAGCAATTCCCGCTAAAGACTTAAAAGTGCAGTTTGGAACACCGCGAGCAATAATGGAGTTTTTTAAACGAATGGAACCTGATTCACTGTGGATGTTTGCACCTCTGTTGACAGCTTCTGAGGTATTGTCTGCCATCGTGACACTGTTCAACTCTATACTACCACTACCATTTTGCTCTATACCACCAGCAGATTCTGTCGCATTGTTCCCGCTGATGGTCACGTTACTTAAAACCAGTTGCCCATCAACATTTTTAAGCGCACCACCTTTAGCAGCATCATTGCCATTTATCAGGCTATTATTCAGTTTCATCGTACCATCAGCAACGTAAAGTCCACCGCCACCACCGACCCCGTTTGATGTATTATTACTGATTGTCGCCAGTTCGATTGTCAGTAACACTGCTGAACTAGTGTTTATATATATGCCGCCACCCGTGTTAGCGATATTATCGGAAACCGTGGCTTTTTGCAGTGATGACTCACCGGCAATGGCAAAGTATAATCCGCCCCCAAATGTTGCCCGATTGTGGGTAGCAATTAATTCATGAAGAAAAGCGGTTCCTGTTGTATATATTCCTCCACCATAGCTGGCGCTGTTATTTTCGACAGTGACATAAGAGAGAAAAAACTCTGGACTACGATTGTAAATTGCACCTCCCGTAGAAGCGGCGCCAGTTCCTCCGCCAGCCACATTGTCATTGAAAAGTGAATGACTAAGAATCATAAAACCGGTCCTATCATTGGCGATGGCACCACCTTCTGCCGATAAACTGGTTGCGTGATTGTCTAGGAATTCCGAAGTATCAATGACTGCAATACCTTGATTAAATATAGCGCCACCTTCATTAACTGTTTGGTTTTTGATTAATTTGATATTCGACAATTTCAGGATAGCATTGGTCGTATTATAAATCCCCCCACCATTGCTAACAGCGTTACCGTTTTGAATCGTCAGATTTGTTAGGGTCAGCGTTGCAGACTCATGAATATGAAAAACCCGATCTAACTGCTGGCCATCAATAATGGTATCTGCTGTGGTATTCCCGGTTATAGTCACGGTATCAGTGATATCCAGGTCGCCCCTTGCAGCGATTTCATCACCAGCGATGCCGATAGATAACATATATGTTCCAGGGGCTAAAATTATAGTGTCAGCGCCTTCTAAGGCGTTGCTTTGCTGAATAGCTGCACGTAGTGAGCATGAGTTAGTATTAGGAGAAGTTTCACATATCCCGTCTTCCATATTAATGTCCACTGCATCAGACAGTTCGTTAACATTAAATTCTACGGCATAACTTTGTGTATTAACCAGTGCAACACATAAAAAGAATGTTGCAATTAGATGTTTGAATAAAGGAAAAGGTGTTATGTTCATTAATGCCTCCGTTATTTTTCTGTATTTCCCATTAAGTTAGTCGCAGATCGACACCACGACTCAATGACATTTGTCTTGCCGCCAGGGACGGATTGATTTGAGAATTTATAGAACGGTTGTTCACACCTATTTACAAAGTGTAGCATGTTAGATTCATGTCAATTTTAAGCAAACTATTTTCATTAAAAGCATAAACTGCATAGCAGAGAAGCATTTAATGAACACTAGAATACACGACTGTTTTACTCTACTTTTGATTCGTATAAATATGGCATCGGATTTCCAAAGTGGTATTTATTACATTAAATAAAACAAGCATATTTTATTCCTATCACTTTATTTCTTTTCAATTCAAAGGGGTGCGTTTTTGTGATCAATGCTGTTTAACAAAAACGTAAAGAACCTCGACAATATCATTGAAAAATATATGTCTAATCCAGATAAAAAATGGTATTTCTTATTCCGAGATGTAAGCAGTGGTTTTACTCCTATTTCGCGCGATATTGCCTCTTACGTGTAGCGCTAGAATTTCTGGTTTTCAATACAATGGTCACTGGCTATACTTGATTTAGATCGTATAAGAATCACAGATCACTAATTGCCCAATAGTGTCCGAACTGATAATTTTACTAACCAAGAGGCTTGTTGCTGTGGAGCGCAAAAAATTATTGACTCTGTCTCAACGTATTGCACTGCTGATCGTGTTTGGGTTGCTGATAAACACAGTGGTGATTATCAGCTATTCTGAGCAGGTTCTTGAAAAATCCATCTTCCATCAATTACAAAATCAAGCCTTAATCTATCTTTATGAAATAGAACACGAGATTACACTCAACGATCAACCCATGAAACCGCAGCACCTGCAGGCGATAATTCAGAAAAGTATTAAGCCTCCTCCGCAATATCATTTTTCAATTTTTCATTTTTATATCTACGACCAACAAGGTAATATTCTGGCGCACAATGATCCAGGTGAGCACCCAAAGACAGATATGAGTGGTCATTATGGGGAGGTGCTTCGAACCGGAGAACCTTATCTTGGTAAAGAAGTTGAATATGATAACTATAATCATGGTTCTGATCCAACGCCGGTCACTGACATTATAATTCCTTTGACCATTAATGGGCAGATCATGGCGGGAATGGAGATCGAGCTCAATCTGCAAGAAAATATGAAACTCGTTAAAACCCTCGATGACCAATATGAATCAACCATCATTAGCATTATCATCATTCTTGCTATTGTAATTTTGCTCTTCCTTTGGGGGATGATACATAGTGGTCTTATTAAACCCATTAACGCCTTGCACGATGTAACAGCTAATATCGCCACAGGTGATCTTTCCAGTCGAACTGATATTCATTCTGGAGATGAACTGGGTGAACTTGGACACTCGATTAATAACATGGCGGATAATATAGAACGTTTGATCAAAGAACAGAATGACGCTTATTTCCAAGTACTGCAGTCCCTAGCTATGGCCCTGGAAAAAAAAGATGTGTACACCGCAAATCATTCCGCGCGAGTCCGTGAATTTTCCATGTTACTGGCCCGGCGGCTGGGTTTGTCTGAGCAAGACTTAGCCGTTCTCAAGGAAGGCGCTTTATTGCACGATTTAGGCAAGATCGGTATACCTGATGCTGTATTAAATAAAGAGTCTTCATTAACGGATGATGAATATGAATTAGTTCGGAACCATCCTGTTATGACAGCGGAGATCTTGCGACCACTCAAACACTTTAACAAACACGCCGAAATTGCTGCTTGGCATCATGAACGCTGGGATGGGAAAGGCTATCCCGAAAGACTTGAAGGAGAACAAATACCATTATTGGCGAGGATTGTTTCCATTGCAGACACCTGGGATGCCATGACAGGAGATCGAGTTTACCGCAAGGGGATGTCCTACGAATTAGCCTCGAATATCCTGGAAAAAGAGCGCAACCACGGACAATTTGACCCCAGACTATTAGACGAATTCATCAAGATGGTGCGAGAGAATAAAGCAATACGGGGTGAATTTCTGAAGGATGCTGGAATAAAAGAGCTAAATCAATAGGGTCAGAATCGATCGATGGCCTATTTCCAGCTAAAAAAATGGAGCGCTTATTGAGTTGCTGCTTGACTAAAATTGAGTTTCATTGCGCCACTGTTGTTGATGGTAGTGTGGTGAATAAAATTGATCGAGTCTGGCACTTTGAGATGTTAGTGGGTGATGTTTTCAACGATTTTTTGAGAAGATAAAAAAGTGAAGAAGTGATCAGGCTTTTGTGGTTTCCCAATATGATGACCTTGAAGCTGATCACAGCCCCATGCGGCTAATATGTCCATGCTTTCTTGATTTTCGACACCTTCTGCAACTACACTAAAGCCGAGATTATGGGCGAGATCAATGGCAGTGCGAACAATAAGTCCATCTGATTTGTTGTTTTTAAGATCGGTGATGAAAGATTTATCAATTTTTACCTCTGTGGCAGGTAGGTGTTTAAGATATGATATCGAGGAGTAACCCGTTCCAAAATCATCAATAGAAATTAACACACCTAGGTCGGCTAATTGACCCAAGAGTTTTTGAGCATTGCGCGGATTCGCCAACATACTGCTCTCTGTTATTTCAATGATGAGTTGTTCGGGGTGAGCGTTAACACTCAGTAACAAGTTTTTCACCGCTTTAGGGAATTGTTCATCTGCCAGATTTTTCACCGAAACATTAACAGCGACTGCCAAGTTTGCACCGAGTGTTTTCCATCTCAATGACTGCTCCAACGCCTTTACTATCACCCAGTTTGTAACATCGTCCATTAACCCAAGCTGCTCAATGAGAGGGATTAACGTTTCACGGGATAGCCCGTCGAGCCCACCAAACTTAGCCCCATTCGTTCTTAACAAGGCTTCAGCCGAGCATATACTTTGTCTGGCCACATCAAATTTTGGTTGGAAAACCAGTGATAGTTCTTTATGTTCTACCGCATCACGCACACCACGTACAAGAGTATGATGCCGTGGATTAAATACATCCTGACCACTCTCGTAAACAGTGTGACTATATGCATTTCGTTTAGCTCTATACATGGCGATATCAGCATTTTTCAGCAATGTTTCAGCATCGGTTCCATGATCCGGGTAGAGGGCGATACCCATGCTGGCGCCGATCTTGAACATATGATCCTCAATGAAAAAACCTTCATCGATCACATGTTGGAATTTTTCACTGACCATGATCGCATCGTCGACATTGACTGTGCCTAAAACAGCGGCAAACTCATCCCCGCCAAGGCGAGCCACAGTGTCGGATTGACGTACGCAGTTAATGAGGCGCGGCGCGAGCAATTGCAATAGCTTGTCACCGGCAGCGTGACCGAAAGTGTCGTTAACTTCTTTGAAGCGATCCAGATCCATAAGAATGACTGCAGTTTGGGTCCAGTTACGCTTGGCAAGTGCTATGGCCTGGTCAATACGCTCAATTAACAATAATCTATTGGGCAATTCTGTCAGGTTATCGTGTAATGCGTTGTGTCGGTCGGCTTCACTGCTCTTTTTCAGTTCAACCATGGTTTGATAACTAATTCGAACTACAGTAAATACGAATAATCCACCGCCAAAAAATATGGGAGCGACGATAAACTGCGTTGCTTGCGGGGATTCAACTAAGACGAATAAGAAATAAGCAAGATAACCCGCTAAAAAAAAAGCAATAAGTGCAAACAAATACCGCCATCGTGAGGTATTTATATCAGAAAATGTACACAGCGCTTTCGAATAACGAAAAGAACCCGCTATGAGTAACGCCCCCATGATGATGAGCGAGAGTGAAAGCAGCTGAGATAGCCATAGCATTGTTTGATTTACCTCTGTTAACAAACGGTTAAAACGGCTCAAACCTTCAATAGCTTAATTATTAAACCATAATACTGTAATGGAGTAATCCGTTTTATTTAAGTGAATATAACAGGATGATCAACTACGGCCGGGTTATCGAACTTGCAGTGCGATATATACACAATCGTCCAGCCACATACATCGCAGCACTTGCCAATCCACAGGCTTTGGTGCAGTTTGCCATTCTCGGATAGGCTCCTAGGGGCCTGTCCGAGAATGGCAAACTGACTGAAAGACAGTTTCAAGGTTCGAATTATGTTGCTGGAAAATTGACGTGGCCAGTAATTACGGTTAATCTAAATTGATTATTAATCTCCCGAGTTGGTTCAACCCTCACCCAATAGGCGTCAATTGGTTGGTATTACTTATAAAAAATATTCACTATAGAGATTTTTTTATGACAGATTAATTGAACTGGTAGAACACGGTGAGGATTTCCGAAACAAGAGAAATAATTGTAGGATTACAAATTTTGCACCACTTTTTTCACTTCTGTGAGCGATATGCATTCACTTAAACGGCCTGGCAGTTTGCGTTTTAAAAATAATCCATATTGATTTATCAGATTAAACAAAAACTTACAGCAGTGACAAGGACAAAGTCACGAATAAACAAGGAAAGTTTTAATAGCCGGAATTATTATTGCAGAATATAGATTACCGATGCTCAATTAAAGAAGATATTTATTATGAAACTTCCGTTGCTTTCAATTTTCCTTGTTGCATTTTCGATACCCATTCTGGCGGCCGAAGGCACGTCTCAAACTGTTCCAATGCAGGAAAGAGGCGCTTCAACTTACTACATTCCTGGCTTCATTGATGGTTATGGCGATACTGAGTTTATGGTAGATACTGGCTCAGGATATACCACAATCAATGAACAAACCTTAAGTGTCTTAAAAACCAATGGTAAAGCGGTGTACTCCAAACAGTTAATTGGCATACTGGCTGATGGAACTGAAAAAGTTGTTTCTGTATATCGTATTTCCAGTTTGAGTCTAGGTGGAAAATGTGAATTATCAAATGTAGAAGCCGCAATATTTCCAGGAAAAACTCGACAAATCCTTGGGTTAAATGCTTTGCGAAAAGTGGGTCAATTTACTTTTTCGTTTGAACCACCATCTCTTTCTATGGAACACTGCAAGCAAGTTTAGCGTATGTAACAAGCAGCCATATGCATAGAAATATGCACATTGCTTAGCTGCTTGTTACATGTAGTATCGCAGAGTTATTCTGCTGGCGCAGCGTCTGTTGGCATTTCTTTTGTTTCGAAAGCACTGAACTCAGATTCATCGAGTTTTTCATTCATGTCAGCATCTACCTGACTCCATGCGCTGCTTAGACCTTCATTAGCAGCTGCTTCTGTTTTAGAAATAAAACCATCGCCATCTGTATCAAGTGAACTGAAACCAGCCTTCTCTCCTGCGAACGCTGTACCAATGGTGAACATCGACATAACTAAAGCAACCATAAAAATCTTTTGCATAATACAATCCTCTGTAAATTTTATTCCTGAAGGGTTTAACTTTTTTCAATGATTTGTGAACGCACACAATCTGAAAATAGTTGATGCTTAACTTATTCGTAAAATTCCATAAAAATAATAAGTAAGCGAATGTAAGTCTAATGTAATCGTTACCACTTGCAAATAAAGAAAAATAATTATTGCACGGTTGTTATCAGTTAAATTTATGGAGAGGCAAAGAAAAGCTGATTTCGTCACCCTAGGCCGACATAAAACTCGTAACATTTGTAAATTAATTTATTGCTGAGAAGATGTAAAAAAAATTCATTAATTAAGGTGTGACGGTTTACTAAATTTGCAGAAAGGAGAAAGGAGTTTTACAAACTGATCATTTATCCATATTTATTTTATGAATTAGCTTTTAACTCACAATCGGAGTTCAACCTATTTCCCTTAATCAACGCTCGTAGTGGCAAGGCCTTATCGAGAGTGTTGCCCTGTTGTGCCCACGGATGCTGCCGTCAAGACTACAGTGACGTATTTACGGCGTCTCTCGGTAAGGTTTGCTGCTATGGGTGCTGGATGGTGGCACTATGCGACTTAGAACACCGATTGTGAGTTTTTAAATATATTCGGGGGATAAAAAAAGCCAGCGGTTAAGCTGGCTTTTGATTATCCTAGAATAATCAGTTGGCGCGAATTTTTAGTGCAAGATATTGAAGTGCATAGCGAATTCAAGAAATGCATGGTCACCTTATTGGTGATCTGCATATTTTTGAATTTGCTAGGTGCATCAAGAGCTTGTGCTAAAAATCGTGGTTCAACTGATTAATCTAGGATTATGCTTTCATATCATCAAAAAAACTTTTTACTTTACCTAGCCAGGAGTGTGACTGTGGGCTGTGTTTCGATCCGCTGAGAGAATCATTGAATTGTCGTAATAACTCTTTTTGTTCTTCATTCAGGTGCACAGGAGTCTCTATGTTGGCTTTGCAGTATAAATCACCAATACCACCGCCACGCACGGGTTTAACGCCTTTACCTTTTATACGAAACATTTTGCCGGTTTGTGTTTCACCTGGGATTTTTAATTTAACCCGGCCGTTTAAAGTCGGCACTTCCAGTTCGCCGCCCAGCGTCGCTGTAGCAAATGAAACAGGCACTTCACAGTAGAGGTTGGCATCATCACGGACAAATATGGGGTGTTCTTTCACATTTATATTGATATACAAATCGCCGGGAGGTCCACCATTTTCTCCTGCTTCACCCTCACCGCCTAAGCGTATGCGATCACCTGTATCAACGCCTGCTGGGATTTTTGCTGATAAAGTCTTATGCTCTTTAACCCGTCCTTGTCCATGGCAGGTATTACATGCATCAGTGATGATCTCACCTTTGCCATGACAGCTCGGACAAGTTTGCTGAATAGAAAAAAAGCCTTGTTGCATACGAACCTGACCGTGACCAGCGCAGGTGCTGCAGGTGCTTGGTTTGCTGCCTTTCTTGGCGCCTGAACCATTGCACGTTTTACACTGAACATAAGTTGGTACACGTATTTTAACTTCTGTACCGGCAACCGCTTCTTCCAGAGAAATATCTAAATTATAACGCAAATCATCGCCACGATGAGCTCCCCCTGCACCGCCGCCAGCACGTCCACCAGTGAATATGTCTCCAAATATGTCACCGAAGACATCGCTAAAACCACCGCCGGCAAATCCACCAGCACCGGCTCCGCCACCTCTTGAAGGGTCTACCCCGGCATGACCAAATTGATCATAGGCCGCGCGTTTTTGAGCGTCACTCAAAATATCGTAAGCTTCTTTGATCTCTTTAAATTTTGCTTCAGCACCTTCATCATCAGGATTTCTATCCGGATGAAACTTCATTGCCAGTTTTCGATAAGCCTTTTTTAAGTCTGTATCGCTCACATTTTTGCTGACGCCAAGTATTTCGTAATAATCCCGATTAGCCATGCTTTGTACTGAACCCTTTTTTCTGGATACGACAAACAGGCGCAATTTGCGCCTGTTTGTTTTTTAGTTTTACGTTAGCCGTGCTAACGATACTGAGTTTACTTTTTGTCGTCTTTGACTTCTTCAAAATCTGCATCTACGGCATCGTCTTTTGCCTTGCTCGATTTAGCAGAATCATTCGTGTCGACATCGGCTCCTGCAGCTGCACCTTGTTCAGCGTAAACTCGCTCAGCAAGCTTACCTGATATTTCAGTCAGTTTTAGGGTTTTAGCTTCAATATCTTCGACATCAGTTCCTTCACAGGCAGTCTTTAGTTCAGCAACCGCAGCTTCAATGCTAGTGCGTTCTTCTGCTTCAACTTTATCAGCCAAATCCAGCAAGGATTTTTCAGTCGCATGAATCATCGCTTCAGCGCTGTTACGTGCAGTTACTAGAGCATGAAATTTCTTGTCTTCTTCGGCATGAATTTCAGCGTCTTTGACCATTTTATCAATTTCTTCATCTGACAAACCGCTGGAGGCTTTTATGACGATGGACTGTTCTTTGCCTGTTGCTTTGTCTTTTGCGGAAACGTTTAAAATACCATTGGCATCAATATCGAAAGCCACTTCGATTTGCGGAACGCCGCGCGGTGCTGGTGGAATATCTTGCAAGTCAAATCGACCCAGAGATTTATTCGTCGCAGCTTGTTCACGTTCACCTTGTAATACATGCACAGTCACGGCCGATTGATTATTTTCGGCGGTTGAAAAAACCTGCTGCGCTTTGGTTGGGATTGTGGTGTTTTTCTCAATTAACTTGGTCATCACGCCACCCATGGTTTCTATACCCAGGGATAATGGGGTAACGTCAAGTAACAATACGTCTTTAACTTCACCACCTAATACGCCACCTTGAATCGCGGCACCAACGGCAACGGCCTCATCAGGATTCACATCTTTACGCGGCTCTTTACCAAAAAAATCTTTAACTGCTTCCTGGACTTTAGGCATGCGGGTTTGGCCGCCGACTAGAATCACGTCATCAATTTCTGAAATACTCAAACCAGCATCGCTTAGTGCTGTTTTGCACGGGCCGATAGTCGCCGTGACCAAGTCACCAACCAGAGACTCCAGCTTAGCGCGAGTGATTTTGATGTTCAAATGTTTCGGCCCAGAAGCATCGGCAGTCACATAAGGTAAATTCACTTCGGTTTGCTGTGTGGAAGACAGCTCGATTTTCGCTTTTTCAGCAGCTTCTTTTAAACGCTGCAAGGATAATGGATCATTGTGTAAATCAATACCACTGTCTTTTTTAAACTCTTCAGTCAAATACTCTATCAAGCGTGTATCAAAATCTTCGCCGCCGAGAAATGTATCGCCATTAGTTGCCAAAACTTCGAACTGATGCTCACCTTCAACATCAACGATTTCGATGATTGATATATCAAACGTACCACCACCCAAGTCATAAACCGCGATTTTACGGTCGCCGGTTTTTTTGTCCATCCCATAAGCCAATGCAGCAGCCGTTGGCTCATTAATGATTCGTTTTACATCCAGCCCAGCGATTTTGCCGGCATCTTTAGTCGCTTGACGTTGAGAATCGTTGAAATACGCAGGCACGGTAATAACCGCTTCAGTCACTGCTTCACCGAGGTAGTCTTCAGCGGTTTTTTTCATTTTCATCAAAACGCGGGCGGAAATTTCTGGCGCTGCCATTTTTTTGCCTTTCACTTCAACCCAGGCATCACCATTATCGGCTTTAACAATTTTATAAGGTACCAGCTTGATATCACGCTGCACGACTTCCTCATCGAAGCGGCGACCGATCAAACGTTTGACGGCGTAAAAAGTCTCTGAAGGATTTGTCACTGCCTGACGTTTTGCGGGCTGACCGACGATAACTTCATCGTCTTTCGTGTATGCGACAACTGAAGGTGTAGTGCGATCACCTTCTGCGTTTTCTATTACTTTAGGTTTCCCGCTTTCCATGATGGCTACGCAAGAGTTTGTGGTACCTAAGTCGATTCCGATAATTTTACCCATTGGATAAATCTCCGTGTTATGTGCTTGAAATTGTTTGAATCTTTACTGAATTAATTCTTGAGTACTGATATTGGGTCTGGCCTGACCTTTTCAAGGTGTTTTTAAAAAATTAATACCATTAAGGTAACACTTTTTTATGCTCAAAAATTATACGATTTCGTCGATTTGGCCAGCTTCAGGTTTGTTCTCTTCACCCTTGGAAACGATGACCATAGCGGGTCGAACTAACCGACCTTGCAGGGTGTAACCTTTTTGCAGAACTGCCATCACTGTATTAGGTTCTAGCTCAGTATTCTCTTGCAGACTCATTGCCTGATGAAAATCGGGATTAAATTTTTCGCCTTGCGGATTCACCACTTTGATGCCGTGTTTTTCCACAGCTGAACTTAACATTTTAAACGTTAGCTCACTCCCTTCTCTGATTCTTTCTATGTTGGCATTTTCTTCTTGTGTGGCAGCGAGCCCCAGCTCCATACTGTCCAGTACTGGCAGGAGATCTGCGCTAAATTTTTCCAGGGCAAATTTATGCGCATTAGCAATGTCTTTTTCAACACGACGGCGGGTATTTTCGGACTCGGCTTTAGCGCGTAATGCCAATTCATGATTTTCTTCAGCTTTCAGCTGTAGAGCCGCCATTTCGTTTCTTAGCTGATCAATTTCAGCCTGTAAAACTTCTGCGGCGCTCAAACTTTCTACTTTTACAGTATCATTGATTTCTGTCGGTGTTTCATACTTATCAGAACTCACCTCAGATTCTTGCTCTATTTCCTTGTTTTCAGTCATCATTTCCTCCAATTTTTATGCGGTCTTAAAAATGCCAGTAAAATTTGAGGTATATATTGGGATGCTTATTTAAATTGCAATACTGAACTGAAAATTTTTGCAGTAATATCAACGATGGGGATAACTTTTTCATAAGCCATGCGAGTGGGGCCGATCACGCCTAAGACACCGGCAATTTCATTATCAATAGTATAGGGTGAGGTAATGATGCTGCATTCTTCCAGTACGTTATTTCCTGATTCTGAGCCAATATAGATTTGAATACCCTCTGCTACCATGCATTGGTCGAGGATTTCCAGCACCTCTGTTTTCGATTTGAAAGTTTCAAATAATTGGCGAAGCTTATCGGTATCCGCCATTTCCTGATAAGCCAGTAAATTGGTCTTACCGGCGACCAAAATATCTTCTTGATAGATTTCTTCGGGGAATAACGTATCCGCCATTTCCAGCAAACTGCCCATAAAGTTATTCACTTCCTGGCGAGCGCGTTTCATATCACTCAGTAACTGGGAACGCACCGAGGCAATGTTTTTCCCCATGAATTGCTGATTAAGATAGTTGGCTACCGTCACCAGTTCTTCTCGCGAAAAACTGCGACTGGTGTGAATTACACGATTCTCTACTTCACATTCATTAATCACCAGAATACTCAGCACCCGGTTTTCTGACAGTGGCAAGAATTCTATTTGCCGGAGGGATTTATGTGAACGTTTCGGCATCATTACCACACTGGCCATACCGGTAATCGCCGATAACAAACCTGAGGCACTCGTCGCCAAATCTTTGGTAGAAAGCTCACGGGTCAATTTTTGTTTGATGTGCAGCAGTTGTTTATTACGAATGGATTGCATGGTTACCAGGGAATCAACAAACAGTCGGTAACCCAAATCTGTTGGCACCCGCCCGGCTGAGGTATGGGGTGATTTTAGCAATCCCATCTCTTCCAAATCAGCCAAGACATTACGTATGGTCGCTGTACTAACCGTCAATCCGGCGCACTGGGCTAAGACCTTTGAAGCAACAGGCTGGCCATCATCTATATATTTCTCAATCAAGGTCTTAAGCAGTATTTGTGCTCTCTCACTCAGATTGGGAAACTTCTCATTGCTGATTTTTTTATCTTTATTTTTAGTCATTTATGCACAACAGTAAAAGTCATTTATCGAATCAAGTCATATGTTTAGGAGTAAGTGTCGTTGGAACATATTTTCGCATAGTTAGAAACTCACAATCGGAGTTCAAACTATTTCCCGTAATCAGCGCTCGTAGTGGCAAGGCCCTATCGAGAGTGTTAGCAGCATGGATGCTGCCGCCAAGCCTACAGAGACGTATTCACGGCGTCTCTCGATAAGGTTTTACCGCTAGGGGTGCTGGAAGGTGGCAATTGGCAACTTCGAACTCCGATTGTGAGTTAGAAATTATCACTTAAGCCTATAGTAATGGCAAATAAATAACCACTGACGCTGCGTTTTTGCGTAAGTTATGGAGTCACTAAACCACTAAGCCTGTTGTAAACGACTTATTTTTCGTACCAATTACTTGTTTTTACGCTATTTTTTACGTTTTGTTGGCTTGGATTGTTGCAGATTACGTGCTACCTTTCCAATCTAACCGAATAAGCGACCCCCAATCTGACCATCAGTTGGCACCCAGGATGAGCCCGGCTCGCATTTCTGCCTATCAGCCACAACCCGAGACCCGATTAATGCCTGAAAGAAGCTTCAAAACCATAGGACTCATCGGAAAAAAGTACGCCAACGCCGATTTAGCCAATACATTGAAAAACCTATGCGCGTACCTGAAAGAAAATGAATACGACATTCTGGTTGATGATAATACCGCAAGAACCTGTAATACCTGCGATATTCCCTCCATGAGTCGACAAGAGTTGGGCGAGCGCTGTGATCTTGTGGTTGCTTTAGGCGGAGATGGAACCATGCTGAGTGCAGCCCGCTCGCTGGCAAAATATGGTGTGCCGATGGTCGGCGTTAACATGGGAACATTGGGATTTTTGACGGATATAGCGGCCAGCCAGATTCACGAAAAAATTCAGGAAATTCTCAACGGTAAATACATCAAAGAAGAACGTTTGTTGTTACAGGTCATTATTAAACGGGATGGTGAGCACATCAATGAAAGCATTGCCTTTAACGATGTGGTGGTACATAAGTGGGAAGAGGCTCGAATGCTGGAGTTTGAAACGGCAATCGATAAAGGTTACGTGAATAAACAACGATCTGATGGCTTGATTATCGCCACACCGACTGGCTCTACCGCATACGCCCTGTCTGGTGGCGGGCCAATAGTACACCCAACACTCAACGCCTTTATTCTCGTGCCTATTTGTCCCCACACCTTAAGCCAACGCCCCATTGTGGTTGATGGCGACAGTGAAATAACCGTTACCGTCAGTGCCACAGGGCATGCACGTGCACAAGTTACCTGTGATGGGCAAATAAATTTGGGCGTCATCGCCGGTGACATTATTTGCATTAAAAAACTAGAAAAGAAAATAATAATTTTGCATCCTGAAGATTATAATTATTACGAAATTCTACGCGCCAAACTGAACTGGGGTGGTAATCCTTAGTGACCATGGACTCAAAAGCATGTTAAGCCAACTCAGCATTCAAAACTTTGCCATAATAGATGATCTCACGATAGCTCTGGATAACGGCATGTCCGTCATTACCGGTGAAACAGGTGCTGGCAAATCAATAGCGGTTGATGCACTGGGGCTTGCGCTGGGTGATCGTGCCGAATCCAGCATGGTTAAACATGGCACCAAACGCTCTGATATTACCGCTGTTTTTAACGTGGCAAAAAACCCTCTTGCACAGAGCTGGTTGCAATCCAACGAACTGGACGAAGAGAACGATTGCATTTTACGGCGCACTATTTCCGCTGAAGGCGGCTCTAAAGCTTACATTAATGGACGCCCGGTAACCTTGCAACAAATCAAAAGCCTGGGTGAACGGCTGATCGACATTCATAGTCAACATCAACACCAGTCATTATTACGCACGGAAACTCATCGCGTGCTCTTGGATAGTTATGGCCAATGCAGCGAGCTATCACAATCCGTAAAACTGGCTCACCGTCAGTGGATGTCGCTTGAAGAACAGCTACAGAAAATTCAATCAGCCGCCCGTGAACGAAATTCCCGAATAGAGTTTTTGCAGTTTCAAATTAACGAGCTGCAGCAACTCGGTCTGCAAGACACGGAATGGCAAAAGTTAGATAACGAACAAAAACAATTGGCAAATGTGGAAAAAATCCAGCTCAATTTACATCAATGCCTTGATATTTTGTTTCAAAACGATACAACCGTCGGCTCTCAATTGGAAAGCGTTAAACAAAGCCTGATGGATATTAGTGACTTTCTGCCTGAAGTCGGCAATAGCATTGAGTTAATCAATGCTGCACTGATTAATGTCGAAGAAGTTGTGAATGAATTACGCCACCTGAGCAAAGAAGATAACAACGACCCTCAACGGCTAGTGAATATTGAATCGCGCATTAGTGAATTGTTGGATATGGCGCGCAAATACCATTGCAAACCCCAGGAGTTGCCGACAATGCTGCAGACCCTACAACAAGAGCTGGAACCACTCATCAATGCTGATGAGTCGGTGGAAGTGCTGAAAAAAGCCATCGACAAAGCACAAGTAGATTACCAAAACGCCGCTAATACACTTTCTGCAAAACGGCAAAAAGCCGCAAAAAAACTTAAAAAATCTTGCGATGAAATCCTTGCCAGTCTGGGAATGAAAAACTGCCAGCTACAAGTGGAATTACTCCCAATAACTGCAGCGCATGGCAGCCAAAACGGTAATGAAAAAATTAATTTTTTGGTCAGAACCAACCCAGGCAATCCCTTCAAACCACTGGCTAAGGTCGCCTCTGGCGGCGAATTATCACGTATCAGTTTGAGCATTCAAGTGGTCACCGCAAAACTTAACAGTTTCCCGGTTTTAGTATTTGATGAGGTGGATGTAGGCATCGGTGGCGGCACCGCCGAAGTGGTCGGTAAATTATTGCGTCAACTTTCTGCAGATAAGCAAATCCTTTGCATTACCCATCAAGCGCAAGTGGCCGCTCAGGGACAGCATCATTGGACCGTAGAAAAACAAGCGGTAAAAAATCAAACCATCACAACCATGAAAAAACTCAACGTGCAAGAACGTGAAATCGAGATCGCCCGTATGATAGGCGGCATAAAACTCACCGCTGCGACCCAAAAGCACGCTAAAGAAATGTTAAAAAATGCGACTATGCTACTTACCCCCTGATACCCCCTGAATCGTGAAATTGGACGTAGTTAAATGCCAACGCTCACTGAATGTGCTTGATTTGTTAGGCTGTTATGCCACTCACGCATGAAACAATTATCCAGATAACTCTATTCCCACTGTTTATTATTTACTTTTTCACGACACTTCGGCACCACAAAATAACCAATGTAAATAAATGCGCATAAAAACAACCTATAATAATCAATACCTTACCTATTTTTTAAAAAGCTGGCTTAAGCATTGCATTACACTAGGTGAGTGTTTGGTGAATAGCTAGGCTTCAGGAAGAAAATCAGCTCATTCAATATCAAAACTTAACATTTGTAGACCAATGTTTCAGTGCCTCTCTAGCCCGGTGAATATCTGGGCTAACATGAATGGCTAGGCGCAACGGATTGCTCCTCGTCATTCATGGTCTGAGACAATCAAATTTGTAACCTTCGATCTATCATTTTCCAAGGAGGGAAATTATGGACACTGAGTATTATTTAAGAAATAGCGAAAGATTTACGAGGTTTGTTATTGGTTTTAGCCTGGTTTTATCAATAATGATTTTTCCAATAACTTCGGCATGGATTGCTGCAGTTTGTTTTGTTGCTACTTACCCGCTGTTAACCGCATTGCTAGCGATTGATCCGATATTTTTGTTACTTGATCTTTTCGCAAAACGTACGACAAACCTTTCACTTGATCATGCAATTAGCCAGGCATAATTGTTAGCCTCGGTAATTCTATAAAAGAATTTTTATATTGCCGGCTGCCAGTTTCATCATCCCACTATGATGAGTTAATTGTTGGTGCGTAGCTACTAGACGCACCAACAATTTTTTATTTTTCTTGTCGAGATAACACCGTGCCCCTCACAGACACGTATCTGAGCAGTCGACCAATGTGAATTTAAACCACCTCTCGATTCCCTGCAGGTGTTTTACCCAATGGCAAATTGATTAATCGCTGCCCTAATAATTCTATCTTATGTGTATTATCGAGAAAGTTTAAGTTTTAAGTTGATATTGTCGACAATCTATGCAGCGAAGCGACCGTGATGAGTTTCTATCGAAAAAACTACTGTTTAACGAGCAGCTTGGCAATTCTGAGAAATTTACACCATCTAACGAGAACATGTGTGAAAAACATTCATGCGCTTGCTAGACAACCATAATGGATTGTATTTTAAGTGCTTTTTGCATTGGAAATGTGATTTTATGTTAATTTCAGCGTGATAATCGTTGATATTTTTATAGATGTAAATATAGTGTTAATATCAAAATAATTCAGTTAAATCGAATGAAATTATGACAGTTCTATTATATGAGCCAAATAAAGTCTTCAGAGCGGTTTTAGCCAATCGGTTAGAGGAGTTAGGTCTTGATGTTGTCTCCGCAATAAGCGCAGATCAGGCTTTGACTTTAGTGAATAAACACCAATTTAAGCTAATCTGCGCCGGTGCGCAACCTACTCAAGTTGCGGCGATAGATTTCATCCAACAAATCAGATCTCAAGAAATTGGAAATACCCCCATACCACTGATAATTTTCACTGACGATGAGAATAAAATTGATTTAGCAGCGTTGCTGGAAACAGGCGCAACAGAAGTCTTCCACAAAAACCGAATAACTGATTTTTCAACCTATATTCATAATCTATGTTTTAAGCTCGAAGAACAAAAACAACTGCAAGGGCGGGTACTGCTGGTTGAAGATGACGAAGCAATTTCTCTTTATATGAGCCTGATTCTTGAGCAAACCGGCCTTAAGGTTACCACAACACCCACTGCAGAAAACGCTTTGCTTATTCTGGAAAATACAGATTTTGATCTTATTATCACTGACTTCCTACTTGAGGGTGTTATGAGTGGCCTTGGCCTGGTGCAAACTGTGCAGAATCTCAATGAAGTAAAAGCGAGAATTCCGGTTCTAGCAATTTCATCCATGAGTGATACGAGTCGCCGCGTCGAATTTTTGCGAGCAGGTGCCAGTGACTTTATTGTAAAACCTGTATTACCTGAAGAATTAATCGCTCGCGTAAATAATTTAGTCACTAATAAAAAGCTGGTTGATCAGCTCGAATTGCAACAAAAGCGGCTTAAACATCTTTCCATGATAGATCAACTAACGGGTGTCTACAATCGCCACGCACTATTGGGTATTTCGGGGAAATATATTAGCGAAGCAATCCGCCACGATTACTCACTCTGCGCCGTTGTCATTGATCTGGATTATTTCAAGAAAGTCAATGATGCCCATGGGCACAGCGCTGGAGATAGTGTTTTAAAAGCGGTTTCTGGTTTGCTGCAAGCAGAATGTCGCACTGAAGATTTTGTTGCACGTTTTGGCGGAGAAGAGTTTATTATTATTCTTTCCCATTGCGATGTTGAAGAAGCACAAATTAAAATGGAACGCCTCAGGAAAAATATTGAAACCTTAAATCCAGATGGCATTCCCGTAACCGCCAGTTTTGGTATTGCAGATTTCAATAAAGCAGATTATGAGCAGGGCTTTGATGGCATCTTTAACCGAGCGGATGTCGCATTATATAGTGCCAAAAACAAGGGTAGAAACCGAGTAGAATGTAATTAAGTAAGCTATTTCGTTCACGTTCTAATCTAAATAATCCAACTATCTCTTTAAAACGGAGCGGGTGAGCACACTTCAATAGTTTTATTGGTTCGTGGGTGCGTAAAACATAACTTTTCAGCGTGCAATAATAATCGTTCTGCCATTTTTTGTCCATAAAGTTTATCGCCAACAATAGGCGTATTCAAACCCATTTTATGTGCTGCATGCACTCTAAGCTGGTGAGTCCGCCCGGTTATCGGATAAAAATAAACCCTGCTTGTGCCATTCTCACAGGAAATCAACTCCCAGTCTGTGATTGCCGTTTTTCCATGGTCAAAACACACCATTTGGCGCGGTCTATCATTAACGTCACTACAGATGGGTAATTCGATTCTTTCCTTGTAAGCAGCATCCGTGACAAACTTTTCTGATAACTCTTTTGCCAATACGGCAATATAACGTTTCTTAATGGAACGTTGTAAAAACTGTTGCTGCAGTGTTTTATGTGTTGCGGAATTTTTTGCGGCTAATAAAAGGCCAGACGTGAATAAGTCAAGCCGATGAACGAGTATTGGTCCTGTTGCTTTCGGATAACGTTGACGCAAGCGACTTAACACAGAGTCCTGCACCGTTTTTCCTGGCACCGATAACAGGCCATGCGGTTTGTTCACCACCAGTAAATCGTCATCTTCATAGATAATATCTGGCGCATTATTGTCGGCATAGTTGCTACCTGGTGCTGACAAATGCCGCACTTTTATACCTCGCAACATAAAAGGCAGTATGGGCCAGCATTTGCCACGACAGACAGGATAAAATTGAGCATGTTGTCGAATTTCCCGTGCGGGCGAATCTCCCCACCAAAATTGAGACAGCGCCAAAGGTTTCAATTTATGCAAAGTCGCAAAATGTAACAGTTTAATGGCGGCGCAGTCACCTACGCCTGGCGGCGGTTGGTCAAAAAATTTTGTTATTGCTCGCCGTTCATCCAGAATATTGCTGAGTGTATAAGTCGATAAAATACGCTGTTGGAGAGTCTGTAGTCTTGCAGTTCGACTGTTTTTTATACCTTCGATCTGCTGTTCGATATGATCCAGCTTTTGTTGCACAACCGCTAAACGTGCCTTCCAATGTGAGCGAGTAGTCTGTCGCTCTCGTTTATCCTGCTGACTTTCAAAGGAGAGAGATGCAAGTGTTGTTTCCAGTGATGAGTGCGCATTCGAATGTGTCAAGGAACTGGATGGTGTGCGGCGTTTTTGCTGGCGAACTTCTTTTCGGTGGGAATGCTTAGTGTGTAATGATGCCAAATCTATTTCTTGTGCAATTTTCAGCTGGGTTAACTGCTGTCTTAGTGCGTACAACTCACCATTTTGCTGCAATTTTTTCAGTTGTTGCGAATAACTGACGAATTCTGCTTGCGCAGCAGAGATTAAAAGCTTGCATGCATCAATATCAAATATTGGCGGTACAAAACCCGGCACTAGCCACTGCTCTGCCAGTTTTCCAGAAAACGCAGCAATAAACCCAACCTTGTTGGTATTATCCTGCACGACTAATACGCCAAACATTTTACCAGCGATGCTTGGGTTGAATTCTTGCATCCTCTGAGGTGGATTCCTTAACATCATTTGCAGTTGCTCACTCGCTTTTTTCGCTAACGCATGTGGCGCACTATTCAATGGTGTCAAAAAACTCTTCGGCAAGTCGGTGGCTGGTGGCGGGGGAGAAAAGTAAGTGATTATGCTCATGGGTTAATATTAACAGCGCGCGCTAAAAATATCTGGTTTTTTGATTCCCGGCTGTTAGTATACCGGTAGCATTACAGGGTTAAGCGGTATAAGAATCCGTGTAATTAATTTGTTACCTAGATCCTGCAAGTGATCGTACTTGCACAGTGCAAGATATTGATTCGTAGAGCAAATCTAGATTTGAGCGTAATCCTTATTGTGATTGCCGAAAATATCGATATTGCTCTACGGATTAAGAGCTTGTGCTGAGTAGGTGCGAGCACTTGCAGGATTTAGGTGTTATATAATAGGGAGAAAACTTATGAACAAATCGATAAAATATGTCTTCAGTCTCATTGCCGGTTTGATATTGTTGAGCGGAACGGCGATTGCTGGCGAGGGGCACAAGCATTTTTCAGGTGATCCACTAAAAGCAATGGCACAAATAGTCAGTGGTTTAAAACATTTCCCATCTGATAGCGAGAAAAAACAGTTAAACGATATCATCTCACACTCTGATGACGCGAGTATAAAAGCCATCGCAACAGCGTTAGTGAATATGCGTCACTCGGTTAAAGATGATGATAAAACGCAGCTTACAAACATCATTAACAATGCGAACGCTGTCAGCAGCCATCAGATACTGGCGAAGATAATACGCGACATTAATCACAAGCCAACCAGCGCTGACAAGAATAAACTTGCTGCGATTATTGGAAGTTAATTTACTGCATGTAACTGCGAGCCAGATTCGCTGGCTCGCAGTTACACATCTTTCAAATCTCTGATAATGACATTTCCAGTTCGCTAAAATTATTTGCACGTTCATTGAATATTATTTCTTCACCCACTTGCCTTCCAACCTGGGTTTTCGACAACAAACCTCGAACTACATGCTCTCCGTGAATCTTGTCAACCACTAAAATATGATGCTTTGCCACTTGCTTCATGGTTTCAATAACATCACCCACTGTTGCATTAGAAAGATCATCCAATGACACAACATTAATATTTTCCCATTTTGTCATCACATCAAGCACTGCAATATCGCTGCGCTTGCCGCCATGAAGTTTCAAATACTTCATGGGTTTCTCGCCTAGGATATCATCAGCTGTAACAAGCCCAATGACGTTGGCGGCATCTTGCAGTACAAATAGCAACCGCACGCCACAACTCTTCATTTTTTCATTGGCCGTTTCAATGGATGATACCGGTGCGATTGAAAACGGTAAGATATGTTTGAAGTCGGTCATTACCATTATTGCAGGTTCGTCAAGATCGACACTCGCGGCACCCATTGATGCCGGTTGATAGAGTTTTGTACCTCGTTTTAGTGATTTAAATGTTAGAGCTTGATAATCGTAAAGCATAAGCGTCTCCCTCATGTAACTTTGTCGCTTGCTAGACATTTTATGTCTCGCTATTGAAAAGGATAGACGTTATTATTAGCGAAATCCAGCAATCGTAATTATAATTATTTATATGGCGTATAGTCATATTTAATCCGTTTATCTTGAACCCGGATAATTTATGAACTATCCGGGTTAAATACTGATGTTTTTATTATGGCAAAAAAATTATTTTCTTATGCAATAACAGATGATGACGAGCCGGAGTATTTTGGCAAGCTGATGGATGAGCATAATATTGTTTACTATTTGGTTCCGGGCTCGGTATTTGGGTTTACTAAATCAGGCTTTTGGATAAAAGATAATGCTGACTTTGAACGAGCAAAGCAGCTATTCGTGGAGCATGAAGAAATTTATGCGACACTGGCAAGAGAAAAATATCAGCAGGAAACAGGTTATAACCCGAATGCCAAAAATGGTGAAAAGTTTGAATTCT
>CALZHW010000003.1:69930-72573 GCA_945787125.1 uncultured Ectothiorhodospiraceae bacterium
CTAGAGTATATCAAAATCAGGTGGAGAAACCTGGTTTTTCTGCTCATGGGATTTGCGCTATTAAGTTGGTATTTTTCTAGATTTTTTATAATATTTGAATAGTACTAAGGAACCTGCACGAAATTATTTCGTGCACGTTCCTCAGATCCTGCAAGTGCTCGCACTTACAGAATCTAAGTTAATACCAAGCAGCGGGGAATCTAGCTAAATGCACCAAAGTCTCGAATGCGCATTAGGTTCATCAACTTTAATAGATTCTTCAATGTTACCATCGTTATCTAACATCAAAATCTTGCCTTCTGCCGCAATCGAGCAAAATACCAATTGAGTTTCATCGTCAACTTGCACAAAATCTAACGTGCCCGCAGAAAATCCTGTACGTGTTTCATTGATAAGGCGTATCTCAGGTAAATGGCTAATATCAAAAACCAATAAAGCGTCTGCTTTAAGGTTTTCTTTTTGTGCATCATTGCCCGAGCTTGAGGTCGTTAGGTAAAGTCGGGTTGCTTCGGGGTTGAAAAAATATTTACTGATATAGACATCATCAATATTCATGGTATTGACAATCTCATTCGTTGTAACATCCAATACACTTAGTTTGGCGATGACATGCTGTGGATTAGATTTTCGATCAGCGCCGCGTCCCAGAACATAACGGCCATCAGCAGGTACAAATAAATTACTATGTCCTTTGAAATTGATACGCGCTTCAATCTCTAAAGTGACTGGATCGATCACGGCCACCGACCCGTAACCATTATTTAAATTATAGATCTTTCCGCTATGAGCGGAATAAACCAAACCATGTGGAAATGCATTATTAGGCACGGTGGTTTTAGGATCATCTTCTTTCTCGGGCTCACACAAGTTGATGGTCTTTATTACTTGCAGATATTTTGCACTGCTAGGCTCGTTGTCGATGACTGAAATTGTCCCATCCGTTAAATTGCTGATAAGTGCCAGCAGTGGAACGTTTGGGTGATTCGCTGAAGCATAGGTAAAGTGCGCTTGATGGTGGCCCCGTCCAACGCAAATCGTTTTGATAAATCTTGCGTCAGAGGAATTGACGTTCTCAACAATCGTCACCGATGAACCGTTTTCACCACAGTTGAGTCGATCATTCCCGGTTTCACTATCACCATCATACATGAACCAGGCACGGTTACTGTTTGGCTCTGAATAAATATGCGCCGGGAATGCGTCTTCTGGAAACGCGTCGAGAATGTTGATTTGTTTGCTGACCGGATCAAGCGTAACGGCTTGCTGCGCTTTAGTTAGGCCGATAAGCAAAGGTTTTTCGTCTTTAGGTGTGTTGCTCGCCGCTGTGCAGGCCAGTTTATCGATGACTATTCCATCAGCCGTATTAGTGACAGTGACAATGCGGCCATATGTGCGGTCACTTGAAAAATAAGCAATAGTATAATCGACTGTTTGTTGAGCTTTTGAGTTCACCATTTTTTCCTTTAACTATAGAAATTCTAATTTATTTTCAATCAGTATGTTACCACACCCGCTGGGTAATTTTTGCAAACAGCATTGCCGAGTTGCAGGGATTATGCCGGACCTTACTGCGGATAACATGCGGATAATAAGTGCTGCTAATGATTTAAAACTAACCCAAGTTAATTTACATTGTACTTTTAAGGATAAGTACGGCAAAATATCCGCCCATCCGTTTAAATAGACCATTAAACAATCAATCTTTAATCAAGTTGAATCCACTATGCCGTATGATGACCTGGAGAATTTCGAGCTCGACCTTTTATTGGATACCATATTCTATAAACATGGTTACGATTTTCGAAATTATGCAAAAACATCACTAAAGCGTCATTTTAAAGAAGTATTACAATTTGCTGGTAAAAAGCATTACTCTGATTTAATTCCGTTAATTTTGCACGAACCAGGTTACGTCAATCATATACTGAAAAGCCTTTCAGTGGCTGTCAGTCGAATATTTGCCGACCCGGATTATTTTGCGTATTTCCGCCAATATGTCACCCCCTATTTGAAAACATATCCACGCATAAAATTGTGGATCGCAGGGTGTGCCTCAGGGGAAGAGGTGTATGCCTACACCATTATTTTACTGGAAGAAGGCTTATATGATCGCTGCCAGATTGTAGCCACAGACATTAATCAACAAGTCTTGAATCATGCTCAGGAAGGCATTTATCCATTGGCGCTGGTTAAAGAGTTTTCGCAAAACTACCAGCAAAGCGGTGGTAAGTTAAAATTCTCAGAGTACTACGAAATCAATGATGACTACGCCCAGATGGATCGAAATTTATTAAATAACGTCACTTTCAGCCAGCAGAATGTTTTGTTTGAGAACACCTTGGGGAAAATGAATATTATTAGTTGTCGAAAAGTGTTGAGTTATTTTAATCGTGACGCGCAGGAATCGCTGGTAAAAAGGTTTCATAATAATTTATTACCCTATGGCTTTTTATGTATCGATAAAAATGACCCTGTCGCTTTATCGTCACTGAATGAGTGTTACACCCGAATGGATAGCGCATTTAGTATTTTCCAGAAAAAGGAATAATATAGCAGGTCAAATCAGATGGTATCTGGCTCTTTGGATAATAACTTATCAATAACCCGCCCTGCTGCCATCAAACCAAAACTTGCAGTAACAAT
>CALZHW010000004.1:0-3038 GCA_945787125.1 uncultured Ectothiorhodospiraceae bacterium
TTGGTTTTAGGGCATTGTTGATGAGGTTTTTTTTCAGTAACCAGTCTTTCGCATCTTCTGCATCATGTTCAAACCACTGACTGGCTGAGCCTAATCGAAAACTGTAACCCCAGGCATCCATGTCCTCAAGCATGTGTTGCTGGCTAAAGTCGGCAATATAGCTGGCGAGCAGGATCTGCAAATAGCAAACGGCGTTTTCTTCATCGCAATCTCCACCGCTGTTAGTGTGCAGTGATGTACGTCTGTCACTGTCCATACAGATATAATGACAGGCCTCATGCAGTGCAGAATGCAATGGGGTGTCAGCTCTGACAATCAATTGGTCATTAATTAGCCCAGCTTCTGACTCACCCCAATAGCTTCCAGGAATGGCGTTGGAAGAAGCAACCCAAATCAGGTTAAGTTTAAATCGCTGCAGTAGCGCTGCAAATTCTTGTTTATTTATATCAGTTACAAGTATCATAAATTTATATACACAATTAACAAATCATTATTCAAAGAGTATCTTAAAGTCATTAGTTGGACGGTGTGTAGAGTGCTTACCTATTGGGTGAAGGCGGCAATAATATCAAATGCGTAGCTATATTACGAAATGCTCAACTGATGAACTTAAATTCATGATAACTCAAGTTCTGGGTTCCAGGTTGATGTTATACTTCCTATATTTCTCAAGTTACGCCGTTCAAGGTTGTAAAAGTACCGCCTTCCAGCATCCGTAGTGGCAACACCTTCCAGAGGGATGCCCTGAAAATGGGGATCATATTTTGACACCGAAACTTGAGCTTATAGGAATAGAATAAAATAAAATGAACTCAGAGGAATCATCGCATGGGGCAAGTTAAGGATAAAAAGAAAGCGCGAAAAGCAGGCGCTAAAACCATGGCGAAACGCGCTGACCTTCATGATCTCTACCAAGCAGCAGTTCAGTCTACGGAATTTGAGATTGAATTTTATGAAAAACGTTACCGGGAATTGCGTGGCAAGAATAAAACACCCTTGACGCTTCGGGAAGATTTTTGTGGGACAGCGCTGCTAGCGACCGATTGGTGCAAGTCCAATCCCAAAAGAGAAGCCATTGGCATTGATCTCTGTTCTGACACGCTAAAATGGGGCATGGAAAATAACCTCAAGCCTGCGGGTGCGGATGTGCAGTCGCGAGTCACGTTGATCAATGAAAATGTGTTAGATGTTGTAACCAATGAAATGGACATGATTTGTGCCATGAATTTTAGTTACTGTATTTTCAAATCGCGGGATCTATTGCGCAGTTATTTTGTCAATGTACACCAGGGCCTAAAAAAAGACGGATTGTTTTTTATGGATCTACTGGGGGGTACTTGCACCACAGATGTCTGTGAAGAAGAGCGGGATTTAGAGGGATGGGATGCCTCTTATGTGTGGGAACAAACCAGCTACAACCCTATTAACCATGATTTACAGTGTTATATCCATTTTCTTTTCAATGATGGATCAAAGCTCAAAAAGGCTTTTTCCTATGATTGGCGTTTGTGGAGCATCCCTGAAATTGAGGAAATATTGTACGAGTCAGGTTTTAGCAAAGTGCATATTTACTGGGAAGAGTTTAAAGACAATGGTGACCCAGATGATGAATACCTGGAAGGAACCGGTCGCTACCGAGCTGTCAGAAAAATTTCTCAGCAAGAATCCTGGTTAGCGTATTTTGTCGTGGAAAAATAGAAAAGAGAGGATATACTGTGTCTGATAAAGATATCAAACAATCGCTATCCGAGTTGCAGTATCATGTGACGCAGGATAAAGGCACCGAGCAACCTTTTTCTGGCGAATATGTAGACAGCAAAGTCGTGGGGAACTACCACTGCATCTGTTGTGATACGTTGCTGTTCAGCTCGCAGCACAAATTTGATTCAGGAACTGGCTGGCCGAGTTTTTTTGATTTGATCGAGCCGCAGAATATTAAAGCGGAATCGGATGACTCGCATGGTATGCGCCGCACTGAAGTTATGTGTGCCAGTTGTGACGCCCATCTGGGTCACGTATTTACTGATGGCCCCGCGCCAACTGGGCTGCGCTACTGTATTAATTCGGCGTCATTGTCATTTAAACCGCTCTGACAAAATAGCTCTAACAAAAAGTTCTATGTGTCATTAATTAAGGATATTCAGGCATTGCAGCTGCAGATTCCCTCGCCGTTACAGGCGCTGGATCTGCCCTTGTTCCGTGAAAATCAAATCAAATTTTATGTAAAGCGGGATGATCTCATTCACCCCTTACTTAGTGGTAACAAATGGCGAAAACTAAAATATAATTTGCTGCAAGCGAGACAGCAGGGAAAATCCACCTTGCTGAGTTTTGGTGGCGCCTATTCGAATCATATTCATGCGTTAGCAGCTGCCGGATATTTTTTGAACTTCAAAACTATTGGGGTTATACGCGGTGAGCGCGCTGAAAATCTTAGTTCAACGTTAGACTTCGCTGAGCAGCATGGAATGCAGTTGCATTTTATTGATCGCCAGCAGTACAGAGAAAAGCAGGGTGCGGATTTTCTCGCAGGGCTCTATGCTCAGTTTGGAGATGTCTATATATTACCTGAGGGAGGCAGTAACTCGCTTGCGCTGGTGGGCTGCGCGGAGATTATTACAGAGCTTGATCAGCAAATGAAGACTGGTGATTATACGTTGGCCTCTGCGGTTGGCTCTGGAGGAACCGTCGCGGGCCTGTTGTCTAAAGTGCAGCAGCAAAAAATTCTTGGTGTTGCCGTGTTAAAAGGTGCAGGGTTTCTGCAAAACGATGTTCAACGATTGTTAGGCGAAAAGCCGAGAAATTTTTCGTTGCTGTTGGATCACCATTTTGGCGGCTACGCGAAAACAGATAATAAACTATTGGCATTTATGGAAAAATTTCAACAAGACAGTGGTATAAATATCGAGCCAGTATATACCGCAAAACTTTTTTATGGGTTGTTTGAGTTAATAAAAAAGGGTCACTTTAAACCAGGCACACGACTGGTGGCTCTACATACTGGTGGGTTGCAAGGGTATCAATGAAAAATTGATTGC
>CALZHW010000004.1:3138-63451 GCA_945787125.1 uncultured Ectothiorhodospiraceae bacterium
AATCGAGGTGAAGTACTGGGCTTTCTGGGTCCTAATGGTGCCGGCAAGTCGACTACGATGAAAATGATCGCAGGTTTTCTTGCGCCTTCGGCTGGGACTATTCAGGTTTGTGGCGCGGATGTAATTAAAGCACCTATTACGGTGAAAAAAAGTATTGGTTATTTGCCAGAAGGTGCACCAGCGTATGGCGATATGACCGTGAAAAGTTTTCTGTCATTTATCGCTGATATTCGTGGTTATCATGCAGCAGAAAAGGAATCGCGCATTCAATCAGCCATTGAGCGCGCTAATCTAGGCTCAGTCGTTCATAAAACAATTGATACCCTGTCGAAAGGCTTTAAGCGCAGAGTGGGTTTGGCGCAAGCGATTTTGCATGATCCTCCAGTGTTAATTATGGATGAGCCGACAGATGGCCTCGATCCTAATCAAAAACACGAAGTCCGATTGTTGATAAAAGAAATGGCTAAGGATAAAGCGATTATTATATCAACACACATACTGGAAGAAGTTGATGCGATTTGTGATCAGGCGATCATCATTGCAAATGGCCGTTTAAAATTTGATGGTACACCACAAACTTTGGTAGAAATGTCGGAGTTGCACAATAGTGTGTTGTTGTCATTAGATGGTTATCCGTCAGTTAATGCGGAAAAGTTGTTGGGCGAGTTGCCAGGTGTTGAGCGAGTTGCGCTGGAAGAATCCGCAGACGAAAAAACGACTTATCGGCTTTACGCAGATAAAGGAGTGAATATTATCAATCAGGTCAGCCATCTGGTGCGCCAGCAAGAATGGATCGTTGATGCGTTGAGCATTGAAAAGGGCCGGTTAGATACGGTTTTTCGTCAATTAACGCAAGGCGCTGAATAGCTTGAGGGATAAACAATGAGTAATGTGTTGGCTATTTATAAAAGAGAGTTGGGCAGTTATTTTGCAACGCCTGTGGCTTATGTCTTTATCGTAATATTTCTGATGTTAGCGGGTATTTTTACTTTTTATCTGGGTGGCTTATATGAGCGCGGTCAAGCTGATTTGCAGCCATTTTTTTCGTATCTACCTTGGCTCTATTTGTTTTTGATTCCAGCCTTGTCAATGCGGCTTTGGGCAGAGGAAAGACGTTCTGGTTCAATCGAGCTGTTAATGACTTTACCCATATCGGTGACTCAAGCCGTGCTCGGAAAGTTTTTTGCGGCCTGGTTATTTACGGGTATTGCGTTATCTCTGACTTTTCCGCTTTGGCTTACGGTGAATTATTTAGGTGAGCCTGATAATTTGGTGATTCTGTCGGGCTACATTGGTGCATTTTTAATGGCCGGTGCTTACCTTGCGATTGGTTCATGTATTTCTGCGATGACTAAAAATCAAGTGATTGCCTTTGTTGTTGCCGTGGTGGTGAGTTTCTTTTTCATTTTGAGTGGATTTCCGTTAGTACTCGATTTTTTTAAAGATTGGGCACCGCAAATAGTTATTAATGCAGTGAGTTCGTTGAGTTTTTTGACGCACTTTAATTCGATCACAAAGGGTGTGATTGATGTTAGGGATGTCGTTTATTTTGCCTCTTTTATGGGTTGTTGGTTGGCGGCAAATGTTATTGTCATTGAGATGAAGAAATCGGATTAAGATCATGAGTAAATATTTATCGACAACAGGGTTGGTTTTTTTGGCTGTTTTATTGTTAGTCATTAATTTGTTTGCTGGGATATTTTTTAAATCATCCCGCTTAGATTTGACGGATAACCAGCTTTATACATTATCGCCGGGCACAGAAAATATTTTGTCAGAGTTGCAAGAGCCAATCACTTTACGGCTTTATTTTTCTGAAAAATATTTTACCGGAATTCCTGCTATTACGACCTATGGTCAACGAGTGAAAGATTTGCTGGATGAATATGTCAGTTTGTCCAAGGGTAACTTGAAGCTGATCATTGCTGATCCTGAGCCTTTCTCTGATACTGAAGACCAAGCTGTGCAATATGGATTGCAAGGAGTGCCGATTGATGCTTCCGGTAGCCAGGCATATTTTGGCTTGGTCGGTAGTAACAGTACCGATGATGAAGAAGTCATCGCTTTTTTGCAGCCTGATAAAGAAGAATCTCTAGAGTATGACATCACCCGCATGGTTTATCAGTTATCAAATCCTAAACGAGGGATTGTTGGGATTATTAGTGGTTTGCCAATGGCTACGGGTGCATCGAATCCCATGGTTGCGCCTGGCTCCAGTCAGGATTGGTTTATGCTAACCCAACTTAAAGAAAATTACGATGTTCGCACATTGGAAACCAGCATAGAAAAAATCCCCGAAGATATTGATGTGCTGATGCTGATTCACCCTAAGAGTTTGACGGACAATGCGTTGTTTGCGATTGATCAGTATGTTTTGAGCGGTGGTCGATTACTGGCATTTATTGATCCGTTTTCAGAGGCGGATCAACCCATGACAGATCCCACCAATCCAATGGCTGCGATGCAGCAGTCACGTAGTTCGGAGTTAAGTAAATTGTTGTCTGCCTGGGGTATTGAGTTTGCGTCAGATAAAGTGGTTGGTGATCGTTTGAATGCACAACGTGTGCAAGCTCAATCTGGTGGCCGAGTGCAAGCAGTAGATTATGTGGCATGGCTGTCATTAAATAATGACAACTTTAGTGCTGATGATTTTGTTGCCCGTGACCTTCAGCAAATTGGTATGGCGACCACAGGCTTTTTTAGTAAAAAAGCAGACAGTAATATTGATTTTGTCCCATTGATCGAAACCAGCGCGGAAGCTATGGCATACAATAGTATGCAGTTTCAGTTTGGTGCGAACCCGGCTGCTTTATTGCGTAGCTATCAATCTGGTGGTCAAAAATTAACGCTGGCAGCCCGTATTTCTGGTGAGCTTGATTCTGCTTTTCCTGAAGGGCTGGAATCTGCGACAGCAATAGAAAATCCGCTGGCTAAGTCGGTTGATCGAGCGAACATCATTGTGGTTGCTGATACCGATATGCTGGAAGATAAACACTGGGTGACGTTGCAAAATTTCTTTGGTAATCGGATTGCTGTACCACGTGCTAATAATGATGTTTTTGTTATGAATGCGATTGAAAACTTAAGTGGTAGCAATGATTTGATCAGCTTGCGTAGCCGTAGTAAATCAGCACGGCCTTTCACCAAAGTTGCTGCGCTAAAACAAGCAGCGGAGCAACGTTTTAGAGATAAGGAAAAAGCATTGCAGTCGGAATTGCAGCAGACCGAAAATAAATTAGCTGAATTGCAACGTAATCGTGATGGGGTCAGTAACATGATTCTGTCTGCTGAACAAAAACAAGAAATTCTTAAATTTCGCGAGCAGCAAGTGGAAACACGCAAGGAGTTGCGAAATGTGCAGCATGAGTTAATCAAAAGTGTAGAGAGCCTGGGAACCACACTGAAGGTTCTTAATATTATATTGCTGCCGCTGCTAGTTATTTTAGCGGCTATTCTGGTTTCGGTGATCCGAGCCAGACGATTAAAACATGCTGTGTCATAAAGAGGTATAACAATGAAGTTTGATAAATTTGTTATTGTCGCGTTATTAATTTTGATTTTTGGTGGTGGCGCTTTTTTATATTCGCAACAAGAATCGGAGAAACATGCTGATCAGCAGGCTGGTCATGTTTTCTCAAACGCATTAGTGCAGCGTATCAATGAAGTTGCGGCACTCAAAATTGCTAGCAAAGAAACTGAGGTCAATCTGATTTTTGTGGGTGATCAATGGGTGTTACAGGAAAAAGCAAATTATCCTGCCGATTTCAGTAAAGTCAAAAAGCTTATTGTTGGCATCAGTGATTTTAAAACAATAGAAGCTAAAACCACAGAGCCGGAAAAATATGGTCGCTTGGGTGTGCAAGATGTCGGTGAAAGTGGAGATATTGATTCAAGTCGCATAGACTTTATGAGTAAAGCAGGCAATATCATTGAGTCTGTTTTAATTGGCAAAAACAAAGAAGCGCGCGTTGCGGGGGCTAGTTCGGCACTCTATGTTCGAAAAGCCGCTGAAGCAAAAAGTTGGCTGGTTTCTGGTGATGTGCATTTGCCAAGCAATGTCTTGGATTGGTTGGATAATTCAATTGTTGATATCAAGCCGGCTGAAATTCAAGCGGTGACCATTAAGAACTCTGACGATACACAGTTGTCTATTAAGAAAGCGACAGCAGAAGATGAGCACTTTGTTGTTTTAGATTTACCTGAAGGGGAAACGCTGAAATCCGAATCAATCGCTGATGGCTTGGCGAATAGCTTGCAGTCGTTGTCATTCATTGATGTTATGTCCCGCGATGCGGCAAATATTGTTGATGTTACGCCCACGGTTGCTGAATTTTCAACATTCGACGGCTTACAGATCAGCGCAAAACTTTATGAAATAGAGGCTAAACATTTCCTATTGCTCAATGCACATGCTATGTTAGACGAGCAAGCGGCGAAAGACAAAGCCAGCAAGTTTGATGCACGACTAGCGCCATGGGCTTTTGAGATTGCAGCGGCAAAAACCAGTGCCATGAAAAAATCATTGGCAGATTTTATTGAGCCTAAACCAGAGCCGACGGTGCTAGAGCCAGAAGCAATGGAGCCAGAATCTATGCTACCGGCGCCAGAGCCAGAGTCGATGGAACCAGCGTCAGAGTTGGTGGTGCCAGAGCTAGAATCAGAGCAAGTACCGGAACTCGAGTTGGTGCCAGAGCTAGATTCAGAGCAAGCACTGGAGCCCGAATCGGAACCCAAGTCGGCACCAGAGCAGGTACAGGTAGAAGAAAACTAAACGGAGCATTCGTGTCACGAGTTGTTATTATATGTTTAATTGTCATCACAGCATTGTTATGGTTTGGCATTAAAGCCAGGCAGCAAAAGCAACAAATGCTTTCGGCGGCGTTATTCACCGCCGCCGTCGTATTTTCTATCATAATGTCACTGAGTTTTGCTGGGTTAATCAGCGGTTCCTGATCCTTCATTTTCTTCGACAAGTTTTTTCAATTTGCCCAAGCCTTGTTCAAGCATGGGGCCTGCGGTACCGTCCATTGCCATTGCAATATAGGGACTTATGATGGGCAGTGTAAATTTACCTTTGGTCGACCAATTGACCTGGGTTGTATCACCTTGGTTTTGATAAGTCACTTTGCCTTCAGTATTTAAACTTTCCGCTTTCATGTCTAGAAAGTAATCAATCCCGTAATCTGTGGATGATTTTGTAATTTCTAATATACCGGTACCTTTATTGCCTGCCCATTGTTGACTTGCGCCTAGCCCTTTGTGGATTTCTCCTGGTGTTATTTTAACCTTGGAGTCCGCGTTATGCCAGGGTGTCCATTTTGGCCATTGTTGTAAATCTTCCACAAATGGGTGAATAGCTTCAGGTTTGGCATTAATCACAATCGTGCGCTCGACGTTGTATTCGCTCGGTAGGATGATTCCCATTATGACGATGAGTAGAAAAAAGACGCCAATGGTTATCGAGAATTTTTTTAACATAATTAACTCGGATATAGTGAATGGGAGATAATTGTATCAAGTGTTATGTTTGCTTGCTATGTATTAACCTAGATTCCGCAGTTGAGTAGCCTGTATTGCACGCCCTTTTGCACTGCCTTGCTATATGAAACATTTCCGAAAGGGAACAACCATTTGGGAAATGTTTCATTACGCAATTCAGCACAAAATGACGCACACTACAGGCTGCTCAACTGCGGATTCTAGGTTTAACCAAGTTAACCTGGCTGATCAGGGATCAAATCCTTAAATGATCTGAGCATGATAAAGTCGCTTTCTGTTTTCGCGGGTCGTTGACTTGAGGGTTTTTCAATGTCCAAAAGATAGCGAATCCCAAATTTTTGTGCTGATTTTAATACCGGGGTGCTGTCGTCAATGAAAAGTGTGTGCTCTGGCGCAAAATAATGTTTATCCACCAGGCGATGCCAGAATTCAGTATTTTCTTTCGGTAAGCCAAATTCATGTGAGCTAATAATTTGATCAAAAAGATTTTCAAGTTGCGAGTGCTGCATTTTGAGGCGTAAGACTTTAGGGTGAGCATTGGTGACCAGGAGTATTGATTTGCCCCATTTACGTGCTGCGTTTAAAAACTCTATCACGCCATCATGGATAGCAATTAAGTGTGCTACTTGAGTCTTTAGTTCTGGTATATCCAGCTGCAATTCTTTGCTCCAATAGTCCAGGCAATACCATTCAAGTTTACCAGCCATGGCATTAAATCGCGGGGTTAGTTCCGCTTTGGCTTGTGCCACGGTGAGACCATTAAGTTTGGCGTATTCGGCAGGTAAATGCTGTTGCCAAAATTGATCATCATAATGCAGGTCGAGTAAAGTGCCATCCATATCGAGCAATACTGTGTTTATTTGCGCCCAATCGATCATTTTTAATACATTATTTTGCATAGTTTTCTGACTTGGTCATTCCGCTTAAGATTGCGTTGGTGATTCTGTACAATTTGTTACAATAACACTTTCAGGATTATTATAGGGACATGCATTTGAAAGACAATCCCAGTTTGCCAGTCGTGCTTGTTTTTGCCGGAAATGATCCTACAGGTGGTGCAGGTATTCAGGCGGATATCGAGTCAATTGCCAGTATGGGCGCACATGCCGCGCCGGTCATTACGTCGATCACCGTGCAAGATACGCAAGATGTTAAAAGTTATTTTCCGTTAGGCTTGACCGGTATTATTGAGCAAGCGCGCGCGGTTTTGGAAGATATGCCGATTGCGGCTATAAAAATAGGCATGTTAGGCAGCCTCGAAGCTATTGAAGCGATCAGTAGCATCTTAGTCGATTATCCCGACATCCCGGTGGTATTGGATCCAGTGATTTCGGCCGGTGGTGGCGCGACGTTAATGGATGATGAGATGCTTGCGGCTATTTGTAATTTATTAATTCCAAAAACGACTGTGTTAGTGCCTAATTCCGAAGAAGCCCGTTTGCTGGCGCGGGAAGCGGATGTCATGGAAGCCTGCGCCCAGGAGTTGATGGATATGGGCGCGGAGTATGTTTTGATCACCGGCAGCCATGAAAAAACGGTGGAGGTGATCAACCTGTTTTTTGGTAATAGTCGCTTGATTGATACCTTTTCCTGGGAGCGATTGCCACACACCTATCATGGTTCAGGTTGTACCTTAGCGGCCTGCATTGCAGGATTGTTGGCGCATCGCATTGATCCCTTGTCGGCGGTGCATGAGGCGCAAGAATTTACCTGGAAAAGTCTGCAGGCAGGATATCGCCTGGGTATGGGGCAGCTTATTCCGAACCGATTTTTTTGGGCCGTTGAAGATGAGAGTGCAGAAGACATTTGAGTAAAGTAATTTGTGGTTTGTATGGCGTGACGGTCGATGGCGCCGAAGATCTTATCGAAGATGTTGAGCAAGCGTTAATCGGTGGTGCGAAGGTTATTCAATATCGAGATAAATCGAATCTTACGGCGCAGCGTTTTACGGATGCGCTGGCACTGCGCCAGCTTTGCGCAGACTATTCGGCCTGCTTTATTGTTAATGATGATTTAGACTTGGCGCTGGCGGTTGATGCAGATGGATTACACATCGGTAAAGATGCTGGCAAGGTCGCAGACATCAGACGGCAACTGCGTGACAAGCTGTTAGGTATATCTTGCTACAATAAACTAGAAAATGCGCAAGAAGCCGCGCTGGCAGGCGCTGATTATGTTGCATTCGGGCGGTTTTTTTCCTCTAAAACCAAGCCTGATGCGGTGCCTGCAGAACTGCAAATAATTCAACAAGCAAAGTCGTACCTGGATCTGCCGGTGGTAGCCATCGGCGGCATTACCACTGAAAATGCCAAGCTATTGATCAGTGCCGGGGTGGACGCGGTGGCCGTGATTGATGGTTTATTTAATCAAGCAGATATTCAGCAAACAGCAGAAAAATTTGTTCAGTTATTCTGAACGGGGTTTGAGCGGGTTTTGATCCGGAGTTAATCTGGATAGTGCAGCAAGCAAGTCTGCAATATTATTGAAATAACGATAAGTGATAAAGAAGGAAATAAAATGACAAATTCACAAGATTTATTTGTTGCAGCAAAAAAGCATATCCCAGGTGGCGTCAATTCTCCAGTGCGTGCCTTTGCCGGAGTCGGTGGGGATCCGGTATTTTTTGCTAAAGGGGCGGGAGCTTACTTGTGGGATGAAGACAACAACAAATATATTGATTATGTCGCTTCGTGGGGGCCGATGATTGCTGGGCATGCCCATCCAGAAGTTATTGCCGCCGTTCAAAAAACGGTTGCTAACAGCTTAGGTTTTGGTGCGCCAACGCAAATTGAAACGACTATGGCAGACAAAGTTTGCGAAATTATCCCGTCGATTGAAATGGTCCGTATGGTAAGTTCAGGTACTGAAGCAACGATGACCGCGATTCGTCTCGCACGTGGATATACCGACAGAGATAAAATTGTAAAATTTGAAGGTTGTTATCATGGGCATTCGGATTCACTATTAGTTAAAGCGGGTTCGGGTGCATTAACGTTGGGCGTTCCTACCTCCCCTGGCGTTCCTGCTGCTTTGGCGGAGCATACGATTACCTTAACTTTCAATGATATTGATAATGTCAAACAAGCATTCGCCGATGTAGGTGATCAAATTGCCTGTATTATTGTTGAGCCAGTTGCAGGCAATATGAATTGTATTCCGCCCGAATCAGGATTCCTTGAAGGTCTGCGTAAAATTTGTGATGAATATGGCGCGGTACTTATTTTTGATGAAGTCATGACGGGTTTTCGGGTTTCCGCAAGCGGTGCTCAAGGGTATTATGGGGTCAAGCCAGATCTTACGACTTTGGGAAAAGTCATCGGTGGCGGAATGCCTGTTGGTGCTTTTGGTGGAAAAAAAGAAATCATGGAGAAAATCGCGCCATTGGGTCCGGTTTATCAGGCAGGTACTTTGTCCGGTAATCCAGTCTCCATGGCCGCAGGTTTAGCAACATTGGCTTTGACGCAAGCGCCGGGCTTTCATGACAACCTGGATGCCAAGGCAAAAAAACTGTGCGCTGGATTTGAGGCAGCAGCAAAAGCCAACAATATCTCTTTGACAACGAATCAAGTGGGTGGCATGTTTGGTTTCTTCTTTACCGATGCAGTAAAGGTATCACGTTTTCAGCAAGTCACAGAATGTGATATCGAGCGTTTTAAAAAATTCTATCACGGAATGTTAGCTAAAGGCGTGTATTTTGCGCCGTCAGCCTATGAAGCCGGTTTTGTTTCCTCAGCTCATACTGATGCCGATATCGAAAATACCATTAGTGCAGCAAGTGATGTTTTCGCGACACTCTAACGAATGAATAATTAAGTCTCAAGTTTCGGAGTTTATCATCATTATTAATAGCAGTCGCTCGCGGTGGCAGTGTCTTGGCAAAAGTAATGACGGCACTGACATTGCCGTTTTTTTTCTCCGAAACTTGCGTTAAATTATGGGTTGGGAATCCATTCAGCCACTTTTCAACTGGTTGGCAGAGCACACTGTCTTGGCCGCCGTCTTTATTTTTCTGATTGCATTTGCAGAGTCATTGTTGATTGTTGGCTTGCTGGTTCCGGGTACTATTCTAATGTTTGGTGTTGGAACATTGGTGGGTGCTGGCGCGCTGCAATTTTGGGATACTATTATCATTGCCTTTTTTGGCGCAGTCTGCGGTGACGCAGTGAGCTTTCTCATTGGCAAGCATTATCATCATCATGTTGTGAAGCTGTGGCCGTTCAAAGATAATCCTGATTATCTTCAAAAGGGTGAAAAATTTTTTCATAAACACGGTGGCAAAAGCATTTTGTTTGGCCGTTTTGTTGGCCCGGTGCGACCGATAATTCCTGCGGTTGCGGGCATGATGGATATGTCTCAGTCTTATTTCTTTTTTGTCAATGTTTTGTCTGCTGCAGGCTGGGCGCCATTTTATTTGATACCGGGAATAGTTTTTGGGTCTTCGTTGGAGTTGGCGGCTGAGATAGGCGCACGGCTGGTAATATTATTATTGCTGTCTATTGTCATTGTTTTGGTAATTTCGTGGATATTTAAAAAAATGTACTTAGCGATGCTGCCGTGGTTTCAACGGCAATGTATGGCATGGTATCAAAATACTGCAATATCTCGATCGTTATTGGATCTACTGCTCGATGAAAACGCTGTCATCAAACGCGGTGCTTTTTTGCTTTCAAGTTCTTGTATTTTACTGTTCATTTTTTCTCTAGCGAGTATTGTCAATCTGAGAATAGCGGGTGAAGGCATGGTAGATTTGGTGATTGCGCGAACCTATATGCTGGTTCAGTCTTTCCCTATTAGTGAATTTTATGCATTTTTACTACTGAGTATTGGCTGGTCAAGTTTAGTATTTCTACTATTGAACTTTACTTTATTGTCACTGTATTTCAAGCAGCGCCTTTTGACGTTACGTTTTATCGCTATAATTCTTATATCAAGTGGCGCCTTATTTTTAATTAGTGTGCTGAAGGTTATCGTTGGAATAGAAACGCTGATTTTTTCTCATGAATTGAGCAGCCAAATAAAAGTATCGGTTATTTGTGTTAGTGTTTTGCTGGTGATCAAACTTGCTGACATATTTTTCATGAATGCAAGAAAGTTATTCATTACCGGTGTTGCTTTAGTGAGTGTTGCTATTCTTTTAAACGGCTTCTTGTACTTTCAGGTATTAACTTTTTCTGGGCTGATATTGTCAGTCAGTTTTACAGCTTTGATTGCTATCATCGTTCTCTGGGGAGTTGAGAGTGAAGTGCAAAAACCTTTCGCCAAAATCCTGGCTACTAGTAGCTTGGTTTTGTTGGGTTTGTTTTCTACGTTAAGTATTGATGAGCGCGGATTAAAGTCTGACTCAGTCAGCATGATAACTGAGCTGGATCAAGCTGTGTGGTTAGCAGATGCATGGCAAACACGAGATGTTAAGCGAATAGGTATTTTAGGTGAGAGTAGAGAAAGATTTGATATTCAATGGCTGGGTTCTGCAGATGAGATAGAAAAAGCCTTGATGGATGATAATTGGATCAGAGTCCCAGATTTAGATTTAAGAAGTGTGTTGATGTGGATAAATACGAGTGCCAGCTTGTCTAGTTTAGGCAATTTGCCCTCCAGCCACCGTGGAAAAAGTGAAACATTTTCCTTACAAAAATATTATTCTGATTTGCCTGAGTCGCGACTCTTGCTCAAATTTTATAAACAAGACGATGTTACTGTTAGTGGCAAGTCATTATGGCTGGTGAGTTTAAGTTTACGCTCATTGGCTGAGCCAGATTTGTTGACAGCGAAAACTCATCTTGAACAAAATGATAAGTTAATCACTGATTTTTTTATGCAGCAACGTTCAAATTGGCAGGGAAATTTTGTTACTTTTGATGATTTTCGCTTGGGGGGCAGTCGTAAAGTCTTGCTATTTCGTGCACGTTCTTAAACCTAGATTCCGCAATTGAACGTTTACAGGTCAATATAGCATTATGAATTTATTAAATATATCAACTGCACCGAAGTTCATTCTTTCGGTGACTCACTGCAACCTGTATTGCACGCCCTTTTGTACTGCTTTGCTATATGATCCATTTCCCAAAGGGAGCAATCATATGGGAAATGGATCATTACGCAATTCAGCACAAAATGACGCACACTACAGGCTACTCAACTGCGGATTCTAGGTTAAAGGAAGCTTATGAAAAATAAATCACTCCGTTTTAGATTGCAGTTTGCCGTTAACGGAATATGCCTGGCATTCAGCACCGAAAAAAGTCTTCGTTTTCAGGCTGCCGTAGCAATAATCGTAGTGAGCGTGCTGGGCATTGTGCAGCCCCCTTTAGTTTGGTGGGCTATAATTGTTCTCATGATTGCTTTGGTATTGTTTGCTGAGTTGGTTAATACCGCGCTCGAAGTTATGTGTGATTTTATTCAGCCAGATTACAGTGAGCAAATCAAGCAGATTAAAGATATCGCCGCTGGTGCAGTATTGATTTTAAGTCTTTGCTCGTTAATTATTGCTGCATTATTTTTAATGGCGAGTCTAATTTAGGATAAATAGCCGTAGCGTTTAGGATTTCGCGCTCAGGCTTTTTTAAGGCTTAGCTTTTTCAGGCTTAGCTTTTTCAGGCTTAGCTTTTCCCAGGTTTAGCCTAGATGCCGTGAATCTTGTGGGAAATCCAGGCTAGGTATTGCTAAAGGCCGATTGTTGCGTCGATCTTCCAGATCAATGGGTTGTTTATTGTTGTCCATAAAGATTTCGCAATTTAACTTAGCGCTTTTTGCAATTAATATTGAAGGTGCAGTGATTGAGCCGATGATTTGCGCGCTGGGCTCTATTTGAATTTTCTTGCGTGCAATGATGCTGCCTTCGACAAAACCTTCAACAATGACTGTGTCAGCAACTGCTTTGCCAATCCAGACGCAATCTTTGCCAATGACTAGCAAGCCTTTGATATCACTTTCACCTTCTACGCGGCACATAACTTCGATGCTGCCATCGCAACGAATTTCACCGGCGATATTGATGTTTTGTGGTATTTGAATCAAATTATTTCCCCCCGCGCACGAAGTGCTTATTATTTCTTCGTCATATAGTAGCATAGACGATTTACCAGAAATACTAATTCTTGCATGTTAGGTAGGCCTTATTGCTGGCGTAGTATGGTTGAAAAAATGACATTTCTGCGCGATATTGTTTGCTATTGCACGCGAGTTAGTGGAAATCAAGGTGCAGCAATCGGCCTCCAGTCCGGTTTGCTATTGTTTGATATTCCTGGGTAGTTGCAGGGTCGGAGCGCCCTAGAGGTAAAGTAAAAACTGGGCTGGGAATAGCTGAATAAAGAATTTCATCGTCAGATGGCTCGTCGCCGACTAATATGTAAGCGCCGGGTTTGGGTGCATTGCGAGCCGCTACCCGAAACGCTTTGCCGATAGTTTCCAGGTTGCCGCTAAATGGTGCGCCAGATAGCAAACTATCAAAAATCGAACCTAATGTGCCGGTATAGGTTTCTGCTTCAAAATCAGAATACCAGGTGAGAGCCGATAAGGTTTTGCCAGAGCGCACGACAATCGTTCTGAGCACGGGAACCAGGAAGGATGTTAGGCCATGCATTGAGCCGGAGGCATCAATTATTAAATGCAGATCTTTGCCGGGTAGATTTTTTAGTCCTTCGATAAAGACGTCGAAATCTTTCCTACCGAAAGTTGCAGATTCAATGATGCGCTGCATGGGGCTGGACTCGGCGCTTAATGACATTTCTTCCATGTTTTTTGTTAATCGTTGACTGTCCATTTCAGATGTGGCCAGTTGATTTTCAAGTTCTACGATTTTTTGCTTAAGTCGAGGGACTTCAAATTCCTGCGCCATTCGAGAGGTAATTAATATGGTGACCATCAAAAATATAAAGGTCGCCAACATTAATAACGTTACATCAGAAAAACTTTCGTAGATGTTGCTGTAGCTTGCTTTCTTCTTTCGTGTCATGATTCGTCAGTTTTCTTGTTCAAGTGATTGCGAAACGATGCCCACCAGCCGCGGTTGAGATTGTTCATCAACGTTAACTCTTGACGGATTAATACGCGGTAATATTTTTGCATGCGCAGCGTTTCGCGAAGCGTGTATACGCCCTCTTCGTCGCCTACTGTATTGGTATTCAGCTTTTTAATCGAATCATGAAAATCATTAATCGATTCTTTTGAGTCACGAAATGCGCCGCGTAAGGCTTGTACTTTTTCCCCTAGTGCGTCAATTTCAACGTTTAAGAAACGAACGTCGCGCTCTATAGTAGGTTTGAAGTCTGATGACAAGTGCACCATGCATATTTTGGTGATGTAATCTTGCAGGCCGCCTATGCCATTATCGGTGATCAGGGCGAAAATTCTGAGTAGTACGCCCCCCAGCACAGCGCCAAGCAGTGTGGTGTAAAAGGCGGTGCCCATGCCGCTCATGGCTTTTCGTAAACCTTCCAATAATAAATCCTGATCTTGCCCGAGCGCATCGAGTGAGGCTGTAAGACCGGTCAACGTCAGCGTCAAGCCCATTACGGTACCGATCAAGCCCAGAGTGATCAGCAGGTTGCCTAAGACCTCAATGGCATGGCATCGACGAGTGAGTGTTGAATATTCCATGTCGAGTAATATTTCAATTTGCGGCGATTCGTTACTCATGGCGACGATTTTCAATGATTCGAAAAAACGGTTGACGGTTCTAGGCTTCTTGTTAGTTGCTTCTAGTCCCATTAGGCCTTGGTCTTTGGCGATTTCTTCTTGGTTTGTGGCTTCGATGTATTCAGAGGTTATTGATATCGTGAGAAGAAAACTACCGAGAACGCCCACCATAAAGAGAAAGATTATTATCCAAGTGATTTTACTTTCATCGTGGCTTAGGAAATCCAGGATGTCAGTGTCGAGGTACAAGCTGAGATAAATTGTAGTTGCGGCTGATGCCCATAAAAGCCACATGACAAATGTGCGATAAGCACTATTCATAGGTCTTGTCCCTATTGGTTGATGTAATTAGCGCAATTAGCAATTAATTAAATAGCAGGGTTCAAGAATTATTTCGGTGCTTTTTGACCGGCAATAGCGCACAGCATAACTCTCGATGGCGGTTTTTGCTACCAGCGTAAGCCAACCCGGATAATTCATGAATTACACGATTTCTCGCTTGATCTTTGATTCTACAGAATATTATCTTCAATCGACCGTACTCACGGGTACGGGGTTCAATTAGATAATTTTCTGTAAAATCTAATCTCTTTGCGATAATCTCGTGAATTCATGAAATATCCCGGCTAAGATATCTGCGATCGAAACTTGATGGGCACAATACCTTCAATGTGTATTGTTGTGCCCTCCTCCCTTTAACTTTAATAAACTATCTGTTCGTTCGGGATTCGTCAAGTTTATTGCATGCTGCGTTCATCGGGAGTTGCTGTTTCTAGAGGTTTCTCGCTTTCTCGATTGGCTTTTTCGTCTTGAGCCAGTCGTTGCTGAGTGGATAAACCGACATTTGAGTTTCGCACTTTTACAATAACTCCAGCTTTAAATAACCCCAGTGTTTCTGTTTCACCCGTTAAATTGGCCAATGAATCCGCTAATGGTTTGTTTTTTGGGTCTCTTGGGTCAAACGTAAGGTGGGTCAGGCTTTTAAGCGCTTCCGACATTTTCTCCTGGTCGTCCATTGCTGGTGGTAAGGGGAATACATCGCGCTTGGTGGCGAGCATAGTGCGCGCTGGCCATTGGCTGGCGGCGCGAAAAGGCACGTCGGGGTTAGAGGCTTCCGCAATCATGCTCTGTATTAATTCATCCACTGGATCGAGAATGGCGTGACGAATAGTAAGGACATGATTTTTATCTTGCATCATAAAGTGTGTGCTTATTATTAGTACGGCTATCAGTACAAATCCTCTTTGACCAAGTAGCCCGGTTTTTTGTCGGGATTGGTTGAAGCTGATAAGGTAATGTGTTCCGCGATAAAGCAGTAGCGTAATTGCGACGAGTGCCCAGCTACCATCTGGCATAACGAGGCCGAGAATTATGCACAGCGCGAGGATGGATCCAAGAAAGTCGGTTTTTAAAAATTTTGTATCAATTGCCATCAGCAGAATCAGAAAAAGGCTAGCGATGATGCCGGCAGCCCACTGTATATCTTCCGCGCTCCAGATTATTGAACCTTGAAGAGATATGGCTAGCTGTTCAACAGGGTTGCCAAAAAAATTCAGATTTTGCCAGCCACCAATAAGTAACAGTGAGAGCACGGCTGATATTAAAATTCCGATATACATGTGGCGCGAGGTCTTGAGCTCATGAGGGTTTTTAAACCAGCGCCACGCTAGAGCAATGGGGTAAGCGAGTGCAATCGGATGGATTGTCGTCAATATTGCGATCCAGAGCATTTGAGAAAAATACCATCCACCAAAGTAATTTGGGTTCTTTCGGTAAGCATTATCAAGCCATACCCCTAAGACAAATCCCAGTAGAATGTAGGGGCCAGCGGCCATTGAATCTATCTGGGTGATCATACTTGGGGAGATTAATAATAACGCCGAAGCAATAATGGCTGTGTCGCCATGGGGGAACTTCTTTGCCCAATGGTACAGCATGGTAACCGCCAAAAAACCTAATACCAAAAGCAGTAATTTTGCTGCAAGTAAATTGCCGGGCCAGTAAGTGCCGATAGGTATATATAGTAGGGCGCGAAAGTCAGGTACACCAAATATGACTATTGGGTTGATTATATTGTCTGCGACTGTCCAGGTTAGTAACAAGCCTTTAGCGGCTTGTTCATCCAGCGCGAACGGGCTGAGACGGATAAGGTCGATGAAAATTGCTGCAGTAATCCAGATGCCAAGAGCAACAAGTCCCCAGTATTTTTCAAGGTATGTTTTTATAGTTTCCATAAAAGTTAGATCGATTATTTTTCTCAGTGGTTGTTGTAAAAATACACGTGCTTTAGGTAGTGCAATAGATTGTCTATGCTGCGTTCATAAATAGCAAGTCTCCCAAGTTCGATTAGTCAGCCAGGAAAAAATAAAGTTGCAGAAAGGCGCTGTAGCCAAGCTCTGGGTTTTTGCGGATTCGTTTTAATTTTTTTCGTTGAAACTGATGACAGCTTGCATTGCAGTAGGTATTATTAATGCTCTGTGGGTCAGCTAATTGGAATTTCGGCAAGTTTTGTTGAAATGAAGTTGACAGCTTTTTGGTTTAGTGGTTGAATGCCACGTTAGTTGGTGTTTTATCACCGGTTAATTTTGGTATTAATAACATATAAGAGGGAGATGGGCCGTGTTAGATACACAATCAATCGCACTAATTTATGTAATTTGGTTTGTTGGCGCTTTTGTCTTATCGTGGACTATGCTTAAGCTAAATTCTTAATCAGTACAAGTACGAAGGGCTCCTGGTCGATAAGTATCGCTATGGAGTAGGGTTAATTCTGGGAGGCTATTAATTGGGAGGGCTTCTTGATATGAGACGTTATGTAAAAGCAATGTCGACAGCAGTAGTTGTAGCTGGCTTAGTTGTGCCAGCAATTGCGGTGTCGTCACCGATGTATCCGAAAGGCAAGGGCAATATTGCCGCTGGGAAACAAATTTTCGAAAATGGTAAGGGGACTGTCCCCGCCTGTACTGCTTGTCATTCAGAAGATGGCATGGGCAATGATGACATGGGTACGCCGCGCATCGCAGGTCAATATGCAGTATTTTTGAGAAAACAACTTGAAGATTTTGCGACTGACAAGCGTAAAGATAATACCATGGGTGTAATGAATGATAATGCGAAAGGTTTAAGTCCGCAGGATCGTACCGATGTCTCTACCTATCTAGAATCGATTGATCCAGGCGCCAAAGGCGAGATGTTTTTCAATGGTTCCAACCTGGAAGAGCTTACCGCAAATGGTGTTGAAGTTGGAGCAACTCATAAAGGCAAAAGCCTGGTTGAGTGGGGTCAAGGCAATCGCCAAAAACCCGTTGCAGCTTGCAGATCTTGTCATGGCTTTAACGGCCGTGGTGCACCACCGATCTATCCTCGCATAGGCGGTCAGCGTTACGTTTATTTAGTTAATCAATTGAAAGCATGGAGAGATGGCACTCGCAATAATGATCCAATGGGTCAGATGCAAGCTATCGCTCGCAATATGTCAGATGAAGACATCAAAAATGCTGCAGCTTACTTAACTAAAGCATCAGACTATACGAAAGGTAATTTTTACACACCTTACGATTAATGCCTGCTGTAAAAGATAAAAAAGGCGGGAACTTTCCCGCCTTTTTTTATTCTAGTTAATATTACTTTAGCGTGCGATCCTCATACGCAGGATTGCGTCTCCGGTTAACAGAAACAGCGGCAGCATTATATGAAAAAAAAATCTCAACCTTTAAAGTCAGGTGAAAAAATACTATTCATAGTTTTCGGCGTATTTTTTGTTCTCGCAACGATTGCTTATGTTGGGCTCGAAACAGTTCGATTGAATTCCGATGAGCCTATGTTTGAGCAAACAACATTTTTTGATTTTTCTGAAGAAGGGAAGAAAGGATCGGAATTGTATCGCAAGGCACGATGTAATTCTTGTCACCGCGCCTTAAGGTCGGGTACCAGCATGGGGTTGATATTGGACGGAATTGGCTCAAAGCGCTCCGTCGAGTGGCTGGAGGCATTTATTTTAAATCCTGAAGCAACCTATGGTCATGAAACGCTGGATCATGGACCGTCACCGAAAGAAGCGGCCTACGCGATGAAGATGCCGCGAGAAGATATTACGCGGATAGCAATATTTTTATCAGAACTCAAGGCCGATCCAGGATCCTCCGTATCCAAAATGCCACCACCAGAGCACTCAGTGTTTATTGATAGCATGGTTAAAATGTGGGCACCTGCAGAGTGGAAAGAAAAATACACTGATATTCGAGATAGAAAGCCTGAAGAAGAGGCAGTAAATGTTGAACAAGAGCAAATAAAATCAGAAGGGGATCTGGTCAATGAGTGATGTAGTTGTGCCGGCATGGCGTCATGAAAAAGAATTGATATATAAGAAATATACTTTGTGGTTTATTTATGCGTGCATAATTTACAGTCTTATCGGATTTTCTTGGGGCGCGATTATGGGCGGAATTACCGAACTCCGTCATTTTGTTGATCATCGCTTGCATGGAGACTTAATTGTAAGGGGTCATACCCACATTAACCTTCTAGGTTGGGTGGAAATGGCAATATTCGGCGCAGTTTATTATATTATTCCTCGCTTGGTAAACCGGCCTATCTATAGTCTAAAGCTAGTTATTGTGCACTTCTGGATTCATAATATTGGTTTGATTGGAATGGTCGTGTTCTTTGTCATGGCCGGCACAATGGGTGGTATGGCTAGTGTTAACTCATCTCCACAGGATGTGGAGAGCATAGTGCAGCCCTTGCTCGCTACGATGGGGATATTCGGCACCATGGTATTGCTAGCTAATTGCATTTGGGCGTACAATCTCTTTAAAACGTGTGCGAATTGGGAGAAAAATTATGCGACTAACTAAGTTGCTAATTCTAGCGGCGTTCAGTTTGACTACAGTAAGCATCAGTGGTTGTTTTGCCCCCGAAGGTGTGCTTAAGATTGGTGCTGTTGCACCACCCATAAAAACCCGTTCATTGCGAGATGTCGGTGGTGATATGTCGCGCCTAACAAGTTATCGTTATCCTGATGAAAGAATGTACCGTTACTCTATAGACGAAGCGGTAACTATGGGGAAGACAGTTTTACTGGAATTCGCGACGCCTGGGCATTGCACGGTATGTGATAAGCAGTTGCAAATGCTAAAAGCCATGGTGACCAAGTACTCGGGTGATGTGCTATTTTTACATATGGATCAATATATGAACCCGCAGGCGTTTAAGGCGTTTCGTGTAAAGGGGGATCCCTGGACATTTATCATCGATAAAGATGGGATCGTGCAATTCAAACAAGCTGGTCGAATTTTGTATGGCGAATTGGATCATCATTTAGCGAAAGTAATAAATGCAAAAAGTTAATTATGGCAAAAGAATTCGAATACATACTTCATAAAGATAAAAAAGGCACGATGTGGGATTTGCTTTTGTATATTCCGACAACAATTGCACTTGCCGTCGTTGCTTCAAAGATGTGGTACGCTGGCAACGAGGGGCTGAGTTATCTTCTAGTGTTTTTAACCACGTTTATTGTGCTGATCGCTTTTAACCGAATTGCCAAGACCCGGCTAATGCTTATTCCTAGTTCGCCGGTAAGTCTAAATGTCTCTAAGCAGGGCGTGGCATTAACATTGAGAAGCGGTAATGTGATCGAGTTGGTGAAGGATATAAGGTTTTTTACTGACTTTGCAGGGCGAAGTTACGGCTTGTCGGGTTTTGACTTGTCAGGCAGCAAGCAGCAGTTTGTTTTCCATAAGGGGCAGTTTGCCTCGGATACAGAGTTTGATGGTTCTAAAGCGCAATTAAGAGTGTTTAAGTAATGCAATAAAGGAAGGGTTATTTTAGTCCCTTCCTTTTTTTAACGATATCCAAACCTAGAAAAAACAAACCTATGGCCCAGGCTATAGTTACCCCAACTTGAATTTTAAATTTCAAGTCATCTTCTATGAGTCCGTCAAGAAACATATGTGGCGTATAAGATATCATCAACAATGATGATACTGCTATTAACAAATAAACAAGTGTTTCTTTCATGTTTCCCCCTGCATTGTATTTTATCTTTTTCAATTCTAACAATTTAGTTTACTAAAATAACAGTAGATTAATACCAAATTGTTTTTAAAGCTCTTCGAAATACAGCTAAATAATTCTTGATTTAGAAAAATACTCAGGCGCTAGAAAAGTTTTTTTACTTTAGTCTTGACGACAACTCATGTGTGTGTCAGGATTTCCCAGTTTCTATGACATTTCCTTTAAGGCAAACGCTTTAATTAGGTGAATATTTGAAGAAACTTTTTTTTGGGATGTGGGTATAAACTCACTTTGGAGGGAAAAATGAAAAATAAGCTAACGCTTGGGAAAACTTTTTGGGTTCTTCTAATTGCCGCATTTACCACAGGTATGGGTAATGGTAGTGTATTTGGTGCCGCAGTAATGTGTGCAGTAGGTCGCGGACCATACGAAAGCTGGGGTGGATGGGGAATGGAGTCATATGACCCAACAACTTTTTCTGGTTTTGTAGATTGGATGATGTTTGTGTTTGGTCTTGCTTTCGCTATCATCACAGGTTTGGCTATGGGCAAACATGGTGAGCTCGAAGCACGTGGCGATAACACAACCTGGTAGACATTATGAAAGAGGGGGATAATTTATGTTGGCTACAATTGCAGGAACATTCGGAATTATCTTGGCATTCTCAAGTATGTGGATGTCTTGGTATCTATTGAATAAGATGAACGAATGATTTGTAATCTTATATTTTCTGGGGTTAAATTTAACTGGGAGGTGAAGTTTCATGTTGATGAAATATCTCTTCGCCAAGAATGAAGAAATTCCTGCTGGATCGGCAACGATCTTTTTTGGTTTTTCATCCATTTTTTGGTTTGTAGTAGGGACTGGTTTAGGTTCTTTTAATGCGGCAAAGCTTGCTTTTCCTGACTGGGTAACCGGTACTGAGCTTTTCGCTTTTGGTCACATGCGTCAAGTGCATGTTTTGGCAGTTATTCTGGGCTGGATTTCAATGGCATTTGGTATGACCATGATGTACATGACTCCCGCCTTAGGTAACACTAAGTTATGGTCCGAGAAATTGGGTCTTTGGACAGTGTTCATGTGGAACGTTGGTCTTAGCTTGGGTCTAACACTATTATGGATGGGTATCACATCTGGTCGTGAGTATAGCGATCTTATCTGGCCAATCGATTTAGTCGTTATATTCGGCGTATTGTTACCTTTGGGTATCAACGTATGGATGACCATTTCGCATCGTAAAACTCAAGGTATATACATCACCAACTGGTTCTTTGGTGCTTGTATCTTCATGCTCATGATCGTTTTCTTTGTCGGTAATTCACCAGAATTATTTAATCTGACCGGTCTGACTGAGGCGTATCTAACGTTTTGGTTTGCTCATAACGTATTGGGATTGTGGATAACGCCAGTTGCAGCAGCAATTGCTTACTACACGATTCCAAAACTGACGGGTAACCCACTATACTCTCACCGTATTGGACATCTGCATTTCTGGTCTATCATCGCTTTCTATTCAACTCCTGCTTCGCATCACTTAATGTCTGCGCCATTGCCTGAGTGGTTGAAGTCTTTTGCTTCAGTAGAAGGTGTTTTGATCTTGATCCCAGCAGTGGCATTCGTTGCTAACATTTTGTTAACAATGAAAGGCAAGTGGAGCTTGTTTGTAGAGAATATTGAAACTAAATTCTCTATTACCGGTGTTCTACTCGCAATTCCATTGAATATGCAAGGTGGATTCCAGCAAACACGTGCGATTAACTGGTATGTTCATGGAACAGGCTGGATAGTTGCTCACGCTCACTTGGCACTGTTAGGAATGTCTAGCTTCTTGGAAGCCGCAGCCGTTTACTTTGGTTTGCAGCAAATGTTGAGAAGAAAGCTTTATTCTTTAACCTTAGCTAACTTGCATTACTGGTTCTTTATAATCGGTTTCTGCACATACTGGATTTCAATGACAATTGCCGGCCTTATGCAGGGTGCAGGTAAAATCTATGAAGTACCTTATATCGACGTAGTTGTAGCAGAGCATCCATACATGATCGCTCGCTGGGCCGGCGGTACAATGGTATTCACTGGTAATGTGATCTGGTTATACAACATGTGGATGACAGCTCGCGAAGGAACTATTGTTCCATCTGGCCGTTACGCACACGAGTTGGCTTACGAGCGTTAAGATAAACGTTTTGTAAAACAATATAGTAATTAACTTCTTCTTATCTTCGGGAGTTGTCCCGGAGATAAGAAGGTTAGGGAGGAGGAATTACAAATGGCCTTTCAAAGATATAAATTCGGTGCAGCAGGCATCGGTTTAATGTTTGGCTTTTCAATGTCAATTACACTTTTTGGCCCAGCCAATGACTTCCGCTCAGGAGTGTCAACTTGGGTAGGTTTGGATAAGCAATTGTCATTGGGTCGAGTAATCGGATTTTCTTATGAGGATCCTTTGGTTATAGGTGATGGCAAACCCATTGTCGTTATTTTAGATAAAGATCCAAAGACTGGCGCAGCGATTGATCCACCACAGCGTGCCTATGTCTATTCGGCAGGAATCAAGTTCTCTCCAGGTGTTAATCACCCAGAGTTGCTTGGTCCAGGTGTGCGGGATTTGAGTGAAGGCAAAGGTCAAATTGCACAAGCAAATATGGCTACTGGCGCAGTATTCACTATTGGTAAAGACGAGTTCAATGGTGAAGAGCTCGACTATATAGTAAATGCGACGGCAGTTAGTGGTTGGACTCCAGCAGAAGTCTTATCAGCAGCAGGCGATGAAAATATGCGCTATGTTGGTAAGGGCAAGACAATCTACATTACTGAAGGTTGCTGGTGGTGTCACACGTTATTGCCAGAGCAAACGCAAGATTGGCAGTTTTTTGGCGCACCCCCGTTCTTAGGTGATATGAATGGTGAGATGCCAACAGCTTTCGGTTCAGACCGAAAAGCACCTGACTTGTTGCATGTAGCTTCTCGCAATTCTTCTCGTGAATGGATGACCATGCACTTCTTTAATCCACGCTTGGTGCAGCCAAATTCAATCATGCCACGCTTTGATTATCTTTGGGGTAAAAAAGACGCTAGTGGGAATACCATTGATTTTAAAAAATGGCGTGCCGATTACACAGCGTACGTAAATGGCAAAACCATTTACCCACCTGAAGTTCCAGAGCCAGCGCGCACAGCTGAAGTTCGTGCGTTGATTGACTGGGTATTAACATCACTACGATAGGGGATTAGTATAATGGGATGGAAATTTGATCAACCTCTCTATTGCCTCTCTGATGAGCAAGAGCAAAAAGAGACACTCGAGTTGTGGGAAAAACAAAAGTTTGGTGGATTATCGTCAGGCAATAATCGCTTGCCTTTCCCTCTAACCTTTTTGATTGCATTAATTGTAATGACAGCGTTCCTTGTAACTATGCCTATTTGGGGTCAACGCCCTAATGCGCAAATTTACACGAGTTTCGTTGCAGCAATGGATGATCCTCAAGTGCAGCAGCTTGCTACACCTGAAGAGAAGATTGCCTATGTTACTCAGCAAGCAATGGCTCAGGCTGATGGTGTTCTTCAAGGTGCAATTGAAAGACACCCATTGGCGTGGGATGATCTTTTGAATATTGCGCCGCAAATCAAAGAGCTACAAGCTAGCGGTAGTAAGTATTCTTTGGATAACTACAATGTGGTGGGTGATCGTATTGCGCTTGCCAATTTTGAAGGAAACTTTGTTGAAGGTGGTCATAGAGAGCGTAAACAGCCTTGGTGGGATAAAGGTTACACCATTGACGTTTTTTATGTAGCTTACTTCATGATAGCCATAGTATTAATCACTAAGCAGCTTCCACATTTTTCACGGAAGCCTGACATGTCTAATGCTAAATAATTGGGAGATATCGAATGATTGATTTAGATTACGGCCCTGGTGTGTTCGCTTTGTGGATTGCGGTAACAATAATTTGCCCTGCAATATATGGCATCTTTTTTGTTGATGCAAACTGGGAAAAGCACAAAGATGAAGACTCTTCTGAAGACGTTTTTAACTAATCATTAGTTTCATCGAGTAAGGAAAGCCGCTCTTTTTAGAGCGGCTTTTTTGATTAATTTATAGTAGACTATTTGTCTGTAATTTGAGTCAGAGTTTATTGAACAAAATGTTAGATATAATATCCAATGTGATTGAGCTTATCTTTTCAAATGCACTCGGCTACATACCGCAGCTATTGGCAGAAGGTAATAAATATGTATTTGGGCTTGACATGAGTATTGATAGTCTCAGGTCAAGGGAATTTAGTGTATATATCTTTATATTTTTAATATTGTCGCTTATTTTATTTTGCTACATTATTTACTTGTACTTACCCAAAAAACTATCTTCGTTGAAAACCGGAGAAAAAGTTATGTTTGGTGCACTGATATTTGGTGTTATAGCAGCTGTGATCATGGGATACATACAATTGATTGAAGGCTATCTAATTTAGATTTAGGTTGAGGAGTTACAATGATCGAGTGGATTGAGAGTTTACCAGATGGATGGACGATATATTTGTGGCTGGTTGTAGCAGCTATGATTTTAGTTGGCGCCGGTTTTATGCTTCGCTGGGCAGCCAAAAACGACCAATTTGACGAAGATATCAAATACGTGATATTTGACGCCGATGATAAAGATAAAATGGAGCCCGAAGAATACGCGAAGTATGAGGAAGTCATGAAAGATCAAACGAGTGCGCGTAAAAAATTCTTGTCAGAGAAAGCTGCAGAAACTAAAGCAAATAAAAAATAAATATGCGAAAAGGCGAAAAAATCATAGTTGTTGCGATGCTGGCATCGGTTGGGTTACTGGCCTGGATGAAAGAAAAAAAATCATCAATTGATGATGACAATCTAGACGTACCATTTTATTCAACAGCGACCAAGGAGGTAACTGATCGGGCAGCAAAGACAATGCATGATATAGGCTGTCGAAAATGTCATAGCTTATGGGGTGTGCGTGATTTATCACAAGCGGTTCCTGCGCCGGCATTAGACGGAATGGGCATGTTTCGAGATGAGGAATGGCTTTATACCTATTTTTCAGCCGAAAATCCGCAAGAAATTTTACCTTCGCGATTGAAACCTGAATATCGCATGCCCTCTTTAGCCTCATTAAGTGAGGAAGAAAGACGAAATCTAGCAAATTACATGGCTAACTTAAAACTGCATGACTGGTTTTTTCAAGAAGCCAAAGAGGCAAGATACGAAAAGTTAACCGGCAAGGACTACCAGCCTGATGATTAATTTTGGTGGGATAAAGCTTATAGATGTCGCTTGGATGATTATGGCGATAGCCGTTGGGATAACTATCATCTATGTTGGGGAGAGAGTTTTAAATGTCCGATTAGCTGTATTTTACGGAATTGAAACATTTAATCCTCGGTGGGTCTTGGCGCTAATCGTTGTGCCACTATTTGCAGGCATGGTTATTTCATTTATATATGGTCTTGGTGGTAAAATGCTGGCTCATTTTGCACCAATACCTATTCAAATTTATCACTATATGCACCTGGATAGTATGATATTGCCGGAGGGTGTTACGATGTTACCCGTTGGTTATTGGATTTTAATTTTAATTGTTGCAGTAGAGGCCGCAGCGGTTGGTGGTTTTATTGGTGAAGTCGTAATAAAAAGAACATATGGCCGACGCCCCAAGCATTTGGTGCATAAGCGTTATCGAACAAAAGAGATGAAAGAGTCAGAAAGCTAATATGAAATTTAAATCACAACACGCCAAGCGCATATTAACACCAGATGAAATAGCGATCCGTAAGCGGTATATTGGAGCAACATTTGTAAGCTGCATCGTCTTGGCATTAATTGCTGGAACTATACATGTCTTGGAATTAGGCGCCAATCGGATGCAGGAATTACGTGATAAAGCCGGGTATGATCTGGAAGATGAGCATACCCGCATACGTGCAGCCGGTGAAGATCTCTTCAGAAACGTATTGCATGAGCGCGGGGTAACTCATACGGTCACTTATAACTCAGAAGAAGCTAGTGGGTTGTTGCCGGTTAACGAGTGGTTGCGACTGGAAACCATGGCCTTAGTACCTGCTGGTGAGTTTACTATGGGTACCGATAGTATTAAAACGGATGCGCAAAACCGTCCTGCACATATTGTCAACCTACCTGCTTATGAAATAGATAAATATACAGTTACCAACGCACAATATGCACGTTATGTTGCCGCAACAGGTTATCGAGTACCGCTTAACTGGAGCAAGGGGCGGTTCAAACCAGCGTTGGCAGTACATCCGGTCACCATGGTTTCATGGTTTGATGCAAAAGCCTACTGCGAATGGAACAACAAAAGAATGCCGACCGAAGCCGAATGGGAAAAAGCAGCGCGCGGAACCGATAGTCGCCGTTGGCCCTGGGGTAATGTAATGGATGTGAAAAAACTAAATACTTACTATAGTGTCGGCGCTACTTCGCCAGTACATGCATACCCGGAAGGCGCTAGTCCGTATGGTGTTGTGGACATGGCGGGTAATGTCATTGAGTGGGTTGCTGATAATTTTGAACCCTATCGTGATACTGAGGCACCAAAAATGATTTTTGTCGCAAAAAAACAAATTGTTTCAGATGATAAAGACGATCGTAACAAAAAGATTGCTAAGATTGTAGAAACAGACGAAAAGTACAAGTCTATGCGTGGCGGCTCCTGGAAAGGAGATCCATTTTCCACCTCTTCATTTCACAGGGGGTATTCATGGCCCAATTTAACATCTGACTTTTATGGGTTCAGATGTGCGAGAGATGCAGGCTCCTAGTGCTTGGGTGAAAATAGAGTATCGTCGGTTCATTATATTGGGAGAGACTGGATGAAAAAGATTTATTTATTAATTTTAAGTATGGCAACGTTTTTGTTGTTACCTTTGAGTGCCAGTGCCGCTACTGACAGTTATCGTTGGCTGCACGTTACGATTGATACGCCCTGGGCGATTTTTGTTTTCTTATTGCCAATGGTTCTATTCCCCGCTATTTTAATGGCAATTCTTTATTGGAGGTTTTCAGGTAAGAAAACCCCGACGAATAATTTAAAAATCAAAGAAGAAAAATAGCTGGGGGTTAAAGTGCGGAGTTTTTTTCAGTATTCCAGAGTCATCTTGTTGTTCATGTTACCATTTGTTGTTTTCTTTTCTCAGCCTGCTTTTTCGAATGAGCGGGCTGATGTCCTGAAGTCTTTTCATGGCTCACAACGTGGTGAGATGATCGAATCTTATGACGAACAGCAGTTTCAACATAAAGTTATGTTTGTTATGGGTATAACTTTGTTAGTATTCATTTTACTCACCGCTGGCTTTGGTATATCAATGGCCATGCTGGGTAAAGACGTCTTTGTTCCTCATATGATCTGTGCAGGTATATCAGTATTTTTAAGCATAGGGCATGCAATAGTAGGTATTGTTTGGTTTTTTCCTTTTTGATGAGCTGAATTCATGAGTGTTAAACCAGCTCAAAGTAATGCCCTGCTTTTCTGGCTGGTGTGCATTATTTATTTTTTCACCGGTCTGACTGCGTTAGGTTATGAAGTGCTGTGGGCTCGCATTTTATCAACCTTATTCGGCGTCAGTATTTTTGGCGTAGTTGTTACTATAAGCGCGTTCCTTGCGGGTCTGGGGGTCGGTAGCATAGTCGGTACGCGATTTTTAAAATTGATCCAGTCACCTTTGCGGCTATTTGCTGTATTAGAGATACTCGTCGCCCTATTTGCTTTCAACCTCTCTACAATTTTGACAGCACTTGATGTCAGTTTATCATCGTTTTCAGCAGAAAATTATTCGCAATGGCTGTTTGTTCAGGCGGTGGCGACTTTCGGTTTGATGTTCATTCCTGCTTTTGCTTTAGGTGTGGGTTTTCCTTTAATTCTTGCAACTCTTAAAAATAGCAAAATCAATGTAGGCACCATATATGCGCTGAACACACTCGGCGGTGTGGTAGGCGCTTTGTTGCCGCTCGTTTTATTGCCATTAGCGGGCTGGACTGTTTCCGTAAGGTTGCTTGCAATTTTTGCAATTTTCATGGGTCTGTGTGCTTTTGCTATTAGTTTCATGTTGCCGAAGAAGTTACGCGCAGCATCAATTGTCACTCACCAGCCTTTGCCCAAACCGGGCTACTCGGTTTTATTAATTTATGCCTGTGTTGGCGCTGGTGCAATCATGTTGCAAATAGCCTGGGCCAGATTATATGGCATGATATTGCTGCGAACCGAATACGTGATGGCTATCATTTTAGCGACATTTTTAGTAGGAATCGGACTGGGAAGTTTATTGGCTGCGCGCGTTAAAAATGTAAAGTGGTTGGTATTATTGCCAATGCTGGTTTGTGTTAGCGGCTTTTTAAGCTTGTACACCTTGCCATTAATGTCTGAGTGGGTGGAAGCCATAGAATATATATCGATAAGTCAGGCGATGTTAATTCAAGGTGGGTTGGTTGCCTTATTAACGTTGCCTGCAACCTTGGCTTTTGGTGCGTGGTTTCCGATGTTGGTATCTGTTTTTGGTGAAAAAGAAACATCGAGTTCTTCACTCTACGGATTTAATGCAGTGGGCGCGGCATTGGGTGGACTGTTGGCAGGTTTTGTCATTTTGCCGTCACTTGGAACCGCACCTTTAATTCTAATATCAATGGCGCTGATTTTGTTTGTCAGTCTTTATTGGATAAAGCAGAGCTATTATAAAGTAATGGTACTTGCCATGCTGGTGCTCGGGATCCCGGTGTTGCAACTACCCACGATTGAAAAATTATTGCCTGCAACTCATCAAGATGCGAAAAATCTATTTTTCTTTGAGGATGCAATGTCCTTAACCCATGTAGTCGAAAAAGCGAGTGGAGAGAGAATTTTGCTCGCTGATTTGCAGCGGATGGATGCGTCTACTGATCCTACTGCGGTTAGGGTTCAGAAAAATCAAGCGCGCTTACCTTTGTTGTTACATCCTAAACCAGAGAAAGTTTTGTTTCTTGGTTTGGGTACGGGAATAACAGCAGCTGGATCATTAGCGATTGAAAACCTAGAGCGAACATCGGTTGAGCTTTCCAAGGGGTCAATATGGGCAGCTGAAAATTATTTTCAACGTGTGAACGGCGATATTGGCCAAACTATGAAAATCATTCGCGATGATGCAAGACGATTTTTAAAAGCGGGGGACGAAAAATTTGACATTATTGTGGGAGATTTATTTCATCCGGATTTGATTGGTCGAAGTGAACTTCTGTCTTTACAGCAATTTGAACGCGCAAAAAACCGATTGGCGGTAGATGGCGTGTTTGTGCAATGGTTAGCGCTTAATCAGTTTGATTTAGAGACATTGAAAGTTGTGCTTGCTACTTTTCAGCAGGTGTTTCCAGATGCAGTTTTATTTATGGATGGCTTTCGTTTGGGTATGCTCGGTGTTAACGGCGAATTTTATGGCATTGAGGCGATTAATTCCCAACTAAAGTCACTTTCACCCGCCTTAGCTGGCGAACTAACCGGTGGCGAAGGCCTTTGGAGCTGGGCGGCACGTTACTGGGGTCCTATAAGAAATGTAGAGAATGCTCAAATTCAGGATGAATGGGCGCCAGTGATTGAATTCCAATTGCCAAAAGCTAAATTTAATCGACAGAATCATTTGCATGTTTTGCTTGATTTTCTGTTAGTTAATCGTGACTCAATAACTCAAGCGAAAGAAATTATGCGAGTTACCGACGGGCAGGCTCCATACTTTGAGCAAGCAAGAATGGCGAGCGAAATGTATTATCAGAGTTGGATGGCTGCATTTTCCGGCAAAGACTCTGATAGTCAACAATTGTTAACCATGGCCTATGCAAATAATCCAGATGATCAATGGGTAAGTTTTGGGCTCGCAGATGGGATGTTTGTCAGTCTGGATCAGGCAATGAGCCAAGGTATTGAAAAAAAAGCGGCGCTATTGCGTATTTTAGAGGTGCGGCCTGACCATATTGAGGCTTTGAAGGCTTTACGCCTGCTCTATCTTGCGCAAGGTGAAAAGTCTGAAGCAGACAGAATATCCAGTGATATTATGAGCTTATCACCATTGGAGATATTTTAGCGGGTGTTTCTTGACGTTATTAAGCCGCTTTAACTAATTTAGTTTTATTCAGGCATAAAAAAACCCGACTAAGTCGGGTTTTTTTGAAGCTATCCAGCAATTAATCGCTTTTGTTTCTGCGCTCAATTACGTCTTGGAAAGCCCAATTAGCCATCATGTATGCACCTACGATGATAATGCTAAAAGTAATTATTGGTACTAACATATTGATACCGAGTTCTGTAACCATCTTTAAATCCCCCTCAATAAAGTTGCTTGATACGCTTGATATTCTTTACAATAAGGAATACCGAAAATTCTTCTCCCAGAAAGCGTAATAGTGAATATAACGAAACGGCACTGAAAAGACAAGCCTTTTCAGTGCCGTTTCGTGAATGCCTGTGGTAGTATAAATCCTATGAAAGCTAACGAATCACTCTCTAAAATACCGGTTTATACGGCGGGCAAGATCGGTCGCGCAGATAAATTAATATGGCTAAGAAAATCCAGTAAATCGATTGCTATATTAGTTATTATTTTGTTGCCTATTCTGGGTATATTTCGTATTGATGTGTCATCAGGATTTGTAGTGCTCGATCGGCAAATCTGGTTTTCGGATTTCAATCTGGTATTTGGTCTCTGGTTAGCGCTGGCATGTACGTTTATCCTGTTTTATTCCACCGTTGGCACTGCTTTTTGTGGATGGGTTTGCCCACAAAACACATTCTCAAATATTATGGACTCGATTACCAAGCGTTTATTAGGTAAAAGAGCGGCGATCGATTGGGAAGAAAAAAGCTCAAAAGTAGCTGCGAAAAAAAATACGGCACTTAATTGGGCTCAGCTAAGTATCGAAACATTGCTGCTATCGATGCTGGTTTCAATTATACCTATAATCTATTTTATTCCGCCCGCTGCGATTTGGTCTTTTGTTACGCTGCAACCACATCCCATGATATCTGGATCAATTTATTGGATATATGCGGTGTTTGTGTTTATTTCCATTGTTAACCTCGCGGTTGTAAGGCATTATTTTTGTCGTTATATGTGCGTTTATCGAATGTGGCAGTTTCTTTTTAGAACGACTGATTCACTCCATCTGGATTACGATGAAACGCGAAAAGCGGATTGCGAGAAATGCAATTATTGCGTGACATCTTGTATGGTAGATATCGATCCACGCGATACATCAACCTTTGATAGTTGTACTAACTGCGGTGCATGTATCAGCGCATGTGACTCCATCCACACTAAAGAGGATGAAAAAGGTGGCGCTGGAAGAGGTCTGTTAAGTTTTCGTTTCGGCAAACGACGCAAGAAAGAAAATCTGGCGCAGCGCTCGATTGCCACTCTGAAAAATCGTGTTGGATGGGTGTTGCCTGTCTGGGCACTGGGTATGGCTTTATTTGTTTGGGGTCTGGTTGATTATAATCCCTATCACTTAGCGGTATATAAGTCAGAAAAAGACCAAGGTGAACAAATTGACGAATATCGTGTCCATCTTGCTAATAAAGTATACGAAGAAGGTTTTCTTAAGATATCAGTTTCAGGACTGGCAGCCAATGAATATACGTTGACTGACTCTTCTGTCACATTAGCTGAAGCAGGACGTTATGATGCTTATATTAATATAAGTAATCAATTGAAACCTGGCCTCTACAGTTTTGTTGTCATTGCTGAATCAAGAGATGGCTGGAAAAGTGAAGCACGTATACAGCACTTTGTTAATAATGGATAACGTTATGAATCATGATATAAGTGACAAAAAGAGTATTAAAAAAGCCAATAAAACGCCAGGCGCAGTAGATGATACTGAGTGGGGTGAAGTCTCAGATGATAATTACGGTTATCAGGATGACCAGGAACGGCGTGATAAACGCGGGCTGGAAGATTGGGAAATGGTCACTAGTATGAGTGAATCGCAAGTCTCAATTCCCTATTGGTTTATTGCCATTTTTATAGTCTTGCTCATCGTGGCAATTGGTCTGACTTTCCCATTTTGGGGTAATCGACCGGGGTTTGAGCGGCCGTTTTTTGATTGGGGTATTCCGATGGGCGCTGCCTGGGTCATTGTTATGAGCTTTATCATTTATTACTTTGTTGACTTAAGGTATGTGTTGCAGGACAAGAAAAAAAAGCAGCTTGAGGAGCAGAAAGGCAATCAGGCTGATAAAGATAGTGAGGCTTCATGAAAAAAATGACAGTATGTTTGATGGCTCTGGGTTTGCTTTTTGCGCTATCCGCCTGCGGTAACAATTCGTCGATATCAAGTATCAGTAGCAAGGCATTACCTGAAGAAAACTCTGCGGGCGCGAAATTACTGAAGGCTAACTGTAGTCAGTGCCACGGTGTGCCCAGTGCAACGGATCACGTTGCAGCGCATTGGCCAAACGTCATTGAGCGGATGCAAAGACATAGAATTAAAAATGCATACTACCCGGTAAAAGATCAAGACAAGCAAATAATAACAGCGTATTTGCAAAAACATGCGGCAGAATAATATGAAAACTGTTTTATTATCATTGATTTTAATGACTACTATTGCCTGTACAGGGAAAATTCCAACGACACCTCCGCAGACGTGGGGAGACTATACCTTCAGATTGGAGACCAGGCCGCCTGCGCCAATCAAAGGTATGAATGAGTTTCTCCTGATTGGCAATTTCGAAAAACGCAAAAGAGCCGTTGATTTGTTAGTGTTTTTTCGTGTTGGGCCAACCGGTAAATGGAGTCAGGCCATACAGGATGGTCATTCTGGTGTCTATCGTCGCGCGTTGAGAGTTAATGATGTTGCGCAAGATGTTTTATATGTACATGTTAAGAAGGAAGAGGAAGAAAAGGTTTTTGAATTCCCGCTGAATTACGCTGAATTAGGCGAGTTTGTCCCCCTCGGGCAGTGAGGGCTCATAGTCCATTGTTGCGTATTGGCTGATACGATTGCGGCCTTTGTCTTTCGATCGATATAATGCTTCGTCTGCTGCTTTGATTACCTTGCCAATGGTCAGCAGTTCTTTATTGCTATTTGCCACACCAATGCTGATAGTAACATGTACCTGCTGCCAAGGAACTTTACGCGGCTGGGCTACTTCCGGTTTTTTCTCCGGGCGGTTGTCACTGCGTAATATTAAATTGGTGTTATCGATCGTTTCTCTAAGGTTAGATAAAAAAGGGAAGGCCGCTTTGCTGTCTTTGCCTGCAAATATAATCGCAAACTCTTCGCCACCATAACGAAATGCTTTTCCGCCCCCTTCAATTTGATTTATTTTACCGGCTACCATGCGCAACACCTGATCGCCTACATCGTGTCCATAGGTGTCATTAAATCGTTTGAAGAAATCAATATCCAGCATGGCTATGGTGTAAAGTCCGCGCAAGCGTGCTAATTCCTCATTCATCGCGCGCCTGCCAGGAAGTTCCGTCAATTCATCGAAATATGCGATGAGATATGAGTTTTGCATTAAGCCCCATAATAAAAGTAGACCGGCAAGAATGATATAGAATGCGTCGGTGGGCTTTATCAGCCCAGTATTGAAATATAAAAAGCTACTAATCAAACAGCCGAGAAAAGCCATCTCAAATAGTCCTTTGGACTTGATGACCTGGCCACACAATGCAATAAACGAAATAAAATACGCAACAATCAGTGGAGCTGATAAGACGGTTGTAAAATATGTATCCAGTGCACCCCATTTGAAAAACAAAAAAGCGCTCAATGTCTCGCTATAATTTTGTGTTAGCCAATAACTCAGCATGAATTGCACGATGATGGCTGTTAAAGCACCGAAGCCTTGCATAGAGAGTACCTGCTGCTCTTTCATAGCTGCCAGTACGGCAATGTTTAAGGGTAGAAGAAAAGCGATTAATGCAAATGTCAGCGTCTCTGAGGGTGGGATTTCATTGTTTGTGACAGCGCTGTGTAATATAAAATAACTCAGTAATAGGCCGAATGAGAGTATTGCGATGCGATAACGTTTAAAAAAACTACCGAGTACTGCAATGCCAAAAAAAATTAAATAAGGGGCAAGTGCTATATTTTCAATGATTTTACTAGATAGATGTTCAGTATAAGGCATACCGAGGTAAACCATAATAATTCCCAGTAGAGGGATAGTAAATGATTGTAGTTTATTGCCGCTTGTCGAACGCACTGTTATACAGCCCTATATGTTTGTTAGCTTAAGTTTCGGTGTCCAAAGTTGCATAAATGCCGCCTTTCAGCACCCATAGCGGCAAAACCTTACCGAGAGACGCCGTGAATACAGCCTTGTAGGCTTAACGGCAGCATCTCTGCCCAACACTCTCGATAAGGTTTTACCATTACGAGTGCTGATGATGGGCAATAGTTTGAAATCTGAAACTTGAGTATTAATATTCCTTCGAACAGGCCTCTGGCTAGCATGATTTTCATTTAACTGTTACCTAAGTCTGTGCTTATATATCGTGAAAATAAGGGTGCTACTTTAGTAAAAAATCATCCTACTGGATAATGAGTGAGTATTTGTACAGGAAATAACGATTTTATAAACCTAGGCTACTTCAGTTAAGCCTCTGATATTATTGAGCTATCGTGCCTTTCCCGGCTTCTCCCATTAGGTGAGTACGCTCGGCAACTGCTCCTGCATTGCTCTCAACAATTGCTCCTGCATTGTTCTACCTTCGTCCATCCATGGACTCGTCGATAACTGCTCCTGCGTTATTCTACCTTCACCCATCCATGGGCTCGTACCTCCTGCCTTCATGCAGTCGTAGGACGCATAGAGCGCGTTTTTTATCGCGACTGGCGTCGTTGCGAATCATGATCCTAGTGTTATGGCCAACTTAACTGACCCACACTACAGGCTACTCAACAGCGGATTCTTGGATGATAAAAGACGCGCTCTACACACTCTTCAACTGATGGTTTTGGGATAATATTATTCAGTTCGAGAAACTAATCTGTCGGTTGATGTGAGATTGGAATGCTTCTTGTCTCTTAATCCTCAAGAGCAATTTTTCATTACCTATATGTCAATAAAATGGCAGTTTATCAAGAGGGCTGTACTATGCGAACCACATTGGTGCTAAATGCAAAAGGGGGGAGCGGGAAAACGACAATTGCGACCAATTTGGCAGGTTACTTTGCAGCCGCTGGCCAATCTGTTGTTTTACAAGACTATGATGCGCAAGGCTCAGCCATGGATTGGTTAGCGCAGCGTACTTTTCAAATGAGCCAGATTCATGGTCAAGAGCATTATAAAGCGGGTTCTCAATACATGACGCGTGCATGGCAGTTTCGGTTACCTGCGCATACTGATCATGTCATTATTGATACACCAGCAGCAGTTGAATTGCAAAAACACGTTACGATGATCCGTAGCGCAGACAGAATTCTAGTGCCGGTCTCACCTTCAGCCATTGAGATTCGCGCAACATTAACTTTCATTGCAGAATTGCAGGACTTTATAAAACTTTACAACTGTCAAGCGGCGTTAGCCGTGGTGGCAAATAAAGTCGATCTGAAATCGCAAGCCTATATTTTAATGCAACAAAAATTTCGTGCAGTGAACGTTGAATTTATTGCTAACCTATCAATGCATGAAAGTTACTACGTGGCAGCAGAAACAGGCGTCAGTATTTTTGAAATCAATCATCCGCTGCTTGCCAGAGACCAGCATGAATGGGAGCCTTTGGTAAGCTGGATTGAGGGGAAGCAGATCGAAACTGACCTGCCCGCCTCGAAATTATACGCAGTGGCTGATTAATTATTTGAGAAACAAATCATAGGCAGGATTTTCCGTTTCTGCCCAATAGGGATATTCGAGTTCTACTAAAAATGACTCAAATTCAGCAAATTCCTCTGGTGGGACCTGGATGCCAGCTAGGATCCTGCCATAGGCAGCGCCATGATTACGGTAATGAAACATGCTAATATTCCATTGGTGGCCTAACCGTGTTAAAAATCGGTATAAGGCACCCGGTCGTTCCGGAAAAATAAAACGATAAAGTAATTCGTTTTGAGCATTATTCGCGTGGCCCCCTACCATATAACGTATATGTGATTTGGCCAGTTCATTGTCGCTCATATCTAACACTTCATAACCATGATTGCCAATGCGCTCAATGAGTTTTTGTTTTTCGCCGTCAGACTCATTGAGTTTAATTCCTGCAAAAACCTGGGCATTGTTTTGATCTGAATATCGGTAGTTAAACTCAGTGATGCTTCGTTGCCCAATTGAATGGCAAAACTTATGAAAGCTGCCCGGCTGTTCCGGTATGCTGACCGCTAATAAGCACTCTGAATTTTCCCCCAGTTCTGAGCGTTCAGAGACATAACGCAGGCGGTCAAAATTCATATTGGCGCCGCTGTTAATGGCGATGAGCGTCTGATTTTCAACTCCATTATCAGTAATATACTTTTTCAAACCTGCGATTGCTAACGCCCCTGCTGGCTCTGTGATCGAGCGAGTATCATCAAAAATGTCTTTAATGGCTGCGCAAATTTCATCAGTGTCGGCTAAAATAACCTGGTCGACAGTGTTTTTCAAAAGACGAAAAGGCTCTTCACCAACTTGCCTAACGGCGACGCCATCAGCAAATATTCCTACTTGGTCAAGAATGACACGTTCACCGGCTTTTAAAGCAGCATGTAAACAAGCCGCATCGACGGGTTCCACACCGATGATTTTCGTTTCTGGGCGCATTTGTTTTACAAACGTTGCAATACCTGCGCATAAACCACCGCCGCCGACCGGGACAAATATGGCGTCTATATGGTCTGGGTGCTGTTTAAGAATTTCCATCGCTACGGTTGCTTGCCCAGCAATGACATAGGGATCATCATAGGGGTGAATGAATATCATGCCATTTTTCTTCGCCAGTCCAAGCGCGTGTTCATATGCATCGTCATACGCACTGCCGTGTAATATGACCTCACTGCCATAATCCTTGACGGATTTAACTTTGATTTGTGGGGTAGTTTTTGGCATAACAATGATAGCTGGAATACCAAAGCTACTAGCCGTTAAGGCAACGCCCTGTGCGTGGTTGCCCGCCGATGCCGCAATGACACCTTTGCTGCGTTCGGCCTCGGTGAGATGTGATATTTTGTTATACGCGCCGCGTAATTTAAAAGAAAAAACGGATTGTAGATCTTCCCGCTTCATTAGCACTCGATTGTTGAGTCGTTTACTCAATGCACGGGCTTTTTCTAATGGCGTTTCGATGGCCACGTCATAGACGCGCGCGGTAATAATTTTTTCGAGATAGGGAAAATCCGACATGGCTACTCTGCAAGGTTTAATATTTACGAAAAATTAGCTTAGGAACGTGCATGAAACAAATTGGACATCTGGCGCTCATATTTAGGCTGTCTTGGCACGTTCTCGGCAACCTGCTCCTGCGTTGCTCTACCTCCTGCGTCTATGCAGTCGTGAAATCACAAAAGTGCAGGAATAGTCGTTCTATTTCGAGCTTTTGTGATTGAATAACGTGCCAAGACAGGTTGAAGATGAGATGCAAGATGGGTAATTTATTTCATGCACGTTCCTTAGTACTTTATATATTGCGCTAGGCGCGTAATAATGAGATAAAATAACATTATTTAGTCACAAATATGGTGTTTTTTTCATAATTGACTAAATTACTTCGTAGCAGGCATGATTTTGAGTTTGGGTGGTTGAACATAGGAGTTAAAAATGTCGCAGAATGACATGAAGAAAGCGGCGGGTGAAGCTGCATTGGATTATATCAAAGCCGGTGATGTTGTTGGTGTTGGCACTGGTTCCACGGTAAATTTTTTTATTGATGCGCTTGCCACGATTAAGCATAAAATTGAAGGCGCTGTCTCCAGCTCGGAAGTGTCCACCGAGCGATTAAAGTCCTATGGCATCACGGTGTTTGATCTTAACAGTGTGAGCGAGTTAAATGTCTATGTGGATGGTGCTGATGAAGTCACTAAACATTTGTCCATGATAAAGGGCGGGGGCGGCGCGCTCACGCGTGAGAAAATTGTCGCGGCCGTTGCAAAAGAATTTATCTGCATAGTGGATGATACCAAGTTGGTTGATATTATGGGTCGATTTCCGCTGCCAGTTGAAGTGATTCCTATGGCACGCAGTTATGTGGCGCGTGAAATAGTAAAGATAGGTGGGCAGCCAATTTATCGTGATGGATTTGTTACGGACAACGGTAATATTATTTTGGATGTGCACGGACTGCAAATTATTGACCCAGCAACACTGGAAACGGATTTAAACCAAATCGTTGGCGTGGTCACAAACGGTTTGTTTGCGCATCGAGGTGCAAATGTTGTATTGATGGGTACATCTGACGGTGTTAAGGTAATAAAGTAGTACGCGGTGGCTAAAACGCTCATCATCATTGGCGTCATTTTTATTGTCATCGGACTCTTATGGCCCTGGGTTCAAAAACTGAATCTGGGGCGTTTGCCTGGCGATATTTTTGTTCAGAAAGACAATGTGAGTTTTTATTTCCCCCTGGTCACATCTATTGTTGTTAGCTTGATTCTTACCTTGCTCTTCTGGTTTTTCCGCAAATAATGGCCTGCCTGTATACGCGTTGAATTTGAAGATGGCCGGTTTTCACACCAACCAATTATGTTTAGGAACGTGCACGGAAATAGCCCCCCATTCCCGTCATAAGCATGTCGGTTTAGAACTTGACGATGACTTCTTTAGAAAATTCGGACAGTAGGTCATCACTGCTCATTGCTTTCAGGGCAAAGAAATGCTCACCACTGGCGTCGACTTCGAAACTGAAAGATGAGACATTGCCAATCCAGGTCTCATTGGTGTATTTTCCACTGCTATTTCCATGGTAGAGATAATAACCAATGACATTATCTGACTGGCTTGGCTCCCAGTTTGCTTCGACGGTAACTTTACAGTCTATTTTGCATTCATTGTCGATGCTGACTAAAACAGAGGCGACTGCTGATTCATTATCCCGGTCGGTGACTTTGTAAGTAAATGTGTCAGATGTCGCGGAATTTTTGGACGGAGTGTAATTAATGGTTCCATCAAGGTTGATGCCTGCACTACCTTGGCTGGGTTGTGAGGCAATTTCAAGCATAAGTGTGCCGTCTGCTATCTTGCCATCACCTAATCCGAGGTCATTTTGCAGAACCGGAATGATTTGCTTTATTCCTACTTCGGCCGTTGCATTGTCAGGTTTGGCAACAGGGGTATCATTAATTGGCAATACATTAATGGAGACGATCGCTGAAGAGGTTAAGCCATTTTTATCGGTGATGCTAAGTTCTAGCGTATCTTTACCAAAATAGTCTTTGTTAGGCGTATAAACAACATTCAAAGCATTCGGGGCAGTGATTTTGATCGCGCCAAATCGTGGATTTCTTTTTACACCTAATGTAAGGGAGTCCAGGTCTGGATCAGTAGCGACCATCGAAAACACTTTTCTCACATCTTCTTGCGTTGAAAGATTAACCGGTTTAATAGTGGGTGCCCGATTAGTGTTCAGGACTTCAATCGAAAAGGGCGCGAGCGAGGCGGTATTGCTACCATCTGATATTCGCAGGATTATATTGTTGTATTTGCCTGCGTCGTTATAAGCTGGGGTTCCGCTAATTTTACCGGTTTGTGCATTAAGTGTGAGCCATCGTGGTAAATTGCTTGCACTGACTTTCACAGTTTTAAGGTCTTCATCTGTCAGCTTCGGGGTGAAGGTATAGGGTTTGCCCTCCGCAATCATGGTCACTGGCGAGCCACTAATGGTGGGTGATTTATCGGTGGTTGCAGCTTCCACCACTTCGATGCTGAATAAAGGCAAAGAAACGCTGTTGGTACCATCAGAGACAGAGATTCTAATATTCTCGTGGCGCCCAACATCGGTATCGGCTGGAGTTCCCTGCAGATCGCCTTTTTTACCTTGAAAAACTAACCAGGCAGGTTTGTTCGCAATTGAAAAGCTCAAGCTAGCGCAATCAATGTCTTGCGCTGAAGGTTGAAACATATAATTTTTGCCAGCCTCAATGCGTGTATTTGGCTCCCCGCTAATGGAGGGCGGTATATTATTTGCTTGTGTTGTTGCGGGAACCAGAATCCAGCATACGAAGAATATAAGAATTGAATGTAATACGGCTGACTTTTTCATTATGTACCATCTGCTTGAGTTACTGATTTGTGTTTAGGCCTACTACAATCTGGTCGCCATAATAATATAGTGCAATAAAAACAACGGTCTATCTCGTTATTATTGGTTTGAATGTGGTGATTAAGGCATTTATTGTCTTCTGCTGCTGGCTTTTAGTGACAAATGAGGTTTGTTTGCTTTTTAACGATAAAATTGGATCAAATCCAAATTGAGCAATCTTTGGGCTGCATCGAAATTAATGAAAAGTATAGCGGCTAACGGATCCAGCGATTGCCTTTGTCTCTGCAACTGAGAATCTAGGATATTGTGTGAATTAGTTCACAGCTAGCAGGGCATGCTTGGGTTTATTCTTTAAGTAGTATTTACGTTAACGAATGGCTAAGGAAGTCAGAATGAGCAACACAACTTTTAATATTCTTTTAATTGCGACAATTTTGATGCTGGGATTGGCTTTATGCGTAATCCAAAGCACAGTCTTCGGCATTTTATTTATAGTCATCGCTTATTTTGTATTGCCTATGATTGTTGAATTAACGGAGCACAAAACCAACTGATACATGAGCTATAGCAAAGCATTAATCGAGCGATGCCCGCACAGGAATACTGCAGCATTGCAGTCGCTGAACCCACAACCCAGAAACTTGAGACGTAAAACGGTTAGACTTAACTTGTTATACCCGACAAATTCTTAGGAGCCTATCCGAGAATGGAAGCCCTTGTGAAGGGCAACCGCTTTAGTCCAGCTTAAAGATCTTTTTTAACTCGGCGCCTGGGTCTTCCGCCCGCATAAACGCTTCACCGACTAAAAACGCATTAACCGCGTGGGATTGCATTAAACTTATATCGTCATTCTGATGAATTCCGCTTTCAGTGACGACAATTCGATTCTCAGGAATCAGTTTCAATAAATCGATTGTGGTCTGAAGCGATATATCAAAAGTGCGTAAGTTGCGATTATTAATGCCTATCAGTTTAGTTTCTAGCGGCAGAGCCCGTACCAACTCTGCTTCATTATGCACTTCGATGAGCACATCCAGCCCTAATCGATACGCTAAATGGGTTAGTTCCGTGAGTTGTCTATCACTAAGCGCGGCGACGATTAACAGTATGCAGTCAGCTTCCATGACCTTGGCTTCGTAGACTTGATATGGGTCTACAATAAAATCTTTACGGATTACCGGCAAGTCGCACGCAGCTCTAGCTTGTTTTAAATATTCATCGCTTCCCTGGAAAAAATGTATATCGGTTAATACGGATAAACAGGTTGCGCCGCCAGCGGCATAAGATTTAGCAATTTCGGCAGGTACGAAATTTTCTCTTAGTACTCCTTTACTGGGGGATGCCTTTTTAATTTCGGCAATGACGGCGGGTTTGTTGTGTTGGATTTTATTTGCGATGGCCCGCACAAAGCCGCGTGCAGCAGGTGTATTTTGTGCGCGGCTCTCCAGTGATTGCAGGCTAGTTTTATGCATCCGTTCAGCAATCTCTTCATGCTTACGTTGCAGAATTTTTTGTAGAATATCAGGTGTTTTGTTCATTATTTTTTACACTTGTTGAGAATACTGGATTAATTGACTAAATTTAGCTTTAGCTAGTCCGTTTTCGATAACGGCTTGGGCTGTTTTAATGCCCGCATGCAGGGTGCTAGCTAGGCCTGCTACATAAATTGCCGCGCCAGCATTAAGTACAACAATATCTTTAGCGGAGCCTTGCTCGTTTTGCAATACGCGATTTATTACCGCGAGACTTTCATCGGCACTATTAACCGATAAGCTGGATATGTCAGCGCTTTTCAGGCCAAATTGTTCCGGTGAGATGGAATATAGTGTAATTTCGCCATTTTTCAATTCGGCCACTTGTGTGTTTGAGCCGATACTGATTTCATCTAACCCGTCATCGGCGTGCACCACCATTACATGTTCGCTGCCAAGGTTTTGTAGCACCTTCGCTAGGGGTTCCAGCCAGCGTGAGTCGAATACGCCTATCACCTGATTTGGTGCGGAGGCGGGATTTGTTAACGGCCCGAGCACATTAAAAATCGTGCGCACGGCCATTTCGCGACGTGGGCCAATCGCGTGTTTCATGGCGCCATGATGTTTAGGCGCAAACATGAAGCCAAGTCCGATACTTTCTACCGAATTCGCCACCTGAATAGCATTAAGATCCAGGTTGACACCTGCTGCTTCTAATACATCAGCGCTACCGGATTTACTGGAGATCGAACGGTTGCCATGTTTTGCTACTTTTGCGCCTGCCGCTGCGGTGACGATCGCTGCACAGGTGGAAACATTAAAGGTGTTGGCACCGTCGCCACCCGTACCACAGGTATCGACGAGATGGGGTCCGGATACCTGGACTTTTTCTGCGAGATAGCGCATCACTTTGGCAGCGGCGGTAATTTCTTCAACGGTTTCACCTTTCATGCGTAGGCCGATGAGGAAGCCGCCGATTTGCGCGGGTGTTGCTTCGCCGGTCATAATCAACTGCATGACATCGGTCATTTCATTTTCAGAAAGGTCTTTTTTCTCAGTAATTGCGCGAATGGCTTGTGGTAAATTCATGCGGGCTTTCCTTTAGTTTGTGCGCAAAAAATTGTTCAGCAGGTCGAGTCCAAATTGGGAGAGAATTGACTCAGGATGGAATTGTACGCCTTCAATAGCCAGTGTTTTGTGCCTTATACCCATAATTTCGTCCATAGAGCCATCTGGTGTCTCTGTCCAGGCAATTATTTCAAGGCAATCAGGCAGGTTGTCTTTATTGATAACGAGTGAGTGATAACGGGTTGCCTCAAATGGGCTCTGGATTCCAGAGAATACGCCCTTATTGTGGTGATGAATCATCGAGGTTTTACCATGCATGATTTCTTTGGCGTGAATCACTTCTCCGCCAAATGCTTGGCCGATGCTTTGGTGCCCCAGGCACACGCCAAATAATGGAATCTTGCCCGCAAACGTTTTGATGGCATCAAGAGAAATGCCCGCTTCATTCGGTGTGCAGGGACCCGGTGAAATCATAATGCGCTCTGGGTTTAGTGTACGAATCTCCTCAATGGAGATTTTATCATTGCGCTCAACCTTTACATCAGCACCCAGTTCGCCTAGGTATTGTACGAGGTTGTAGGTAAAAGAATCATAATTATCAATCATCAATAGCATAAATTGTTCAGCTCCCGTTCAAGCCGCAAGTTTATCATTACAGGGATAAATTAACAGCGAATTGCTAAGCGTGCGCTTAAACTTAGGGCGTTGGCAGTAAAAAAGTTGCATTGGAGTATTGCAATAATGAATGAGAATCATTATCATTTGGAAGTGTGTAATTTGTGTCTGATAGACAAAAATTCAAAATAATTGGAGATGTTATGAAGCGAGCGATATTTTTTATTATATTAATGTTATTGCCAACGGCGGCCATATTGGCGGATGAGCTGGTTATCTATTCAGGGCGCAGTGACAAATTTGTTAAACCCGTGGTTGAGGAGTTTAGTCGACAAACCGGCATCAAGGTTATTTTACATTCAGCTGAATCTTCCGCGCTGGTTAATAAGTTAAAACTGGAAGGAGAGCGTACAGATGCTGATTTGTTTATTAGTAATGATGCAGGGAATTTGCAAGCAGGCAGTGATTTAGCCTTGTTTGCCGAGCTGCCTGAGAATATTACTAATGCCATTCCAGCTAATTTCAAGGCGGCAGATAGAACTTGGTTGGGTTTGTCTGCGCGTGCCAGAGTTTTAGTGGTTAATACCCAGAGTGACGCAGCCGGGCAGTTAGATTCGGTTTTTGATCTAGCGCGCGCAGATATGAAAGATAAGATTGCCATTACCAGCAGCGCAAACGGCAGCTTTATTGCGGGTGTTACAGTGTATATGGAGCAGGCAGGTAAGGAAAAAACCCTAAGCTGGCTGAAGGGGGTTGCTGATAATGCTGGACGAAACATTTTCAATAAACATAGCAAGGTGGTTAACGCTGTCGCCAAGGGTAAAGTGGCTGTCGGCTTGGTCAATCACTACTATATTTATCGTCATTTAGCGGCTGATCCAGCAGCGCCGATTAAAATTGTCTTACCTGACCAAGATGGTATGGGCATCGCTTGGAACGTAGCAGGTGTGGCAGTTTCTAAATACAGCAAACGGAAGCCGGCTGCACTGAAGCTGGTGGCGTTTTTAGCCAGCCAGCAAGGGCAAAAAATCTTCGCTGAAGTGAATAAAGAATACCCAACCAGAGCCGATGTTGCGACGGATAAAGATATTCCTGCGCTGGCCAGTTTGAAAATCGCTGACGTACCGATGAGCAAGCTGGGCACATTACGCAATGCCACGATAGATCTCATTGAAAAATCGGGTTTACCATAAACCTAAGTTTAACTAATAGTTGAGATTATTTTTGATGAGCCAAACCCTTACTCAGGTATTTCGACAATCGATACGTGTCGGCAAGCTAGGACTAATCGCTGGTGCGGTTGTCCTGTTTGTCGTTATGCCGCTGTTATATATCATTGATTTCGGCTTTAGTTTATCACTGGAAGAATGGTTGTTGTTGTGGGATAACCGTATCCCCTCATTGTTATGGAATACGCTTTTATTGGCCTTTTTGGTGGCGTTAATGAGCTTGCTTATTGGTGTTCCAACGGCCTGGATTATTGCTAGACGAGAGTTTGTCGGCCGGAAAATAGCGATTTGGTTAATGTTATTACCGTTAACCATTCCGACGTATGTATTTGCCCATATTTATACCGTGCTGATGGATGATGACGGCTGGCTCGGTCAGGTTTGGCGCTGGTTATTTGGTGAAGCATCGCCAATACCTGATATCAGCCATGTGTTTGGTGTCGCATTTGTTTTAACGCTTGCTGGGTTTTCGTACATATTTCTACTGGTACGCGCATCTTTATCTCATTCAACGAAAGACCTGGAAGAAGCGGCGAGAATACAGGGCGCTTCACCTTCAATGGTTTTTTATTTGGTGAATTTGCCCTTGATGCGCCCAGCGATTGCTGCCGGTTTAGCGGTCATTGTATTGCACGTATTATCTGATTTTGGCGCTGTGAGTATGTTGCGCTATCAAACATTTACCTTGAGTATTTATTCTCAAATGACCGGTCGCCTAGACTACAGTGCGGCAGCGGCGTTAAGCTTTGTTTTGATTGCCTTGAGTTTAACTTTTTTAACGTTAGAGCGCTTTTTCCGCAAGCGTCAGCGTTTTTATTCCGGCGCGCAAACTAAGTTTATAACACGCCGCCCGACCTCCACAAAAGAGCATTTACTAATTTGGATATGGTTGGGTTCGATTGCATTTTTTGCGTTTATTTTGCCGTTATTATGGATGATTAGTTGGAGTTGGACAGCGCTACAAAAAGATTTACTGACCACTGATTTCTGGGGTTATGCGCTTAACTCTGGCGTTATCGCTTTTGCCGCCGCGACACTGACGCTGATCGCCGCGTTCCCAATTGCTTTTTATCATACCCGCGTGCATAGCCAGTTAAGTCAGACTTATTTAAATTTATCCAGCGTGGGTTTTGCATTGCCTGGGCCGGTCATTGCGCTCGGTGTTTTGACGTTTATTTTAGCGCAATTGCCCATTATATATGGAACAATGATTGCGCTATTAATTGCGATGGTGATTCGATTTTTACCGTTAGCGGTTCAGTCGCAAGAAGCGGCCTTGCAACAATTAACGCCATCGGTGGAAGAGGCCGGGCGTATGTTAGGTGCCGGGCCCATTGAAAACCTGCGGCGGGTGACTTTGCCGATTATTCGTGGCGGTATGGCCAGTGCGTGGGTATTGGTGTTTATTGATACTTTAAAAGAACTGCCGGCGACTTTAATATTACGCCCAACCGGGTTTGATACATTACCTGTGCGTATCTGGATTGAAGCCAGTGAAGAAATGCTGGAATTGGCGGCACCTGCAGCTTTAATGCTGGTTATTGGCACTTTGCCTGCGATTTGGCTTATGCGTAAAAGTGAGCGGCAAGAATAAATTCCCTAAGTTAAGCGTTGAATTTAAAATCATCAGTTGATCACTTATAAACAGAGCTAAACCTTTGGCATTATTGTGTATCATGCTTTATCCCGTCTTTGTTCAAAAGGTGAGTGCACCACATGTAGTCAAACTGAATACTTTAGGTTGTACCCTGTGCTTTGCTTCAGTAAAATAACCTTCTTTTAACAATAGTTATATCAAAAATGAAAAATATATTATTAATATCAGTGCTTTGTCTTATTTTACTGGGTTGCACTGGTAATGCTTACAATGAATTGCAGCTTGCTTCAGCACGCGGTCAAACCGATGTTATCGGTACGATGCTGGATAACGGTGCTGATGTCAATGCGCCTAACAAACATGGAAAGACGCCTTTAATGTTAGCCGCAGGCAATGGTCGAGTGGACACGGTTAAATTATTGCTCAGCCGAAATGCAATAATTAGCGCGCGTGACATTGATGGTATGACCGCGTTGATGATGGCATCCTCAAGTGGTGAAGCAGCCGTGGCGGAGGTGCTTGTTGCGCACGGTGCGGATATTAATGTCACCAATAACTATAACGCTAGTGCCATAACCAACGCAGCATTTTTCAACAAAGTAGCAACATTGGAAGCGTTGTTAAAAAGCGACATTAAGGTTGATCCTGAGATTGGTGAGAGCTCCTTACTAATTGCGGCAGGTTTGGGTAATGACGAGGTGATAATCCGCTTACTGAATTATGGTATTAATGTAAACGCCACCGGCAAAAAAGGTCGTACCCCATTAATGGCAGCGGTGGAGTTTAATCATCCCTCTACCGTTAAATTGTTGCTTGAAAGTAAAGCTGACGCCAAAGTGCGTGATTCTGAGGGAAATTCGGTGATGCAGATTGCGGAAGACGAGGGTGACAATTCGATTATTCAGTTGTTAAAGGATTTCGGTGGTTAACGATAGGAGTCTATTCGAGTAGATTTCTATTATTGCTCACAGTGGCAAGGTTTTATGAACCTGCCACTACGAACGCTTATTATGGGAATAATTTGAATTCCAATTGTGAGTTAATATCTAGATCGTACAGGCGTAATATCTTACCTGGCTCCTTTGGGTTGTTTGGCTTTTTCTTGCTCGCTTGCGGGAAAAGGTTGATCTGTGTCGCGCCACCAAGCGGCTGGCGAGCCTTCATGGGGAACGCTATGACAGCGTTCACAGGTCCACAATGGAAAGGCGACTTTATCATGGCAGCGGCCGCAATATTTTCCTGCGACAATGGCATCCATGCCAATCTCAGGGTTGCCACCTTTCTGGGGAATAAAAATTGCAGGATGACAGTTAGAGCAATCTAACCAGCGGGTGTGAGCCAAGTGCGGAAATCGTACCCAAGGCATTTGCCCAGTGTCTTGAAACACGATATCCATGTCCATGATGTTCATTTGCTCTTCGCCAGCGCGGCTCATGCGCGGGCTGATGATGCCTTCATCAATAGCTTTGACCCAGTTTACCCCGCCGCGTCGATCAGCGGGAAAGTCGTCCATTGACTCACTAGGTTCCTGTAGCGAATTTAATGCATCGTTATTTAAGTCGTGTAACCCGTCCTCGCGTAATGAGACGGTCGTCGGCTTGTTGACGAACACCCGACTGTCTTGCTCTTCGTAGACACTGGTGTTGCCAATTACCGTATATTCTGCTCCCTGGCGACTGCTACAAGACCATAATATGGTCAGTGCAAAGCAGGCGATGAGCAGGCTAAGCAATATTCGAAGTTTCATTGCATCCCTCCTATGCGTTGAGTTGTTAGGGTCTGGCCCCTGCTTTCTGCAATAATAATAAAATATCATTGTTATTTTCAGTCACAGCAATCATAAAAGCATTTCTCCCATCTTCCGCTTTTATTGCCAAATCCGCATTACTTTCTATTAATAATCTTGCGGTTTCGGTTTGTTCTTGTAGGGAAGCCCACATTAATGCTGACCAGCCTCTTTTGGTCGTTGCATTGATATCCGCATTTTGCTCCAGCAAATAAGCCAGCATCTCATTATTGCCTTTTTCGGCGGCACGTATTAGTGCTGTCCAGCCCGCGTTATCCGCTGCGTTAACGTCGGCGCCATTTTCGACAAGTAATTTTGCTGTTTCCAGCTGACCGTTGCGTGCTGCATGGATTAATGGAGTCCAGTTATAATTATTTCGTTCGTTTACATCAGCACCCGCATCAAGCATTGTTTTGACTTTATCGGTATCCCCATCGATGCTGGCTTTCATCAAAGCGGTGTTTTCGTCACAGGCAATCAGTAAAAGTGCCAATGAAAGTATACATATAGTGAAAGTGAAGGATTTTGTCAAAATTAGATCCGGTGATTAAGGTTGTTGTTAGCTCGGATATTTCATGAATTCACGAGATTATTGCAAAGAGATTTGATTTTACAGAAGATTATCTGATTGAGCGCCGTCGTACCCGTGCGTACGGTCGATCGAAGATAATATTCTGTAGAATCAAAGCTACCGCGTCCTGCTTTCGCTTACTCCCATGTAAGCGAAGATCAAGCGAGAACGAGAAATAGTGTAATTCATGAATTATCCAGGTTAGATTGGAATAGACTATAACATGCCGAAGGGGATTCAATAAACATCCGCATTCCAGGGGGAATGAGTTATTGGTTTTGCGAGCTTGGGGGCAAGATCTGAGTTTGAGTGTAGTTAACCGTACTCAAACTCAGGTTTTTGGATGGGTTTATGGGTTGCGTAAGACCTCAAGTGTGTCCGTTGTTTCGACTCTTACAGCTTCAACTTTTACTGATGCTCCAATGTCGGTGAGCCCGCGTACATTGCGGAGAATCGACGCATCATTACTTGCTCCCATAATAACGAGTCCTGTATCGCCTTTAAGCTGATCGGCTTCTAACGATTTGGCATCGAAAGTCGCTACTCGGGTATCATAGTTTGCCTGTGCGCTGTCAATGGCCGCTTGATCGCCTGAGGCAATGGCGTTATTGAGTATGATTTGAGCAATTCTAACGGCTTCTTGAGCTTGCCCTACACCAATGGTGTCATAAAGCCAATTGTCCCGGCTTAGGCCGTGTTCTCCACCAAATGATAATTGGTCTAGCTCGTTGCCGAAAACGAATAATATTCTAAAGTACGTATCATCCAGTACAAGCTGAATTTTAGATAACTCGGTGGCGTCAAAATTAAAGAAAGGTACTCGAAAGTCCTTAACGTTCTTTCTGACGGGAAAGTTGCTGCCAGGCGAGGCTTCTTGAACTTGTACAGAAAATTGGCCGGTGGCACTATAGGCAATAATGAAATGAGAGTAAGCCGTCCATATGCTGCCTTCGCCAGCGGTTACGCCGACTTTTGCCCATTGACTGGAGGGTCTGCTTCGCCCTTGGGGATGTAGGTCAAAACCTTCAAAGGTAAAGGTGAGTTCACGGTCAAAAAAATCAAAATCGTCAAACACAGGTGTTGCAACGCCACCGAATCGAGGTTCTTCTGTGAGAATATTGATTGCGCCATCGGTGATTCCAGCGGTGGTTGGAACACCGCGCAGGGTAGAGAAACGTTTTACCCAGTCCGTACCTTCATTTGGGCGAGTGGAGAGTGAAGGTATTTCCACCTGATCAAATGAGTCTTCGTACACGGTTGCCGCATAGGCAGGAGTTGCAAGAAAACTGGCTGAGAAAACTGTCCCAACAATCCACTTAGTGAGAGTATTTTGGTTCATGGTCACCCCTTCCGTAAATTTAAAAGATACATTAAGTTTGAACAGAAATCAAGCGATTATACTGCTCAGTATGGTTTTAGGATGCTAATTATACACGATTGTATGCAGTTTTCTCCTATCTACCGGTATATTCTTGGCGTGAAGAGTGCCGTGAAAGCCGATAATGTACTATAAAGACAATAATATCACTAGCTTGAGTGAGCGTGTTTAATTTCCTCCATTATTTGCTGCCAACGATAAAAACGGCGTTTTAAGTCGATATTATCGGCTGGTAGAAAAATCCCCCCTGATTTACCGGGTTTTATCCCAGCTAAAGTATTTTCGGCTATATCCGACAATTGTACTAGGTTATACATTTCTAGCAAGCCTTGTGCCGTTGCTTCGGCAACAGTGTTACGTTCAATGGGCAATTGACTAAGATCACTTAATAGCTGGCAGATAGCATCGTTGTTTGCTAGGCCGCCAGAAATAATGATTTGGGTTATTTTGTTATGTTGTTGCATGAGCCCAATATTGATCTGCAGTAAAAAGATGATACTTTCTGTAACTGCCACAAATTTTTCCTCAACTGAGGCATCTGAGTTAAACACACTTTCGATGTTTGCCAGCCAGTAGGGTGAGCCAACACCGGATATTCCATTTATAAATATCGGTGGTTCGTTGCAGTCCGCTATCCACGATTGCAGTTGTGACTCATAATTTGTTACAAGGGTTTTATCCGCGAGCCATTGTAACGCTCTGCCAGCGCCATTGACGGTGCCTTCGATGGCGTATAGCGTTTTGTCTGCGCTCAATAACAGTGGACTTTTCAATAGGTTGTTTTTTGAGTTGGCAGGTAAATGAGGCTGCGGATTTAAGGCGAAAGCCCCAGTCCCAAGATTGACATATATGACATCTTCTCGAGGTACACCGCGGTTAAATACGGCGGCGTTTTGATCGCCCGTGCAAACCATTAACGGGATGGGTTTTTCGTTAATGACTAGTTTCCCATATTCGCTGATAGTTGGCCGGATAGTCGGTAAGCTATCCTGTTTGATGGCAAATGTATTTAACAACCAGGGATCCCAGTTTATGCATTGCAAATTCATTAATAGGGTTCGGGATGCGTTGGCAGGGTCAATAAAAAAAGGTTTTTCAAGCAGAATATTGTTTAATATGTAAGTTGCTAGTGGCGCGAATTGTAAGTCATGATTTTTGTCAGCGCGTTTAATTTTTGCTAAGTGTTTTAAGCACCAGCGCATTTTGCTTGCCCCGAAGTGGGCATTTAAAACCAGTCCGGTGCGGGCATAAATTTCATCAGCGCAGGGTTTATATTCATCAAGTTCATTGTATGATCGCCGGTCTTGCCAAGATATTATGGGCGTTAATGCCTGGCCTGACTGTTTGCTGATGGCAATAAAACTGCTTCGTTGGGTTGCCAGGCCAGCCGCTTCAATGCACAACCCTTTGCGAGCAACAAAATTACCCACTGAGTTTATGACTTGACGAAAAGACGCTAGCATTTCTAGTGGATCATGTTCAATGATATTGCCCGGTTTTTCGAGCGTGGTAATTTTACTTTCAGTGTGGAAAATAACTTCTTGGGTTTGTGGAAGGGTTTGTGAAAAAAGTATCGCTCGTGTAGCATGGCCGCCTTGATCGAGCGCTAAAAAATAACGGTTATTAACCACGGTAATCTCCCAGTTTTCAAAGGAAAAAATGTTTAATACAATTTTACATGCTAGTGTAATTGTCCATGATTTACCAACCTCACTAAACTTTTATTGTGATACGCTGGGTTTTGAGACAGATATCAGTCGGCCCGCCTTGGGTTATCCCGGTGCCTGGTTATGGGTTGGTGAGCAGCAAATTCATCTGCTGCAAGTGCCTAATCCTGATCCCACTGAAAATCGTCCTGAGCATGGCGGTCGAGACAGGCATGTCGCAATTGGTGTCAATGATATAAAACAGTTGGAGGCGCGGTTAGTTTTGCACAGTATTAGATTTACCAAAAGCAAGTCGGGAAGAGCGGCGTTATTTATTCGTGACCCAGATGGCAATGCGCTTGAGTTTATTCAGCAAGTCGAAATTCTATAACGTTAAAATATCGTTGTTTAAATTATTGACTCTAAAGATTTTCAACTGTCACTTAAACCAAGTAGTTTGGCATTTCCTCCTACTGCAGAGGTATTGATACTGACCGTTTTCTCAACACAGAAACGCGGTAGGTAATGTGGGCCGCCGGCTTTAGGGCCTGTGCCTGAGAGCCCCTCTCCGCCAAAAGGCTGAGCTCCGACAACCGCGCCAATCATATTTCGATTAACGTAGATATTTCCAATATTGACATTATTCGTAATTAAATTAATCGTTTCATCGATGCGACTATGGATGCCAAGTGTCAGGCCGTAACCCAGTGCGTTAATACCCTCAACGATGTCAGCGAGAGCCGATTGCTGGTAACTCAGTATGTGTAAAAAAGGCCCAAACTGCTCTGTTTCAAGTTCCGCTAGTTGGTTAATTTTAAAAACACACGGGCTTACATAATGGCCGACAAGTGCTGGATCGATGGGTAGTTGGTAGATAAGTTTTTTGTTGGCGGTCATTTTTTGTTGATAGTCGATTAATGTTTGTTTCGCGCTGGCATTAATCACCGGTGGCACATCGCTTTCAATATTATCTGGCGGTCCAACAATGAGCTGCTGCATGGCATTAATCAGTAAATCTATGATGTCTTTCTCTATATCTTGCTGGATAATCAATACCCGCAATGCCGAGCAACGTTGACCCGCGCTGTAAAAGGCTGAGGTGATAACATCTTTAACAACTTGTTGGGCTAGGGCTGAGCTGTCGACTATCATAACGTTTTGCCCACCCGTTTCCGCGATAAGCGGTGCGATGGCCGCGCGGCGGCTGGCTAATGTTTGGTTGATTCGCCAGGCAACATTCACCGAGCCGGTAAAGGCGACACCAGCAATTCGCGGGTCTTTCAATATCACGGCTTCGAATAAAGATGATTTGCACGGCAGGTAAAAGATATGTTTCTTACTTGCCCCGGCTTGCAGTAATAATTGTATTGTGAAATAACCTATCAAGCAGGTATTACTTGAAGGTTTTGCGATAATGCTATTGCCACTGATAAAAGCGGCAACGATTTGCCCGGTGAAAATCGCCAATGGGAAATTCCATGGACTAATGCATGCAAAAATTCCCCGGCCATGTAACTGAAGTTGATTTTTTTCGCCAGTGGGTCCTGGCAATTGAACAGGCTTTTCGAACAAAGTCCTGGCCTGTTCGATGTAGTAATGGCAAAAATCAATAGCCTCTCTCAGTTCCGCAATGGCATCACTTAAGGTCTTGCCTGCTTCATAGATGCAGAGCGCATACAATTCTGTCGCGTGCTGTTGCAGTAATACAGAGAAATTCTCAATGATCTCTATCCGTTGTTGAATTGCTGTATTCTTCCAGTAAACCATATTTTTTTCTGCCTCGCCCAGAACTTGCAATATATCTGCTTCCGCCGCAAATTGAATTTTTCCGATGAGTATCGCATTGAACGGGCTCATGACAGATTGCGTGAGATTCTGACATTCGTGTTTTCCAATTATTGGTTTAGCTTCCCAGATTTTAGGTGTGTGCTTTATTTCATCTGATAGCTTAGCAAGTTGTTGGTAGTCGCTGAGATTAATGCCATGAGAGTTTTTTCGAGTGGCGATAAATAAGTTTTTTGGCAATGGGACGTGTGGGTTCGTCATCTGATTTTGTCGCTGCAACTTTTCCACAGGATCTTCGATAATTTTATGCAGTGGAATTTTTTTATCTTCAATTCTATGAACGAATGATGTATTTGCACCATTCTCCAGTAGTCTGCGTACCAGATAAGGCAGCAGATCTTCGTAATTTCCAACCGGTGCATAAATACGACAAGGGAAATCATTAATAATGTGCCTGTAAAGTGACTCACCCATGCCGTGCAAGCGCTGAAATTCATAGGCGGTAATGTTTTGGGTATTGGCTAATTCAATAATTGTTGCGATGGTGTAGGCGTTATGGGTGGCGAACTGTGGATAAAAATAGGCCGCATTTTGCAATAAATATTTTGCGCATGCCATGTAAGCGATGTCAGTGTTCACCTTGCGAGTAAATACAGGATAATCGCTCAGTCCTTTTTCTTGCGCCTGTTTGATTTCAGTATCCCAGTACGCGCCTTTCACTAACCTTAAAGGAATTTTAATGTGACATTCTTGTGCAAGCAGTTGTAGCCAGTTAAGTACATAATAGGCGCGTTTTTGGTAGGCTTGCACGGCAAGGCCAAAACCATTCCAGCCTACTAATTGCTTGTCAGTCAGAACTAACTCGAAGATATCCAAGGTCATATCAAGCCGTTCTGCTTCTTCAGCATCCACGGTAATTGCAACATCCAACGATTTAGCAAGCAAAGCCAGTTCTTTTACTTTCGGCAAAAGATTTTGTATCACGCTATCATATTGACTGACTTCAAAGCGTGGATGTAGCGCCGAAAGTTTGATAGACAAGCTGGGTGCCTGATAGATGTTATCATAGTCTTTTCGGCTATCACCAAGACGCTTGAGTGCATCGAAATAAGCCGCAAAATAACGTTCAGTATCACGTTTGCAAAGTGCTGCTTCGCCGAGCATGTCATACGAGAACCGATAGTTCTGGTGGAAATGTTTTTTGCTGCGTTCAATGGCTTTATTAATGTCAGTTTGCATCACAAACTGAGAGCCCATGATGCGCATGGCTTGTTTCAAAACGGTTCTGAAAATAGGCTCCCCCAGTTGATTGACAACTTTGCTGAGTATTTCCCAGGGTTTTTTATCATCGGAATAATTTTGTAAAATTTTTCCGGACAGCATTAAACCCCAGGTTGAAGCATTAACAAACAACGATTGACTTCGGCCTAAATGCTGCCTCCACTTTGTTGTGGTGATTTTATCTTTGATTAGCTTGTCGGCTGTTTCAGCATCTGGGATGCGCAATAAAGCTTCAGCCAAGCACATTAGAACAGTACCTTCCTCTGATGTGAGGTCATATTGGTGCATAAATGCCTCAATCGTGCCTTGTTGTTTATGCGATGAGCGTACGGTCTCCACCAGGTCGCTAGCACGAAATTGAATCTCATAGACTACTGCGGAGGAATTTTCAGCGATTTCTGCCAACATGGAGACCACGCTAGCTTCATCCGCCAAGTAATTGGTATTAATTTTGTGTCTAGATTCAGAATTTAGGAAAGGTTTATGCTTTATCATTGCTGTTGAGCTCTACTTTATGATAACCAATTATGCCAAAAACGATAGATTTAAAGAGTATTGATATTTATGGGGTAGCATCCTGCATCGGTGCGCAAAATGTTGGCTGCGATGCGGCACCACGTTTGTTGCAATCGTTAGATGTAACACAAGTGCTAGCACAACAAAACCTCAATGCTAAATGGGTTAAGACGATAGCGGTGGATCAGCCGGCGTTAGCATCAGTCGATAAATATAACATTATCGCTGAAGTTTGCACGCAGTTGGCCCAACAAGTGGCTTATTCGATAAAACAGTCACATTGGTTTTTGACGATTGGCGGTGATCATTCATGCGCGATTGGCACATGGAGTGGTGCCGCGACGGCTTTGGTGGCGCAAGGTGATATTGGTCTAGTATGGATTGATGCACACATGGACGCGCATACCGCTGAAACAAGTCCCAGTGGTGCCATTCATGGAATGCCAGTGGCCAGTTTGCTGGGATATGGCGCCAGAGAATTGACGGGCATTGCATCAACTCATGTCAAAATCAAAGCAGAAAATATTTGTTTGATCGGTGTGCGCAGTTATGAACCTGCAGAGCTGGAGTTACTAAACCGACTTGGCGTCAAAGTATATATGATCGATGAAGTGAGGCAGCGTGGTTTGCATGTTGTTTTCAACGAAGCGATTAATTTGGTCAAGCAGAACACATGTGCTTACGGTATATCTTTAGATATGGATGCTATCGACCCGCAAGATGCGCCAGGTGTGGGTTCGCCTGAAATTAACGGTATTAAAGCCAAAGAGTTACTCGCCGTTTTTGCCGCAATGAATCTAGATCACAGTTTTCTTGGTTTTGAGCTGACTGAATTAAATACGGTCGAAGATATCGATGCTAAAACGACAAACTTAGCGCTTGATATTATTCAGGCTGTTTTTACTAATGGACAATGTTATGGGAATTATTGAACAAGAAAATCGCTATTGCGCACAGAACTATAAACCCTTGCCGGTGGTATTAGTGCGTGGCCGTGGGGTTTATGTTTGGGATGAAGACGGCAAGCGCTATTACGATATGATGAGTGCTTATTCGGCTGTTAGCCATGGTCATTTACATCCGCAATTGGTGGCTGCGTTAACGTCTCAGTTGAGTCGGCTATCTGTGGTTTCACGCGCATTTTATACCGATAATTTAGCGCCGTTTCTCGAAAAAGCCTGCACCTTGTCGGGCATGGATAAAGCATTGCCGATGAATACTGGAGCTGAGGCGGTGGAAACTGCTATTAAAGCTGCGCGTAAATGGGCGTACTCAGTTAAGGGGGTAGAAAAAGATAAAGCGGAAATCATTACCTGTGAAGGCAATTTTCACGGCCGCACAATTTCTATTGTGGCATTCTCATCAGAGCAACAATACAAGGCAGGTTTTGGTCCCTTTCCAGCAGGTTTTAAAAATGTACCCTTCAATGATGCGGCTGCACTAGAGGCGGCTATCACAGATAATACGGCGGCATTTCTGGTTGAGCCAATTCAAGGCGAAGGCGGCATTATTGTGCCTGATGACGGTTACTTAAAAGCGTGTGCAGAAATTTGTCGCAAACACAATGTGTTGCTTATTTGCGATGAAATCCAGACCGGATTAGGGCGCACAGGAAAACTCTTTGCTGTGGATCATGACGCCGTAAAACCGGATGGATTGATTCTCGGTAAAGCGCTAGGTGGCGGTCTGTTACCGGTGTCTTTGTTTCTCAGTCGTAAAGATGTGATGGATGTTTTTACCCCTGGCGATCATGGCAGCACGTTTGGTGGCAACCCGCTCGCCTGTGCGGTGGGACTGGAAGCACTAAGTTTGACCGTTGAGCAACAACTGCCGGAAGCGGCCGCGAAACTGGGTCTTTATTTTATGCAAGCACTGCAGAATATACAAAGCCCGATAATTAAAACGGTGCGTGGTAAAGGTTTACTAATTGGCGTAGAAGTAAATGCTGACCTTGCCAGTGCGCGCGAGATCTGTGAAGCACTCATGCAAAAAGGCATTTTAACCAAAGAAACCCACGAAACTGTTATTCGTTTCGCGCCGCCTCTTGTTATTAGCAAAGCAGAGTTGAATTCTGCCATCATTATTATCAAACAAGTGATTGAGGATTTTTCCGGGTAAAAGAATTCAGGCTTGATTATCGCGTTATTGTATTTTGACAATGAGTTAAAAAATTTAAATGTCTGGGTTTTAATATGAAAATTTCTAATGGGTATTTACGACGGTTTTTCAGTTGGCTGCTATAATGGACAATAGCGTAAGAAAAAAACGAGAAGTTGTTGTATAAACAGATATAGTTTGTTTTTTTTGGAGTAAATGCAAATAGCGTTGAACATAATTTGTGTGTCAGGGTCTTAATTTAAATAAGAACTCACAATTATCACATCTTCTTTGGACGACTTTCTTGTCCATGTCAGTAGCAGTTTATCGCATTATAAACTTCAGGAGGTGTTCCATGAAAAACAAAGAATGCAGTAGTTGTGGATTTATAGGTCATCCAGTACATGATGAATACGCTAGCTTAGTGCTTGATGTAGGTATATGGACAGTGTCATTTGTTATTGCAGCAATTACCGGTATTATCTACCTAGCCGTTTTGGGTCCAGTATTTACGGTATGGCACGTGGTAACTTTCCGCTCTCATCGTTGCCCTAAATGTGGCAACTGGGAGATGCATGGGATTCATGATCACGACCATAATTTGTTGCACTAAACTTTACCGTTAATTTCAGAGATACCTGATGTTAATTTGCTTAGGCTTTTTGTGCGGCTTGAATGCCGAAAGTTTAGGCAGGGCTTTTCCATGCTCTCGTTGCAGCAGCATAGTATCTACTCCGCTGCAATTTTTGACGAATTGATACCTGCCTGGGTGAGCACGCCAATTAAAAGGGTTGCTGATAATGCGATTATATATGTTTTGGAATCACGTAACTCACGTAACTCACGTAACTATAGTAGTCCTAAATTCATCAGTTGATTGATTAGGGTCATTAATAATTGTGCTTTTCCTGTCTTCACTCACAGGTTGAGCATCATGATCTCCAATTGTGAGCTTTTTTAAAAAACCCCGTTTTATCAAGCGATAGGTAGAGTTTTTTTGTTGTTTTTTAGTGCGCAATTATTCCATAAAGATCATGCTCATCGGAGTTGATGATGGTCACTTCAGCAAATTCACCACTTTGAAATATCTGATCAGTTTCTACCACGACAATTCCATCGATATCCGGTGCATCGGATTTGCTGCGTGCATTAAATCCGTATTCCGTGATTTCATCAATTAAGACAGTTTCTGTTTTGCCGATTCGGTCTTTTAATTTGTTGGTACTGATCTCCGCCTGGGTTTGCATAAACATTTCCAGTCGTTCTTGCTTGATGTGTTCTGGAATTTGTCCGGCCAATTCATTGGCTGCGGCTCCCTCAACGGCTGAATAAGCAAAACAGCCAACACGATCGAGTTGCGCATCCTTTAGAAAATCTAGTAGCAGCTCAAAATCTTGTTCGGTTTCTCCGGGATAACCAGCAATAAAAGTGCTGCGGATGGTTATGTCCGGGCAGAGGCTGCGCCATTTTTCTATGCGCTGTAAATTATTTTCAGTGCTTGCCGGGCGGCGCATAGATTTCAAAATGGTCGGACTGGCATGTTGGAAGGGTATATCTAAATAAGGTAATAATCCGTTGTCCCCCATCAGTGCTACTGCCTCATCAACATGAGGATAAGGATACACATAATGTAACCTCGTCCAGGCATTTAGCTGACCCAAGGCTTCGACTAGCTCATAAAAACGGGTCTTAATGGGTTTGCCATTCCAAAAATCCAATTTATATTTAGTGTCTACGCCATACGCGGAGGTGTCTTGTGAGATGACGAGTAATTCCTTGACACCTGCATCAACCAATGTTTGCGCTTCAATTAAGACCTCGCCAATGGGGCGACTGACTAAATCACCACGTAACGCGGGAATGATGCAAAAGCGACAGCGATGATTACAACCTTCGGAAATTTTAAGGTAAGCATAGTGCTTCGGTGTTAATTTAATACCTTGTGGCGGTATCAAGCTGGTATAAGGGTCATGTGCGGGCGGTAAATGCTGGTGTACCACATTCATCACGTCTTGTTTGGCATGTGGTCCGGTCACGGCGAGTACTTTAGGGAATTTTGTTTTTACGATGTCGCCTTTTGCGCCAAGGCAACCAGTGACGATGACTTTACCATTTTCATCCAGCGCTTCGCCTATCGCATCCAGGGATTCTTCGACCGCATCGTCAATAAAACCGCAGGTATTAACCACAACGATGTCAGCGCTTGCGTAATCAGGAACAATTTCATAGCCTTCTGCGCGCAATTGAGTAATAATTTGTTCAGAGTCTACTAATGCTTTAGGGCAACCGAGGCTGACAAAGCCAACTTTTCCAGGATCTGCTTTCATTTCAAGTCTTTATGCTTCACAAATAACCGTATTGTAACCGTTTATTGCTAGACTGCGTATGATTTTGTTAGATTACGCGTATTCAATAGGAATTAAGAATATGATTAAAATATACTCTACCATAGGCGGGGTTCGCTAGTGCGTCAAACGTTATACATAATCTGTCTTGTTCTCGGCAGTATCATTAGCGGTTGTGGTGGGCCCGGCGGTGGTGATGCCGTACCGGTTTCTGCCGCACAAGTTGCGGAGAGAATAGATGCACGTATCTCAACGGCCGATTCTGCGCTCGATAACCTGTCGAATGATTTGGACAAAGGCTTGGTGCGTAATGCACTCTTGCTTAAAGAATATGCACGCATATCCATAGAGCAAAATCCCGCACTCGCAAGTTTAGTGACTAACCTGGCAAAGGATGCCAGCGCCGAAGGTGCGCAATTCCAGAATTTACGCAATCGCCTCACGCAAGTAAAAAATAAGCCGGATTTTTTCGAAAGTCCGATAGCGCGTTATCAGGAAGTGAACGCCATTATTTCAGCCGCCACTCCGGAGAATTTTAATTACGCCTTGATTGATGTGGTGAATGTGTTGGCCGATATGTCTGCGGGCAAGCTACCACGCAT